>NZ_QTQF01000054.1:0-40096 GCF_003854235.1 Burkholderia sp. Bp8998
GCCTTGCAAATCTCACAACACCGTTTCAGCTATCGAGCCTTGCTGCACAAGCCTTTGCGAATTGTTCAAGGCCGACTAAATACCGCCGGTCGCAAAGGATCATTTGCGCCGGCGCTCCGCACCGGGAGCGCATTCGTTTTGCGATGCACCCCGAGTTTTTTACCGGATCGACAAATATCGACCGGCACGATTTACCCCACCCATATTCCGCAACCGCACAATGGAATCAATTCCATTGCGAACGACGATTCGATAATGCACGGCAATGCGAATTCAGCCCCCATCCGCATGCGCTGAAAACGACAAGCAAAATCAACCCCCGCAAAGACCGCCGGACAAGGCGCCTTCGCTTCGAACAGACGAACAATCCCCTTCGGCGAAATGCCGATCAATCGCGAAACGGCGACCAATCGCAATTCGAGCCAACTTAATAAAATCGAAAGGATCGATTAACTATATGGAAAGGAATATTGTCTTTACAGGAATTTATTAAATTAAGTGAAAATATCGGCGCATAATAGTTTCAGGGTTTTCCGCCGTAAAGTAATAATTTGTTACAGCGCGCGACATTCCAATGAAGGCCAATGCGGGACCGATTCCAGACGCTGAAAAGAAAAAAGCCGGACGACAGTCCGGCTTCCGTATCGCGGCGCGGCGGGCGCGGTCAGAGCGGCACGTCGATCGCACCGGCGCCCGTCGTGATCGCGTTCGCGCCGGGGGACGCCGAGATCGGCGGCAGGCTCGCGCTCGTCAGCGCCGGCGCGGCGCCCGGCGTGCCGCCACGCGGCACCGTGCGGACCACCTGCGACGGCGGCAGCGCGGCGCCGCTCTTCAGGTGCCGCCACATCAGGTTCAGCGCCTGCAGGTTGTAGTAGTGGACCGGCACGAAGCGCGTGTCGAAGCCCGCGACGGGCAGGAACGCATCGAAGTGCTGCCCGTTCGTCACCTCGTAGAACGCAAGCTGGCTGCGGCCGCCTTCGCTGATGCTGTTCTGCGCGGCGTACGCGCGCGACGCGTGATTCACGGGCACGAGCGCGTCGCTGCGGCCCTGCACGATGATCGCGGGCTTGCCCTGCAGGTTCGCATTCACGCGCACCGCGTCGACGTTCGCCGGCATGTCGAGCGTCCCGTTGGTCCACAGCTGGCGCAGGCACAGCGCGCCCGCGAAACTCGCGTCGGGCGTCGCGAGCCGGTGGTCGACACCCGCGCCGGTGTTGAACACGAGATTGACGCCTGCCGTCGGCGGCACGCCATTGCCGAGGCCGAACACGGCCGGCATCGGCGACGTGGCGGGCGACGCGACCGCGCCCGTCGCCGCATTGGTCGTCGCGAAGCTGAAATTGCACAGGTTGTCGGTCACGCGCGAGCGCGTATACGCGTTCGCATAGGTGACCGCGATCGCCGGAATCGCCTGCGAATCCCACATCGGCGCCTGCAGCAGGTCGGAATCGGCGAGATAGCCGGCCGCATGCAGTTGCGCGAGCGCGTCGGCCGCCTGGCTCTGCGTATCGGCCCCCGACACGAGCCCCGCCGCGGCGAGCGTCGCGCAGCGCTGCGTGCGGATCGACTGCGTGGTGGCGGCCGGCAGCGCGCTCAGGTACGGCGCGCCCGCGAGCGACGCCGATGCGGCCGCGCACGGCTCCAGCAGGTTCGCGAGCGTCGCGTAGTCGGCCAGCGGCCGGCCGAACGACGGCACCGGCTGGCCGCCCTCGCGCACGACCACATTCGGCGCCATCCGCACGTTGACCTGCGGCTCGCCGACCACGACCGCGGTGATCCAGCGGCGCGTGTCCTGCTCGGCCGCCGCGAGCGCCGCACCGCCGCCGTTGCTGACGGACGCGGCGATCGTCGTGATGTCGCCCGGGTGGTAGCGCACGCCGTGATTCGAGCTGTCGAGCAGCGGTCCGAACTGCTGGTTGAGCGCCCAATAGGCGAATTCGACCGACTGCAGGGTCGCGCGCCCCCAGTCCTGCTCGGGATTCTGCTGCGAATGCGCGTGCTTGAACGCATAGCGGTTCGGGAAGCGGCTGTTGAACGCGGCCAGGTCGCCGCTCGTCACGTTGGCGGTGAAGAGACTGGCATTGCCGGCGAGCACCGCGTCGGCGAGCGTGCCGTCGATCAGCGTGATCGTGTCGGAGCCGAGCTCGTGGGCGCCGTTGCCGCCGCCCTTGTCGTTGTATGCGACCGCGCAGCCGCGTTTGAGGCCCCACTCGCCGGCCGCCGAAATCGCGCCATACACGCCGCGCGAACCGGACGACGTCGCGGTGACGATGCATGGCTGCGCCGGATCGAAGCTCGCGGGCACCTGCACGAGCAGCGTCACGTTCTTGCGGCCGCTGCCGTCGTCGGAATACGCGAGATATTCGGTGCCGGGAATCTTGCCTTCGCCGAGCGTGTCGTTGCCGTCGAGGTCGACGTTCGGCCCCCAGAAGCGGCCGTAGCCGCCGTTGGCGCTCATGTCGACGAGCGCGCGGTAGTTCGACCAGATCGCGACCCGGCGCAGTTCGGCGCTCGTCGGCCGGGACGGATTCGCGAACCCGGGCGCGGTGGCGGTGGCAAGGCCCGTCTTGCCGAGACCAGCCGTCAGCAGGTCGTCGCTCGAGCCGTCGTAGGCGGTAGTGCGCACGCTGCCGGACACGAAGCCGGGCAGCCGGTTGCGCTCGCCCGAATCGTCACCGTTGCAGGCGCCGAGCACCGTGATCGCGACCAGCGCCGCGCCCCAAAGAATCCGACTGCCCCACCCGTGCGTCGTCATTGCCGCCCTCTCGATATCGTTATCGGTCCGCCGCTGCGTCGTGCGCGGCGCGCGGCCTGTCAAGAAAACGCCGGGCCGCCCACGGTTTTCCGCCCCGAAGGAAGTCCGGTTGGGGGATACCCCCTCGGGGGCCTGGCGCAAAGCGGCAGGTCAGGGAGCATTCCAAAGCGCAAACGGGCCCCGGCTCGCCGGGGCCCCCCTGGCAGCGGGCGCGCGGCGCTGGCGCGCCGCCGCCCGGCATCATTGCTGCTGGATCGTCAGCTTGTTCGTGACCGACGTCACGCCACTCACGCCCTTCGCTGCCTCTTCCGCCTTGTCGATCTGTGCCTGGTCGGGCACCGTGCCCTCCAGCGTGATCGCCCCGCCCTTCGAACGCACGACGAGGTTCGCCACGTCGACGCCGCCAGCCTTCGTAATCGCCTTGCGCACCGCGTAGCCGAGCTTGCGGCTCGCCTTCTTCGCGGCCTTGGCCGCGGCCTTCGGCGAGCTCGCCGCCGCGGCCGGCGCCTCGGTTGCCGCCGCATCGCTCGACTGCGCGTATACGCTGCCCGACAAACAGGCCGCCACGGCCGCAACACCCAACGCTCTCAACACGATCGACTTCATGCTATCTCCTTGTAACTACGGAACGGCCGTGCACAGTACGGCCGGATACCCCCAAAGGCAGCCGGCCCGCGCGCGAACGGGCGGGACGGCCGATGATTTCCACGGCGATGCGAGAGAGGCGACACGGGCCGGCGGCCGGCGCGCGCGAATGCGGGCCGGCCGGGCCGGACAGCCGCCGGCCGGACGCGCCCGGTCTCATTGCGTGCCGGGTCGCGCGCGAATCGGGCGCGGCTGCGTCGCACAATGTAATCCAGCGCTCGCCGAAGCGCAAAGCTTTTGACGTGCGGCCGACCGCCGCCCGGCCGCGCGCTCGTCCCTGTCCGCCGCCGCGCCATGGCATCAGACTCGCGCACGCCTGACGAAACCGGGTACCATCGCCGCCAGAACGTGCATCGCGTGCCTCGTCCGCGACGGCCGTCATCGATGCGTCACGCCCGTGTCATCCGCCGACTCCATGAAGCCAGCCCGCCCCCGCCCGCCCCGCCGCATCCTCGCCCGCTTCGTCGCGGTGTCGTGGCGCGACCTCGCGCTGTCGATCGGCCCCACCGTGCTGCTCGCCGTCGCGGCGGTCTGGCTCGCGGTCAGGCTGATCCAGCCGGCACCGCCGTCCATGCTCGTGATTTCGTCCGGCCCGCCCGGCAGCACCTACTGGAACGCCGCGCAGAAATACAAGGCGATCCTCGCGAAGAACGGCGTCACGCTCGACGTCCAGTCATCCGAAGGATCCGCGCAGAACCTCGCGCGGTTGTCGAACCCGAACGCGCCGGTCGACGTCGGCTTCGTGCAGAGCGGCATCGGCCCGAAGGAGCGCGACGAGCACCTGGTATCGCTCGGCAGCATCGGTTACGTGCCGCTCGCGATCATGTACCGCGGGCCGGTGGCCGCGCGCCTGTCCGACTTCAAGGGCAAGCGGCTCGCGCTCGGCGCGGAGGGCAGCGGCGCGCGCGAATTGAGCCTGGCGCTGCTGAAGATGAACGGCATCGTGCCGGGCGGCTCCACCGAGCTGCTGCCGACGGCCGGCGAGGACGCCGCGACCGCGCTGCTCGACGGCAAGATCGACGCTGCGTTCCTGTCCGGCGACTCGACGCAGATCCCGGTGATGGCGAAGCTGTTCCGCGCGCCCGGCGTGCACGTGTACTCGTTTACCCAAGCCGAGGCCTACGCGCGGCGCTTTCCGTACCTGACCGCGATCACGCTGCCGATGGGTGTCTACGATCTCGGCCGCAACCTGCCGCCCGCCGACATCCATACGGTCGCGCCCACGATCGAGCTGGTCGCGCGCGATACGCTGCACCCCGCGCTGTCCGACCTGCTGATCGAGGCCGCACGCGAAGTGCATGGCCACGCGACGATCCTGCAGCACGCGGGTGAATTCCCGTCGGCCGTCACGCGCGGCTTCCCGCTGTCCGACGACGCGGGGCGCTATTACAAGTCCGGCAAGACTTTCCTGTACCGGCGGCTGCCGTTCTGGGTCGCGAGTCTTGTCGACCGGCTGCTCGTCGTCGTGGTGCCGCTGATCGTCGTGCTGATCCCCGGGCTGCGGCTGGTACCGTCGCTGTACGGCTGGCGCGTGCGTTCGCGCATCTACCGGTGGTACGGCGCGCTGATTGCGCTCGAGCGCCGCGCGCTCGGCGAGCATACGGCCGAGGAGCGCGTCCAGCTGCTCGACGAACTCGACGACATCGAGGAAGCCGTGAACCGGATGAAGATGCCGCTCGCGTATGCGGGGCAGTTCTACGTGCTGCGCGAGCACATCGGCTTCGTGCGCGAGCGGCTCACCGCGCACGACCACGACGCCGCGTCGGGCACAGCCGGCGCCGGCGGCCTCGCGGCGGCGCGCGGCGGCGCGGCGGCGCCACCGGCCGGCGAGCCCCCCCGGGCGACTCCCGGTTCCGGCTGAGCGGCCGATCCGCGATCATTACTGCATCCGCGCACCGCCGCGTAACATGAAGGCCGCCGCCCAGGCACGCACGCCCCACCCTCTGGAGATCGTCATGACAACCGGCCTCGACACTGCCCAACCCGCCTGGTTCTTCGACTTCGTGTCGCCGTTCTCCTACCTGCTGCTCGAACAGCACGACAAGTGGCCGGACGTGCCGTTCGAACCCGTCGCCGTGTCGCTGCCCGACCTGCAGCGCCATTGGGGACAGCGCTCGAGCGCCGACGTGCCGGCCAAGCGCGTGTTCACGTACCGTCACGCGCTGTTTCGCGCCGAACAGCTCGGCATCCGCTTCAAGATGCCGCCCGCGCATCCGTTCGACTCCGACAAGGTGCTGCGCCTCGCGATCGCGCTGCGCGCCGACATCGCGACCGTGCTGGAAATGTTCCGCTTCATCTGGCACGACGGCAACGATCCGTCGACGCCGGACGGGTTCGCGGCGCTGTGCGAGCGCGTCGGCGTCGGGCACGGCGACGAGCTGATCGAATTCGAGGAAACGAGCGCACAGTTGCGCCGCAACACCGACGACGCGATCGCGCTCGGCGTGTTCGGCGTACCGACCTTCTGGCTGAACCAGCAGCTGTTCTGGGGCGAGGACGCGCTGCCGATGCTGCTGTACTGCGCGCGCACGCCGAACTGGCTCGAGTCGCACGAGGTCAAGCGGATCAGCATGCTGCCGAAGGGGCGCGTGTGATGGCCGGTATCACGCACGCGAACGCGCGGCTGCGGTAAGGTTACGCTTCGCCTGAATCACCCCGCCCCGATGGAAGACGACGACCGTACTGCCTCGCTCGATATCTGGCTCGTGCGCGTATTGCGCACGCTGCTGCTCGAGCGCAGCGTCACGCAGGCAGCGCTGCGGCTGAACCAGACCCAGCCCGCGATCAGCACCGCGCTGCGCAAGCTGCGCGAGACGCTGAACGACCCGATTCTCGTGCGCGGCAAGTCCGGGATGGTACCGACCGAGTACGGCGCGTCGCTGCTCGGCGCGGCGTCGCGCGCGCTGCGCGAGGTCGACTTCATCGCGACGCCGCACGGCGACTTCGACCCGGCGTCCGCGCGACGCACGTTCCGCGTCGCCGCGCCCGACTACCTGAACGATTTCTTCATGCCGACGCTGATCGAGCGCTTTCGCGACGCGGCGCCGCATGCGCATCTGGAAATCGACTCGCTGAATCCCGCGCTCGATCACGCGGAGGCACTCGAATCGGGCGCACTCGATCTCGTGATCGGCAACTGGCCGAAGCCCGACCCGCAGTTCGCACGCCAGGACCTGTTCTCCGACACGATCGTGTGCCTGATGCGCGACGCGCATCCGCTCGCCCGTGAACCGCTCACGCGCGAAGCATACGCGTCGGCCGCGCACGTCGCGCCGACGCCGTACACCGGCGACAAGCGCAACGCGATCGAGATCGGCCTGGCCCGCGCCCGCCTCACGCGGCGGATCGTGACGACGCTGCCGTACTTCGGGATCGTGCCGCAGGTGCTGCTGCAGTCGGACCTGATCTTCACGACGACGCGCCGCTTCGCGACACACTATGCGCAGCTGCTGCCGCTCGTCGTCGTCACGCCGCCCGTGCCGTTCCCGCGCATCAAGAGCTACCTGCTCACGCACCCGCACCCCGATCGCCCGACCGACATCGCGTGGCTGTGCGCGCTGATGCAGAGCGTGTCCGACGAGCTGACGGCCGCACGCGGCCGCAAGCGCTGAACCGGCGCCGAACCGGCACGGGATGGCCCGCGCGGGATCATGCGGCGTGGCCGCTCAGGCCGTGCAGAAGGTTTCCTGCAGATGGGTCCAGCGCACGACGCCTGCCGCATCGCGCGCGAACACGGCGGTCGCGCGACGCGCGGGCAGTTCGCCCGACGCCGCCCGCTGCGCTTCGAGATAGGTGAGCACCGCATGCGACGCGTCGGCCAAGAGCACGCGAACGTCCGACAGTGCGATGCGCAGCCCCGGCTTCGCGCCGCCGAGCGCCGCGAACAACGCGCGCGTGCCATCGCGGTCGAACGCGCGCCCGTCGGTCATGATCATCGTGAATTCGGCAGAGAAAGGTGCAAGCAGCGCATCGAGCGCCGCGGGTGAAGTATCGGTGCCGGACAGCCAGCGCTCGATGACGACGAGGCTCGCATCGAGCGCGTCGAGATAGACCTGATGATCGGACATGGTGCCTGCACGAAAGGACGCGCGGCCCGATGCCGCGCGATCCGTGCAGTGTAGGCAAAAACGCGCCGAAGTGCGCCGCGTGTATCGGCTGCGCGTCGTCAGCGCGCGCAGCTCACGTCATCGCGCACGCGTCCCGCCGCGGCCGCCTTCGCATTGGCCACCGGCATGCCCGAGCGGGCCTGCAGCAGTTCCGCGCAGACGGCCACCGCGATCGCGCCGGGCGCCTTGTCGACGATGCCCGCGACGCCGATCGGACACACCATCTCGGTGAGCCGCGCCGGATCGACGCCGCGTGCGGCGAGCCGGCGCTCGAACTTCACGCGCTTGGTGCGCGAACCGATCATCCCGAAGTACGCGAAGTCGCGCCGCCGCATGATCTGCGCGGCGAGCGAGAAGTCGAGCGCGTGGTTGTGCGTCATCACGAGGAAGTACGCACCGGGCGGCGCCGCGTCGACGACGGCCTCGGGTATATCGGTCGGCTCCGGCTGCACGTTCGGCGGACATTCGTCCGGGAACAGCTCGTCGCGCGTATCGACCCACTGCACGACACACGGCAATGCGCCGAGCAACGTGACGAGTGCGTGACCGACGTGCCCCGCGCCGAACAGCACGATGTGCATCGGCGGCGGCGCGACGGTCACGCGGTTACGCTGCCCGGTGCCTGGCGCGAACGTCTGCGCGGGCGTGGTGCCGCACGCGCCGTCGCACCCGGCGACGGGCGCATGCGACGCGGCACGCGGCGAACGTGCGGGCTCGTGAGCGGGCTCGTTCATGTCAGTCTCCGCCGGGCCGCCCCAAGGAGGCTGACCGCCCCCGCGGGGGGCGGCGAACGCAGTGAGCGTCGGGGCCGTCTTCATCTCAGCCTGCCCGCGCGGCGCTCGCCGCACGCACCGCACGTACCGCGCGCAGGATCGACTCGCCGGTGGCCGGCGCGTCGAGCGGCGGATTCACCCGGTAGTCGCCGACCGCGGCAATCGCGTCGCGCACCGCGAAGAACACCGAGAACGGCAGCAGCAGCGGCGGCTCGCCGACGGCCTTCGACCGGTGGATGCTGTCTTCCACGTTGCGGTTCTGGAACAGCCGCACGTTGAACTCGGGCGGCGTGTCGTTCACCGTCGGAATCTTGTACGTGGACGGCGCGTGCGTCATCAGCTTGCCGCCCGCGTTCCACCACAGCTCCTCGGTCGTGAGCCAGCCCATCCCCTGGATGAACGCGCCTTCGACCTGGCCGATGTCGATCGCCGGGTTCAGCGATGCGCCCACGTCGTGCAGCGCGTCGACGCGCAGCGTGCGCATCTCGCCCGTCAGCGTGTCGATCACGACTTCCGACACCGCCGCGCCGTACGAGTAGTAGTAGAACGGCCGGCCCTGCAGCTTCGACTGATCCCAGTGCAGCTTCGGCGTCGCGTAGAAACCGTCGGACCACAACTGCACGCGCGCGAGGTACGCCTTCGCAATCACTTCGCCGAACGGCACGCTCGCGCCGCCGATCCACACGAAGTCGTTGCCGAACTTCACGTCGGCCGCATCGACCTTGCCGTCGCCGAACTGCTTCGCCGCGAATACCGCGAGGCGGTCGCGCAGCTGGCGCGCCGCATCCTGCGCGGCCTTGCCGTTCAGGTCGGAGCCCGTCGACGCGGCCGTCGCGGACGTGTTCGCGACCTTGCTCGTGTCGGTCGCCGTCACGCGGATCCGGCCGAAGCGGATGCCGAGCTCGTGCGCGACGACCTGCGCGACCTTCGTGTTGAGCCCCTGTCCCATTTCCGTGCCGCCGTGGTTCACGAGCACCGAGCCGTCGGTGTAGATGTGCACCAGCGCGCCGGCCTGGTTGAAGTGCGTGACGTTGAACGCGATGCCGAACTTCACCGGCGTGAGCGCGATGCCCTTCTTCAGCACCGTGTTGCGTGCGTTGAATTCGCGCACGCCCGCGCGCCGCACACGGTAGTCGCTCGTCGTCTCGAGTTCGCCGAGCAGTTCCTGCAGCACGTTGTCCTCGACCGTCTGCCCGTAAGGCGTCACGTTGCGCTCGGTCTTGCCGTACAGGTTCGCGTAGCGCACGTCGAGCGGATCGCGGCCGAGTGCGCGCGCGACGTCGTCGAGGATGTACTCGATCGCGAACGCACCCTGCGGGCCGCCGAAGCCGCGGAACGCGGTGTTCGACTGCGTGTTGGTCTTGCCGCAGTAGCCGGCGATGTCGACGTCGGCGAGCCAGTACGCGTTGTCGAAGTGGCACACCGCGCGCGTCATCACCGGGCCCGACAGGTCCGCCGAGAAGCCGCAGCGCGACGTCATGTCGAGCGCGACGCCATCGAGGCGGCCGTCGTCGTCGTAGCCGACGTCGAAGCGGTAATGGAAGTCGTGCCGCTTGCCGGTGATCATCATGTCGTCGTCGCGATCCGGACGCAGCTTCACCGGGCACAGCAGCTTCCACGCGGCGAGCGCCGCGCAGCATGCGAACAGACCCGACTGCGATTCCTTGCCGCCGAACCCGCCGCCCATCCGGCGGCATTCGACCAGCACGTTGTGCGACGCGACGCCGAGCACGTGCGCGACGAGATGCTGCATTTCGCTCGGGTGCTGCGTCGAACAGTACACGTGCATGCCGTCGTCGTCCTTCGGCACCGCGTACGCGATCTGCCCTTCCAGGTAGAACTGCTCCTGGCCGCCGAGCAACATCTCGCCCGACTCGCGATGTGGCGCGGCGGCCAGCCGCGCGGCCGCGTCGCCGCGCGCGAGCTTCAGCGGCGGGATCACGTAGGTTTCGGCCTTGCGCGCGTCCTGCGCGGTCAGGATCGCGGGCAGCTCCTCGTAGTCGACCTGCGCGCGGCGCGCGGCAAGCCGCGCGATTTCATGCGACGTCGCGACGACGATGAACATCGGCTGGCCGACGAACTGCACGATGCCCTTGGCGAGCACCGGATCGTCGTGGATGATCGGGCCGCAATCGTTGACGCCGGGAATATCGTCGGCCGTGAACACGGCGACCACGCCGGGCGTCGCGCGCACCGCGTCGAAGTTCATCGACACGATCTTCGCATGCGGCTTCGTGGACAACCCGAGCGCCGCGTGCAGCGTGCCCGCGACGAGCGGGATGTCGTCGGTGTAGGTCGCGCGCCCGCTCACGTGCAGGTGGGCCGATTCGTGTGCGCGCGACACGTGCACCTGAGCCGCGTCGGCCTGCGGGTCGAGGGTGTTCAGGAACGGTTCTGCTTGCTGGTTCATGTTCGGTGTTCTCCGTCTTCAGACGCGCGCCGACGCATCGGCAACGTCGGCGCCGGCTTCGGCGGCCACTTCACGCACGTTCAGCGCTTGCGGCGGCAGCGGATCGTGCGGGCGCGTCTCCAGCCAGAATCGGTACATCAGGTTCTTCGCGGTATCGAGGCGATACGCGCTCGTCGCACGCATGTCGGTGAGCGGCTGGTAGTCGCGCTCGAGCGCCTGCATCGCGGCCTGCGCGGTCGCTTCGTGCCAGTGCGCGCCGTCGAGCAGGCTCTCCGTATGCGTCGCGCGCTTCGGCGTCGCGGCCATCCCACCGAACGCGATGCGCGGCTCGCGGATCAGTTCGCCGTCCGCGATGAACGCGAACGCCGCACACACCGCCGAAATGTCGGAGTCGAACCGCTTCGACAACTTGTAGGTGCGGAACTGCAGCTTCGCGCGCGCGCCGGTGCGGGTCGGCACCTTCAGGCCGACGACGAATTCGTGCGGCGCCATGTCCTTTTGCTGATAGCCGGTGTAGAGCGCCTCGAGCGGCAGTTCGCGTACCGTGTCGCCGCCGCGCAGCACGACGCGCGCACCGAGCGCCATCAGGCCCGGCATCGAGTCGCCGATCGGCGAGCCGTTCGCGACGTTGCCGCCGATCGTCCCCGCGTTGCGGATCGGCAGCGACGCGAAGCGCTTCCACATTTCGGTCAGTTCCGGATACGTGCCGGCGAGTGCCGCATACCCGTTCTCGACCGTCACGCCCGCGCCGATCTCGATCCAGTCGTCGCCGTGCACGACGTGCTGCAGTTCGGCGATCTGGCCGACGTAGATCAGGTCGTCGAGACGGCGCATCTGCTTGGTGACCCACAGGCCCATGTCGGTACTGCCGGCGAGGAGCCGCGCGTCCGGGCGCTCGACCTTCAGCGCGGCCAGCGCGTCGAGCGTGCGCGGCGCCGCGAAGCGCGCGCCGTCGAGCGTCGTGTAGTCGAACGTGTCGTCGCGCTTGAGCGACGCGAGCGTGCGGGCCAGCACTGCCGTGTCGACCGGTGCCGACGCACCTTCGCCGGTCGCATCGAACATCTGCACGGCCGCATCGACGATTGGCCGGTAGCCGGTGCAGCGGCACAGGTTGCCGGTGAGCGCATCGGCGATCTCGGTGCGCGTCGGCACATCCTTCACCTTCGCGCATGCGCCGCCGCTGGCCTCGTGGCCGTGCTTCTCGTACAGCGCCCACATCGACATCACGAAGCCGGGCGTGCAGAACCCGCATTGCGAGCCGTGGCAGTCGACCATCGCCTGCTGCACCGGATGCAGCGAACCGTCCGGCTGGCGCAGGTCTTCCACCGTCAACAGCGCCTTGCCGTCGAGCGTCGGCAGGAACTGGATGCACGCGTTGACGGCCTTGAACTCGACCGCGCCGGCGTCGGTCAGTTCGCCGACGACGACCGTGCACGCGCCGCAGTCGCCTTCCGCGCAGCCTTCCTTGGTGCCGGTGCAGTGCGCATCCTCGCGCAGGTACTGCAGCACGGTGCGGGTGACGTCCGCGCCGCTGACTTCGCGGACCGCGTGACGATGGTAGAAGCGGATCGGCTCACTCATGTCTCTATGGTTCTTCAAGTGGGGGCAAGGCGGCCTGCGCGGGGCGCTCGACCGACGTTTCTCTGACAGTTTGCACGCTATCACCATCAAATTCCGCAACCCATAGCCCATCACGCATGGGGCCCATATAGCTGCCGCGATATGAGCGCCGGGGCCGCCCGGAAGGCATGGCGCGCCCTGCCCCGCCGGGGTTCCAGGCCCGCACGCACCGATCCGTCAGCGATTCTTCAGCGCCGAAAACGGGTCGCGATTAACTAAATGGTACCTGCGTGAAAACCGGTTCCATGGGAAAATCCCGATTCCGTTTTTCGCCGCCTTCCGTTCCGTTTCGCCCATTCGATCCGACCCCATGTCATCCGATTCCGCCACACCGCCGCGCAGCGGGTTTGCCGTCACGCTGCAGATCGTGTCCGTCGTCTGCTTCACGTTCATCTGCTACCTGACCATCGGCCTGCCGCTCGCCGTGCTGCCGGGCTTCGTCCACGACGACCTCGGCTTCTCCGCGATCGTCGCGGGCGGCGCGATCAGCGTCCAGTATTTCGCGACGCTCGCCTCGCGCCCGCTCGCCGGGCGCTTTGCCGATACGCTCGGGCCGAAGCAGACGGTGTTGCGCGGCCTGATCGGCTGCGGCGTGTCGGGCGTACTGCTGCTCGTCGCGCTGCTGCTGGCCCACTGGCCGGTCGCGAGCCTCGTGCTGCTGGTCGCGAGCCGGCTCGTGCTCGGCGTCGGCGAAAGTCTGTGCGGCACCGGTGCGATCCTGTGGGGCATCGGACGGGTCGGCGTCGCGCACAACGCGAAGGTGATCTCGTGGAACGGCATCGCGACCTACGGCGCGCTCGCGCTCGGTGCGCCCGTCGGCGTCGCGATCGCGCATACGCTGAATCCGGCGCTGATCGGCGTGATCGTGATCGCGCTCGCCGCGATCGGCTTCTACCTCGCACGCCTGATCGCTTCCGTGCCGCTCGTGCACGGCGAACGGATGTCGTATGCGAGCGTGTTCACGCGCGTGCTGCCGCACGGCCTCGGCCTCGCGCTCGGCTCGGCCGGCTTCGGTTCGATCGCTACCTTCGTCACGCTGTACTACGCGGCGCGCCACTGGCCGAACGCGGCGCTGTCGCTGACCGTGTTCGGCACGCTGTTCATCGGCGCGCGCCTGCTGTTCGCGAACACGATCAAGACCTACGGCGGCTTCCGCGTCGCGATCGTGTCGTTCGCGTTCGAATGTTCGGGCCTCGTGCTGCTGTGGCTCGCGCCCGTGCCGCACGTCGCACTCGTCGGCGCCGCGCTGACCGGCTTCGGCTTCGCGCTGATCTTCCCGGCGCTCGGCGTCGAGGCCGTCGCGCTCGTGCCGCCGGCGAGCCGCGGCGCGGCGCTGTCCGCGTATTCGGTGTTTCTCGACCTGTCACTCGGCATCACGGGCCCGCTCGCCGGCTATGTGGCCGGCGCGTTCGGCTATCCGCAGGTGTTCCTGTTCGCGGCGGCGGCCGCGGCGGCGGGCGTCGCGCTGTCGATGGTGCTGTACCAGCGGCAGGCGCGGGTCGCGGGGAGCAGCGCGGCGGCTTGAGCGAGCTGTTCGCCGAACCGCCTGGCGTCCAAAGGAAAACGCCCGCATCGCGCGGGCGTTTTTTGTTTCCGGCGGCCGTCACGACGGCCGCGCCGATCACGCCGTGCGCAGAAACAACCGGCGCGTCAGGTCGAATGCGACGAGATTGCCGGCCAGCACGAGCAGCAGCCCGATCACCGCGAGCGGCGACCACTGGTAGCCCTCGAAGATCGTCGACACGGCCAGCGCGACGATCGGGAACAGCACCGTGCAGTACGCGGCGCGCTCCGGCCCGATCCGGCCGACGAGGGTCAGGTAGGCCGTGAACCCGATCACCGAGCCCGGCACGGCCAGGTAGACGAGCGCGCCGAGATAGCGCGGGCTCGGGTCGATCATGAACGGCAGCCCGGCCACCGCGCTGCCGACCGTCAGGATCGCCGCACCGATCAGCATCGCCCAGCCGTTGGTCACGAGCGGATGCAGCCCCATCGACTGCATCCGGCTCGACAGCAGGTTGCCGGCCGAGAAGCACATCGTGCCCGCGAACGCGATCGCGAGGCCCGTCCAGGTCGCGTGATCGTCGAGGTGGCCGGCCATCTGCTGCCAGAACAGGCAGGCGATGCCGGTCAGCCCGAGCAGCGCGCCGGCGATCGCGGACGGCCGCAGCGGGCGACCCATGAACAGCCGGCCGTTGATCGAATTCAGCAGCGGTGCCGTCGAGAAGATCACCGCGACGAGGCCGCTCGGCACGACCTGCTCCGAGTAGTAGAAGCACAGGAAATTCAGGCAGAACAGCGCGACGCCCTGCGCGACGAGGTAGCGCCACGCTTCACGCGGCGGACGCACCGGCCGGCGCATCACGCGCAGCAGCGCGAACAGCACGGCGGCCGCGAGCCAGAAGCGCCACGCGATCGACACGGGTGGCGGCACGGCGCCGAGCTGCCATTTGATCGCGATCCAGGTGGTGCCCCAGATCAGCACGGTGACGAAATAAAGCGACAGGTTCATGGCGGCAACGAAGCGAAACGAGTGAATCGGACGCCGACTATGCCGCCGCCCCGCCCGCGCGGATTGTCCGGAATTGCTGTCTTTTTCGGGCGACCGCACGGCGCGCCGCGCACGCGCTTATACTCGTCGCACCATGAGTTCGTCCCTGTACGCCCCACCCGTCGATCACGCCGCCGCGCTGGCCGGCGGTGCGATGCCGTTCGGCCTGCAGTCGGTGTGCCGCACGCTCGCCGAGGCGAACGCGACGCTCGAGCGCTTCACGTGGCTGGGCGACCATCTCGCGATCGCCGAATGGACACGCATCACCGACGAAAGCGAGACGATCTACGAACAGCCCGGCCACCATACGCTGTCGTGCTATCTCGACGGCGGCTACCGGACGGAGCGCGAACGCGTGCCGCGCTACGGCGCGCCGAGCCTGCTGTGCGCGCTGCCGGGCGACCATGAATCGCGCTGGTGGGTGCGCGGCGAGATGCACTTCATCCACCTGTACTTCCTGCCCGAGCACTTCACGCAGCGCGCGATCCGCGAACTCGACCGCGAGCCGCGCGAGCTGAAGCTCGCCGACCGCACCTATTTCGAGGATGCGCGCGTCGCGGCGCAGTTCCGTTCGCTTGCGCTGGAGCGCTGGGACGATGCCGACGGGCGGCTGCGCGTGAACGAGGCCGCGCACGACGTGCTGAGCCTGCTGCTGCGCGGCCAGAGCACGACGCGCACCGACGTGCCGTTCCGCGGCGGGCTCGCGCCGGCCGTGCGCCGCCGCGTGCGCGACTACATCGACAGCTACCTGTCGCAGCCGCTGACGCTCGGCGAACTGGCGGACGTCGCCGCACTGTCCGAATACCACTTCTCGCGGATGTTCCGGCTGTCGTTCGGCCGCGCGCCGCACGCGTGGGTGGCCGAGCAGCGGCTCGCACGGGCGCGCCTGCTGCTGCGCACGACGGCGCTGCCGCTCGCGCAGGTCGCGGCCGAATGCGGCTACGCGAACCCCGGCCACTTCAGCCATCGCTTTCGCGATGCGCACGGCACGACGCCGAACGCGTACCGGCGCGCGATGCAGGGCGGCTGAGCGCCGCGCGCGTCGTTCAACGGCCGGCTGCGCCCCGCACCCCCGGCACGACCGTCTCCCCGCTTACGCGCCCCGCTGCGACAGTTCCTGCTCGAGCGCGGCCACGCCGGCAGGCAGGTCGACCGGCACCTTCAGATCGACCATCGTGCGGCCGAATGCATGCAGCGTGCGGAACAGGTTGTGTTCGCGGCACTGTTCGCCCATCTGGCCGATCCGCACGATCGGCAGCCCGAACGAGCCCGAGATCTCGACCTGATACTGCTTCGAGATATGGCCGCACACCATCCCGGGCGTCAGCCCTTCGGGTGTCTCGATCCCGACCACCGAATTGAGCCGGCAGTCCTTCGGCGCATAGAGCGCGAGGCCCATCGCCTCGACGCCCGCCTGCAGCGCGAGCGAGCAGCGCAGATGCCGCGCGAAGCGGCTTTCGAGCGTCTCCGCGCAGACGAGCCGCAGCGCCTCGTGCAGCGCGAGCACGCCCGACACCGGTGCCGTGTAGTGATAGCCCGCGTTGTGCCAGAAGTTCTCCGCGAGCGCCATGTCGAGGCACCAGTGCGCGTTCGGTTCCGGACGCTGCTTCATCCGCTCCCACGCGGCGTCGGAGAATGCGATCAGCGACACGCCGGGGATCGACGACAGCCCCTTCTGGCCGCCGGTGATCACCGCGTCGATGCCCCACGCGTCCATCTCGAGCGGCATCGTCGACAGCGTGCACACCGCGTCGACGACGACCAGCGCGCCGGCCGCCTTCGCGAGCGCCGCGATGTCGCGCAGGTCGCGGTTCCACACGGTGTTCGACGTCTCGCCCTGCACGATCGTGACGATCTCGGGCCGCTCGCGTGCGATCGCGTCCGCGATCTCGTCGAGGCTCGCGACCGAGCGGTCGGCCACTTCGAGCGTCGCGACGTCGGCACCGACGCGCGTGGCCATCTCGGCCATCCGCGCACTGAAGAAGCCGTTGCGGATCGAGAGCACGCGCGTGCCGCGCCACGCAAGGTTCGAGATCGCCATTTCCATCGCGGCGGAACCGGGGCCGGCGACACCGAGCACCCACTTCGTGCGGGTCTGGAACACGTAGCGCGCCATCTCCTTCACCTGCTCGATGATCTTCGCCATCGTCGCGCCGAGGTGGTTGATCACGATCGTGTTCGCCTTCGCGACGGCGGCCGGGATCGGGACCGGGCCGGCCCCCATCATCAGCAGCGGTTCTTCGGGCAGGATCGCGTCGAGCGGCACGACGACGGGACAGGGAATCGGCGAATGATCGATGGACATGGCAGGTAAACGAGGAAGGAGGAAAACGCTCGGACGTCGTTCGCCGCACGGCACGGCGAACTGATCGATCATTCCGCGTTCCGCGCCCGCGCGCAAGAGGCGCGCGCGGCCGGACAGCGTGACGCTGGCCCGGTCGCCGGACCGGGCCAGTCCGCCGCGCCTGCATCGCATGACCGGGTTTCGTATTGCCGCGGCATTGCCGGCCGCATGCGGAACGGTTCCAACGGCTGCTCGATGCCCGTGATTTTCTGCAGCAATATTGGGACGCGCATCTTGATGCCCGAGTTCAGCACGACGCACGCATCGACCGAAATACCGGCCATCACGCTAAAAATCGCGCGACTGGAATCCTCCCACGAAAACCGGACCTGCACAAAAACATCCATTACCGCAGCATCTATTGGTGACCGATTTCATCCATTACCGCACCCGGCTTCACCCGATCACGCACAACACATTGATTTACATTGAATAAATTCGAATACGCGGCAGTTTTCCTCAATACACTTCCGGCTAACCCCGGTGCACACCGGCGACCCCGATCCGTTAAATAGGTACCCGCGATTTCGATTTTACGCAACCCGCCCCTTTTCTCAGGTTGACGGATATCACTTCCGTAATGAACAATCGTCTGCAGAATCGAAAACCGATTTTTCGATACGAACGAGAACCGAGTGTCGCGCGACGGTTTTTCAGGTCGCGCATCGAAAAATCACCACCAAAATCACTCAACCGGGCCAGAAATTCGCGAGCCATGAACCAGATTCAGACCATGCGTGTGTTCGTCTGCGTCGCCGAGCAGCAGAGCTTCCGGCGCGCGGCGCACCATCTAGGCGTGTCCAATGCGCTCGTCACGCGTTCGATCGCGATGCTCGAGTCTCACCTGAACACGCGGCTGATCCACCGCACCACGCGCAACCTGTCGCTGACCGAGGCCGGCCTGCGCTACCTCGACGGCTGCCGTGCGCTACTCGAGGAATTCGATCATCTCGAGGCGTCCGTCGCACATGCGGTGCGCGAGCCGGCCGGCACGCTGCGGGTCGTCGCGTCGGGCCTGCTGTCGCCGCCCGCGCTGACGCCGCTCGTCAGCAGTTTCCGGCACCGTTACCCCGAACTGCGTGTGCAGCTCACTGTCGCCGAAGGGCCGCTCGACGTGCTTGACTCGGGTTACGACGTCGGGATCGTGACCGGCAACCGGCTCGATGGCAACCCGACGCTGATCGGCCACGCCCTCGCGCCGAACCCGTTCGTCGCGTGCGCGGCGCCCGCCTATCTCGAACGGCGCGGCGAGCCGCGCACGCCCGACGACCTGCCGGGCCACGACTGGGTCGCACTCGCGCCGCACCAGCATGCGCCCGCGTGGCGGCTGGTCGGCCACGACGGCGCCACGCATTCGATCACGGTGCGCCCGACCTGCACGGTCAACCAGCTGGCGCTCGTGCAGGCGGCGGCCGTCGCCGGGTCCGGCATCGCGGTGCTGCCCGAGCCGTGCGTCGCCGACGCGCTCGCCACCGGCACGCTCGTGCGGCTGTTGCCCGCCTACCGGATCGACGACCCGGACGCGCAGTTGTCGCTCGTCTACCCGAACCGCCAGTACGTGCCGGCCCGCACGCGCAGCTTCGTCGAGCACGCACTCGAGCATTTCGGCGTGCAGGCGGCCCGCGAGCGGGCAGGCTACGGCTTCCTGCGCACGCCCGAGCGCGTCGATATCGTCACGGGCCGACAGACGGGCCTGCAGTAAACTGCACGCGACAGCCATCGGAGGTGCAGCGTGCGCGTGATCCTGTTCAGCAGCCGGCAGTACGACGACGAATCGTTTACCGCCGCCAACCGGCAATTCGGCTATCGGCTGCACTTCCAGCCGTCGCACCTCGACGCGGAAACCGCGATCCTCGCGCACGGCTATGAAGTCGTCTGTCCGTTCGTCAACGACACCGTCGACGCGGCCGTGCTCGAACGGCTTGCCGACGGCGGCACGCGCCTGATCGCGCTGCGCTCGGCCGGCTTCAACCACGTCGACCTGGCGGCCGCCGAGCGGCTCGGCATCGCGGTCGTGCGCGTGCCCGCGTATTCACCGCATGCGGTTGCCGAACACGCGGTCGCGCTGATCCTCGCGCTCAACCGCCGGCTGCCGCGCGCGGTCGCACGCACGCGTGAAGGCGACTTCTCGCTGAACGGCCTGCTCGGCTTCGACCTGCACGGCAAGACCGTCGGCGTGATCGGCACCGGCCTGATCGGCAGCGTGTTCGCGAAGATCATGATGGGCTTCGGCATGCACGTGCTCGCGCACTCGATGCCGCCGTACGACGACGAGCTGATCGCGTTCGGCGCGCGCTACGTCGAGCTCGACGCGCTGCTGCACCAAGCCGACATCGTCAGCCTGCACTGCCCGCTGCTGCCGTCGACGCACCATCTGATCAACGCGCAGACGCTCGCACGGATGAAGCACGGCGCGATGCTGATCAATACCGGGCGCGGCGGCCTGGTCGACGCGCAGGCGCTGGTCGACGCGCTCAAGAGCGGCCAGCTCGGCCATCTCGGGCTCGACGTGTACGAGGAGGAAAGCGGCCTGTTCTTCGAGGATCACTCCGACCTGCCGCTGCAGGACGACGTGCTCGCGCGCCTGCTGACCTTCCCGAACGTGATCGTCACGTCGCACCAGGCGTTCTTTACGCGCGAGGCGCTCGCCGAGATCGCGCACACGACGCTGCTGAACATCGAGGCGTGGCACGCCGGCACGCCGACCAACGTCGTCACGTCGGGTCGCTGAGCCACGGCATGCCACTCGTTCGGCGCATGCGATCCTTCAACGATTCGCCATTTTGTTTCGACTGATGTAACGCCGCACGCGCGGTGTCTGCTATCGTTGCGCCGACCTCCCCCTGCTTCTGCCGCTCATGCGTTTCGACGACTCCGCCATTGCCGCGGTCTACCGCGCCATCTTCGAACGGCGCGACATGCGCCACTTCACGCCGGCGCCCGTCGATCCGGCCACGCTCGCACGGTTGCTGCGTGCCGCGCACCACGCGCCGAGTGTCGGCTTCATGCAGCCGTGGCGCTTCATCCGCATCACCGATCCCGCGCTGCGCACCGCGATTCATGCGCTGGTCGAGGCCGAGCGCCGCGCGACCGCCGACGCGCTCGGCGAGCGGCAGGACGAGTTCATGCGGCTGAAGGTCGAAGGCGTGCGCGAATGCGGCGAGTTGCTGGTCGTCGCGCTGACCGATGATCGCGAGCGCCACGTGTTCGGCCGCCGCACGCTGCCGGAGATGGATCTCGCGTCCGCCGCCTGCGCGATCCAGAACATGTGGCTCGCCGCGCGCGCGGAAGGGCTCGGGATGGGCTGGGTGTCGCTGTTCGACGTCGATGGGCTGCGCACGCTGCTTGGCATGCCGGCCGGCGCGAAGCCGATCGCCGTGCTGTGCGTCGGGCATGTCGACGCGTTCTATGCCAAGCCGATGCTCGAGGAAGAGCGCTGGGCCGCGCGGATGCCGATCGAGGCGTGCCTGTTCGAAAACGGCTGGGACGCGCGGGCGACGCAGGCCGCCGATGGCGCGGCATCCTCCGGCACGACCGCCGGATCGTCGCCGTCGCCCGAGGTTGCCGCACCGGACGGCCGCGCCGACGCGACACCCACCGGTGCCCTGCCCGACCACTGACCGAACGCACCGCGCGCGGAACGGCTGCGCCGCCGGGTTCGCTCCGACCCGATATTTCTCGACGCCAGCGCCACCGGATACGGCGCAATCCCGCACGATGGCGCACCTTGCGCCGGCACCGCGTCGCGTGCCGGCAACACCTGTTTACGCCCCGAGCATAGGGGTTTTCACTGAAGTAGAATCGCGGCTGATGTCTTCTCGCCCCGCCCGCCCCGCGCATCCCGCGCCGGCTTCGGGCCGCGGCCTTTTCCGTAGCCCACCGCGATGCCGTTACCTCTTTTCGCCCTTGCCGTCGCCGCATTTGGAATCGGTACCACCGAGTTCGTGATCATGGGGCTGCTGCCCAACGTCGCCCGCGACCTCGGCGTGTCGATCCCGGCCGCCGGGATGCTCGTGTCGGGCTACGCGCTCGGCGTGACGATCGGCGCGCCGATCCTCGCGATCGTCACCGCGAAGATGCCGCGCAAGCGCGCGCTGATGGGCCTGATCGGGCTGTTCATCGCGGGCAACCTGTTCTGCGCGATCGCGCCCGGCTATGCGGTGCTGATGGCCGCGCGGGTCGTCACCGCGTTCTGCCACGGTGCGTTCTTCGGGATCGGTTCGGTGGTCGCGAGCAACCTCGTCGCGCCGAACCGCCGCGCGCAGGCGATCGCGCTGATGTTCACCGGCCTCACGCTCGCGAACGTGCTCGGCGTGCCGCTCGGCACCGCGCTCGGCCAGGCCTACGGCTGGCGCGCGACGTTCTGGGCCGTCACCGGCATCGGCATCGCGGCGGCCGCCGCGCTCGCGGCATGCCTGCCGAAGCATCTCGCGATGCCCGACACCAGCATCACGCGCGAATTCAGCGTGCTCAAGCACCCGCAGGTGCTGATGGTGCTCGGCATCAGCGTGCTCGCGTCCGCAAGCCTGTTCAGCGTGTTCACGTACATCACGCCGATCCTCGAGGACGTGACGGGCTTCTCGCCGCACCAGGTCACCTGCGTGCTGCTGCTGTTCGGCCTCGGCCTGACCGTCGGCGGCACGCTCGGCGGCAAGCTCGCCGACTGGCGCCGGATGCCGTCGCTGATCGCGACGCTCGCGCTGATCGGCATCGTCCTCGCGCTGTTCGCCGGCACCATGCACCTGCCGTTCGCGACGCTCGCGACGATCTTCGTGTGGGGCATCCTCGCGTTCGCGATCGTGCCGCCGCTGCAGATCCTGATCGTCGATCGCGCGAGCGATGCGCCGAACCTCGCGTCGACGCTGAACCAGGGCGCGTTCAACCTCGGCAACGCGACGGGTGCGTGGCTGGGCGGGATGGCGATCGGCTCCGGCGTGTCGCTCGTGAACCTGCCGTGGGTCGGGGCCGCGATGGCCGTCGCGGCGCTCGCGCTGACGCTGTGGTCGGCGTCGCTCGAACGCCGCCCGGTGAGCGGGCCGACCGGATACGTATGACTGTCTGATGCGCGGCACGCCAGCCGCGCGTCGCCGAGTTCGTTGCGCACGCAACCCCATGTGATCCTGACGGCCTTCATGGACCTTTCAACTTCCGCGGTGTAGCATCGCGGCCGATGAAAGCCATTCTCAATCGTGATTTCCTCGCGCTGATCCTGAGCGTCGCGGTGGTCGGTCTCGGTACCGGCGCCACGATGCCGCTCACCGCGCTCGCACTGACCGAAGCCGGACACGGCACCAACGTCGTCGGCATGCTGACGGCCGCGCAGGCCTTGGGCGGCCTCGCGGTCGTCCCGTTCGTCACCGCGCTCGCGCGGCGCATCGGCGCACGCCACGCGATCGTCGTGTCGGTCGTGCTGCTCGCGGCAGCCACCGCGCTGATGCAGTTCACGTCGAACCTGATTCTGTGGGGCGTGCTGCGCGTGCTGTGCGGCGCGGCGCTGATGCTGCTGTTCACGATCGGCGAGGCATGGGTCAACCAGCTCGCCGACGATTCGACGCGCGGCCGCGTGGTCGCGATCTACGCGACCAATTTCACGCTGTTCCAGATGGCGGGCCCCGTGCTCGTCAGCCAGATCGCCGACGCGACGAGCATCCGCTTCGCGCTGTGCGGCGCGCTGTTCCTGCTCGCGCTGCCGACGCTCGCGACGATCCGGCGCGCGCCGCTCGCCGGCGACGACGCACATCACGCTGCACACGACAGCTGGCTCGCCGTGCTGCCGCGCATGCCCGCGCTGATCATCGGCACTGGCTTCTTCGCGCTGTTCGATACGCTCGCGCTGTCGCTGCTGCCGCTCTACGCGATGGATCACGGCGTCGCGAGCGCGACCGCCGTACTGCTGGCGTCGATCATGCTGTTCGGCGACACGGCGATGCAGTTCCCGATCGGCTGGCTCGCGGACAAGCTCGGCCGCGAACGCGTGCACCTCGGCGCCGGGTGGATCGTGCTCGGGGGCCTGCCGCTCCTGCCGTTCGTGATCGCGAATCCGTGGCTGTGCTGGCCGCTGCTGTTCGTGCTCGGCGCGGCGGCCGGCAGCATCTACACGCTGTCGCTCGTCGCGTGCGGCGAACGCTTTCGGGGCGCGGCGCTCGTTACCGCGAGCTCGCTCGTGTCGGCATCGTGGAGCGCCGCGAGCTTCGGCGGCCCGCTGGTTGCGGGCGCGTTGATGGAGCAGCTGGGGAGCAATGCGCTGATCGGCGTGCTGGTCGCCTGCGTCGCCGCGTTCGTCGCGGCCGCGCTGTGGGAACGACGCGCCGCGTTGCAGCGCGCGGTCTGACGTTGGCGTTGGCGTTGACGTTGACGTTGGCGCAGACGCAGACGCAGACGCACACATAGTGACACTGACGGTCGCGCACCGTCACACACCTGCATGCATCGGCGCATACGCACCACCACCCGCCGGCAAAACTAAAACGGCCCGCGCAAGGCGGGCCGCCCTGTCCTTCCGGACTACGCGTGACGTGTCGAACCGCAGTCCGTCACGCGCTCCGCGCGGGAAGGATCTTGCCGGCACACGCGCCGAAGCCGACGCGATAGCCGTCGCCCTGGCACCAGCCCGCGAGCGTGAGCTCGTCACCGTCCTCGAGGAACGCGCGGCTGCCGCCGCCGTTCAGCGCGAGCGGCTCCTTGCCGTTCCACGTCAGTTCGAGCAGGCTCCCGAACGAATCCTTCGTCGGCCCGCTGATCGTGCCCGAACCCATCAGGTCGCCGACGCGCGTGTTGCAGCCCGCGACCGTGTGATGTGCGAGCTGCTGCGCCATCGTCCAGTACATGTGCCTGAAGTTGGTGCGGCAGATCGACGTCGCTTCGGCGGCCCCCTCCGCGCGCAGCGTCACTTCCAGCGCGATGTCGAACGCATGCTTGCCCGCATGCTGCAGATACGCGAGCGGCTGCGGCGACTGCTCGGGCTGCGCGACGCGGAACGGTTCGAGCGCGTCGAGCGTGACGATCCACGGCGAGATTGTCGTCGCAAAGCCCTTCGAATTGAACGGGCCGAGCGGCACGTATTCCCACTGCTGGATGTCGCGCGCGCTCCAGTCATTCAGCAGCACCATCCCGAAGATGTGCGCTTCCGCATCCTCGCACGCGATCGGCTCGCCGAGCGCGTTGCCGCGGCCGACGATGAAACCCGTCTCCAGTTCGATGTCGAGCTTGCGGCACGCGCCGAACACCGGACGCTCCTGGTCGGGCAGCTTCAATTGCCCGTTCGGGCGCCGCACCGGCGTGCCGCTCACGACCACCGACGACGCGCGGCCGTTGTAGCCGATCGGCATCTCCGACCAGTTCGGCAGCAGCGCATTCTTCGGATCGCGGAACATCGAGCCGACGTTGGTCGCATGCTCCTTCGACGAATAGAAATCGGTGTAGCCGGGAATATCGACCGGCAGATGCAACGTCGCGTCGCGCTGCGCGACGAGCACTTGTGCACGCAGCGCCGCATCGTCGCGCAGCCGCGCGTTGTCGCGCGAGAACAGGTCCGACAGCTGTACGCGCACGCTGCGCCACGCATCGCGGCCGAGCGCGATGAACGCGTTGAGCGTCGGCGCGGCGAATACGTCGGCGCCGGCCGGCAGCGTCACGAGGCCCGCACGCGCGAGCGCGGCGAGATCGACGATCTGGTCGCCGAGCGCGACGCCCGCACGGCGCGCCGCCTGCTTCGCATCGCTGAAGATCCCGAACGGCAGGTTCTGGATCGGGAAATCGCAGGCGGGATCGTTCGCCGTCTCGATCCAGCTCTTGCGAGCCGGGTCGAGCGTCGCGCGCCAGTCTTGGGTGTCGCTCATTTTTGCTCCGGATTGAAGTGTTTCTTGATGCCTTGCCAGCATTCGAAGTAGTCGGCCTGCAGCTGCGCGGTGTCGAGCGCATAGCGCGTCGGCCGGATCAGCGTGCGGGTTTCGAACATGAACGCCATCGTCGCGTCGACCTTGTGCGGCTTCGCCGTGTCGCTCGCGGACGCCTTCTCGAACGTGTCCGCGTCCGGCCCATGGCCCGACATGCAGTTGTGCAGGCTCGCGCCGCCCGGCACGAAGCCCTCGGCCTTCGCGTCGTACGCGCCATGCACGAGCCCCATGAATTCGCTCGCGACGTTGCGGTGGAACCAGGGCGGGCGGAACGTATCCTCGGCCGCGAGCCAGCGCGGCGGGAAGATCACGAAGTCGATCGAGTCGACGCCCGGCGTGTCGCTCTGCGACTGCAGCACGAGGAAGATCGACGGATCCGGATGGTCGAAGCTGATCGAGCCGATCGTGTTGAACAGGCGCAGGTCGTATTTGTACGGTGCGTAGTTGCCGTGCCACGCGACGACGTCGAACGGCGAATGGCCGATGTCCGCGCGCCACAGGCGCCCGTTCAGCTTCGCGACCAGCTCGAACGCGCCTTCGCGATCCTCGTATGCGGCCTGCGGCGTCAGGAAGTCACGCGGGTTCGCGAGCCCGTTCGAACCGATCGGGCCGAGGTCCGGCAGCCGCAGCTGCGCGCCGAAATTCTCGCAGATGTAGCCGCGCGCATCGCCGTCCGGCAGCGCGACGGAAAAACGCACGCCGCGCGGGATCACCGCGATCTCGAACGGCTCGACATCGAGCCGGCCGAATTCGGTCGCAATGAAGAGCCGCCCCTGCTGCGGCACGATCAGCAGTTCGCCGTCGG
This sequence comes from Burkholderia sp. Bp8998, assembly GCF_003854235.1. Lineage (NCBI taxonomy): Bacteria > Pseudomonadati > Pseudomonadota > Betaproteobacteria > Burkholderiales > Burkholderiaceae > Burkholderia > Burkholderia sp. Bp8998. The sequence continues at coordinate 25,905 of NZ_QTQF01000054.1, forward strand.
CGCTGTAGAAGAAGCGGTCCTGCATCGAGCGGTTCGCCGCGTACAGGTGGATCGCGCAGCCGTTCATCGCGGCCGCCGAGCCGTTGCCGGCCATCGTCACGAGCCCTTCGACGAAATCGGTCGGCTCGACCGGCATCGGCAGCGGATCCCAGCGCAGCTGGTTCGGCGGCGTCGGCGGCACGTCTGCCGAATCGCCGAATTCCGACACGAGCCGCTGTGGGCCCGTGAGCGGTTCGAACGGGCGGTGCACGGCCGCCGGCCGGATCCGGTACAGCCACGAGCGGCGGTTGTGGCCGCGCGGTGCGGTAAACGCGGTGCCCGACAACTGCTCCGCATACAAGCCATACGGCGCGCGCTGCGGCGAGTTGCGGCCGTGCGGCAGCGCACCGGGCAGCGCCTCGGTCGCGAACTCGTTCGCGAAACCGCTCAGGTAGCCGGCGGTTGCCGGTTTCGACAGGTCAAGCGTCATCGTTTCCTTTCTCCCTCAATTCATGGCGGCGTTCGGCGCCTGCGCACCGTTGCGCCGCGTTACGCCGGCCAGTCCCAGCACGAACAGCGCCGAGCACAGCACGGGCACCGCGGCCGCGTGGAACAGCGCGCCGTTGGTCCAGTTGAGCGCAATCAGTTGTCCGCCGACGAGCGGACCGAGCACCGAGCCGATGCGGCCGATGCCGAGGCTCCAGCCGATGCCGGTCGAGCGCAGCGACGTCGGGTAATACTGGCCCGCGAGCGCATTCACGGCCGGCTGCCCGCCGACCACGCAGAAGCCGCCCGCGAACACGACGAGCAGCAGCCACGGCAGCGCATGCGCGACCGAGCCGATCAGTCCGACGGAGACGGCGGCGCACGCGAAGCACGCGAACAGCACGCGCACGAAGCCGTAGCGTTCGATGAACCAGCCGAGCGACAGCGTGCCGATCACGCCGCCCGTCTGCAGCACCGTGCCGACGATCACCGCCGTGCCCGGCGAATAACCCGCGTCGCGCATCACGGTCGGCAGCCAGTTCGACAGGAAGTACAGGTCGATCAGGTTCATGAAGCTGATGGCCCACAGCAGCAGCGTGACCGGCAGGCGGCCATGGCGGAACAGCTCGGCGACCGGCGCGCCGCTCGCCGCGCGCTCGCGCACGACGAGGCGCGTGCTGGCGTCGATGCCGGCCTGCGGCGCGAAGCGCGCGAGCCAGTCGCGTGCCTGCGCGTCGCGCCCTTTCAGCACCAGAAACTGCAGCGACTCGGGCAGCCGCGCGAGCATCGCGATCGTCAGCACCAGCGGCACTGCGCCGCCGACGAAGAACACCGAACGCCAGCCGAGCGCCGGAATCAGCGCGGCGCTGATGAAGCCGCCGATCGCGGCGCCGAGCGTGAAGCCGCACGACACGATCATCATCCGCTTCACGCGATGCGCGGCCGGGCTGAACTCGCCGACCAGCGCCATCGCGTTCGGCATGATGCAGCCGAGGCCGAGGCCCGTGACGAAGCGCAGCGCCATCAGCACCGGGATCGAACCCGCGAACGGCGTCGCGAGCATCGTCACCGCGAAGAACAGCGTCGAGCCGATCAGCACCGGGCGCCGCCCGATCCGGTCGGCCAGCACCGACAGCCCGAGCGCGCCGAGGAGCATCCCGAACAGGCTCGCGCTGAACACGGGCCCCAGCGCCTGCTTCGGCACGCCCCATTCGGCAATCACGCTCGGCGCGACATACCCCATCGCCTGCGCATCGAAGCCGTCGATCACGAGACACAGCCCGCACAACACGAGCAGCATCCAGTGAAAGCCCGGACGATGAGTCTCGTCGATCACGCGCTCGACTTCGAGCACGCGCGCGTCGTACGACGCCGCGCTCACTGCGCCACCTCGGCAGCCGGATGCACGGGCGGCATCACGCCCTGGCGCGCGAGCGCCATCGCTTCGCGCAGCACATCGGCATCGCCGATCTGGTTCGCGAGCAGCAGGATCAGCTTCGCGTTGACGAGCTGGCTGTCGGCGTCGGACAGGTCGCGATGCATGTCGATCAGCGCTTCGTAGAACGCGTCCGGATCGGCCAGGCGCGGGCGGGTGTCGAGTCGGGGCATGACGGGTGTCTCCAGTGTCGGCGTCGTTGTCGTTGTCATGTTCAATGCGGTGTTCCGCGTGCGCAGCTCGCGCGCGCCAGTGCATCGGCGATCGCCTGGCGCTCGAGCGTGCGCATCCGTGCGCAGACGTGCTGGTCGGGGCGCAGCAGGTAGAACGTGCCGGGCTTCGCGTCGTAGCGTTGCGCGGCGAAGCCGTCGACGTCCTCCACGACGTCGACGCCGGCCACCGCTTGCGCATGCCCGGCCGGCACGACCAGCACCGGCCGCACCGGCAACGCGAGACCGTCGAGCGCCTGCGCGAGCGCGGCGGCGTCGCCCGGCAGCCCGAACAGCACGCCCGCGAAGCCGTCGCCCAGATGCCGCAGCAGCCAGCCCGACGCGCCCTGTGCACGCACCGGCGCATCGGCCGCCGCCGCGCCCGGCCGCATCGCGCACGCGAACGCGTCGCCATCGCGGTCGGGCGTATTCAGCGGCGAATCGGTCAGCACGGACGGCACCGACAGGCGGCCGCTGTTCACGAGCTTGCGCGCGAATTCGCAGTCGCGCGCAAGCTTCAGCGTCGCGTCGCGGAACACGCGCGACACCGCGCTCTTCGGCGTGATGAAGTCGGTCGAGCGCGTCGAATTGCGGATGTTCTCGTCGGCCGCGAACTCGCGCTCGCTCGCATAGGTGTCGAGCAGGCGGTCGTCCGCGCGGCCGTCGAGCACGAGCTTCAGCTTCCATGCGAGGTTGTCCGCGTCCTGCACGCCGCTGTTCGCGCCGCGCGCACCGAACGGCGACACGCCGTGCGCGGAATCGCCCGCGAACAGCACGCGGCCATGACGGAACGTATCCATCCGCTGGCAGCGGAACGTATAGACGCTCACCCATTCGAGTTCGAACTCGACGTCCGCCCCGAGCAGCGCGCGCACGCGCGGGATCACGCGTTCCGGCTGCTTCTCGGCGACCGGATCGGCGTCCCAGCCGAGCTGGAAGTCGATGCGCCACACGTTGTCGGGCTGGCGGTGCAGCAGCACCGACTGGTTGCGGTGAAACGGCGGATCGAACCAGAACCAGCGCTCGGTCGGGAATTCCGCCTTCATCTTCACGTCGGCGATCAGGAAGCGGTCCTTGAACGTGCGGCCGCGGCTCTCGAGGCCCATCGCCGCGCGCATCGGACTGCGCGAGCCGTCGGCTGCAATCACGTATTGCGCGCGCAGCGTCTCGATGCCTTCCGGCGTCTCGACGGTGAGCGTGGCGTGTTCCGACGATTGCGCGACACCCGTCACCTTGTGCTTCCAGCGAATGTCGAGGTTGGGCAGCGCGAACGCGCGCTCGGCCAGATAGCCTTCGACGTAGTACTGCTGCAGGTTGATGAACGCGGGACGCGCGTGGCCTTCCTCCGGCAGCAGGTCGAATGCGTACAGCTGTTCGTCCTGCAGGAACACCTTGCCCACGTGCCAGCTCACGCCCTTGTCGACGAAGCGCTCGCCGCAGCCGAGCCGGTCGAAGATCTCGAGTGTGCGCTTCGCGAAGCAGATCGCGCGCGAGCCCGTCGACAGCGTGTCGTCGTCGTCGAGCAGCACGACAGGCACGCCCTGCTGCGCCAGGTCGATCGCGGCCGACAGGCCCACCGGGCCCGCGCCGACAACGATCACCGGGTGGATGGCCGCGTCATCGCCGGCGGCCCGCATCGCGCGCGGCCGGTAGTCGAACTTCAGCGTCTGGTAATCGATGCTCATGGTCACCATCCGCTCCTCAGCCCTGCCGTCCGTGCGTCGGCGCGCGCAGCGTCGTTCCGCTCATGCCCGTTTCCGGCCGCTGCCGCGGCCCGCCCTGCTCCGTCGATTTCCTGTCAACCGCCACGTCTCGCTCCTTGCTTCCTGTTGATTCGATTCGGAAAACGGCGCCGTTCCGGGCGCCCGAACGCCGCTTTTCTTGATCGGCGACAAATCCTTGGATTTACGAATAGTAAAACCAATTACGAATAGTGAAATCAACGTAAACCCTAGCCATCGGCTCGAGGACGGGATAACCATATGAGCGAAACGCCAAGCCGAGCCGGGCGCGCGCTGCTAATATCAAGACATGAGGCGGCCCGTTCGGCCGCCATTTTTCCTTCCTACGCCGATGATTCCGCCCAACATTCCCGAGCTGGTTGTCCGTGCCGGGCAACTGCCCTATCTGCGGGAACACCTTGCGCTCGCCGAGGGCGGCACCGCGTGCGCCAATCTGCCGGAGCGTACGCTCGCGAGCGCCTATGAACCGATCTACGACGTGACGATGCCCGGCGCGCCGCAGTCGACGTCGTTCGCGGACGCGATCGAGCGCTACGGCGACGAACTTGGCTTCCAGGCCGTCACGCTGGTCACGGGCGCGCCGCACGACCCGGTCGACTCGGCCGTCGACGACCAGACGCTCGTCGCGATCGACCGGCTGTCGCGTGCGCTGCACGCGATCAACTTCTTCGGCGCGCAACGCCACGGGTTGCTGTTCCTGCGCGTGCACGAACGGCTGCTCAAGAGCGTGAAGTACGACCACGGCAAGCATTTCTCGTCGGTGCTGCAGCGTTTCGGGCTGCCGACCGAGCGGATCGTGATCGAGCTGCCGACGGTCGCGGTCGCGCACAAGACCTTCCTCGGCTACCTGACGCGCAGCTACCAGCATCACGGCTTCAAGGTCGCGGACAAGCTGCCCGACCCGGGCCGGATCCTCGCGGTCGAATCGGAGATGGCGCGCCCCGACTACATCAAGATGGATGCGGGCATCGCGTTGCGCGACGGGATGGTGAAGGCGCTGGTCGCGTATGCGCAGCGTGTGCGGATTCCGCTGATTTTCGACGGCGTCGTCGACGAGACGCAGTGCGAGCTGCTGCGCCAGCACGACGTGCGGTTCATGCAGGGGCCGGTGTTCGCGAAGGTCGTCACGGCCTGATCGACGGGGGGGCTGCCGGCGCGCGGGAGCGGCAGGCGCGCGCGGAGCGCCGCGCCGGATCGTGGATTCGATTCAACGCGTGTGTTGCTGTGGGGATCGGGGTGTCGGCACGCCGGGGTTGAACGCGCTCGCATGCTCGATGCCGCCGCATCGTCGCTGAGGGCTGCGGTCTAGTCTCTTCCGCCGTCGGCGTATTTCGGCAGATCGTCGCCGATCTCGATGCCCGGGAAACGCTCCCCATACCAGACATGCCACGCAGGACGCAGCCGCGACGGTTCGTCGAGCGTCGCATAGTTGATTTCCACGGTCGTCGGGGCAACAGCCAGCCGGTATTCGAGCTGCGCACCGCAGCGGCCGCAAAAGCGCCGCTCGCCCCACGCGCTCGACGCATAGATCGTCGGCTCACCCTGCAGATACTCGAATGCGCCGATCGGCACGGAAGCCGACGGGACGACCGCCGCGCCCGTCGTGCGCTGGCAGAGCCGGCAATGGCAAAAGCCTGCGTCGGTCGGAATGCCGGCGATCCGGTAGCGGATCGCTCCGCATGCGCAACCGCCTTCCATGGTTTCCAGGTGGGACATCGCGAACCTCGTCATCGTCGGGAAGCGGGTAGACGATGATGAGCGGGGTTCGCGCGCAGTGCAACCGGCGGCGGCCTCTCCCGTGCCCGAGCACCTCGGTGACTCGCCGCTCGCGGCGCCCGTTTCAGACCGTTTGCCCGAGCCGCTGCGCGAGCGCCTTCAGCTTCGGCCCGACCTGCGTGCGGAAGACGTGCTCGTCCATCGACGACGCCGGCCCGCTGCAGCTCAGGATCAGCCAGCGCCCCTCGCGCGGCTCGCGAAACGGCACGGCCGCCGCGTTCACGTCCATGTGCCACGCGCGGAACGAATAGCAGCATCCGCCATCGGAGAACTCGGCCACCGCGTCCTGCGCGGCCGCGACGAGCGCATCCGCGTCGGCGGCGCCGCCCGCTGCCCGGTGCAGATCCGCATAGAGCGCGCGGCGCACGTCCTCCGGCTGCACGGCCAGGTACGCGCGCCCCATCGAACTCGTCAGCATCGACAGCCGCGATCCGGGCGCCAGCCCGAGCGTCAGCGCCGTTTCGCTGCGGATCGTCTCCAGATAGATCATGTCGAGCCCGTCGCGGCAGCCAAGCGACACGGCCGCGCCGATCTCGCGCGCGAGCGCCTGCATGTGCGGCCGCGCGAGATCGAGCGTCCCCGAGCCGGACAGCAGCGCGTAGCCGAGCGACAGCACGCCGGCGTCGAGCGCATACTTTCCGAGCGTCTCGTCGTAGCGCAGGTAGCCGAGCACGGTCAGCGTATAGGCGAGCCGGTTCACCGTCGCCTTCGGCAACCCGGTGCGCTCCGCGAAGTCGCGATTGCCGAGCATCGTCTCGCCGGGCCGAAATGCGCGCAACAGGTCGAGCCCGCGCGCGAGCGCAACGACGAACTTGCGTTCGTCGATCGTGGTTTCGTCGATGGTTGAAAGCGTCATCTGATGCTACACTGGGTTCGTTTTGCAAAACATTGTTCCGCACAGCGGAACGATAGTCAAGCGAACTTTAGACATCGGGCCAGGCAGCGAAGCGCCAACCCGGGACCGACCGTAAGGCATGAGACCCGAGTAAGCGCTGAAGCGCTAACTCTGCGCCGACCGCGAAGCATGAGACCCGAGTAAGCGTTGAAGTGCCAACTCTGACCGACCGCGAAGCATGGGGCCAGAGTAAGCGCTGAAGCGCTAACTCTGGCCGACCGCGAAGCATGGGGCCAGAGTAAGCGCTGAAGCGCTAACTCTGGCCGACAGGAGATGAAACGATGACCGCTGCAACTTTTCATTGGGACGATCCGCTGCTGCTCGACCAGCAACTGACCGAAGAAGAGCGGATGGTGCGCGATGCCGCGTACGCGTACGCGCAAGACAAGCTCGCGCCGCGCGTCACCGAGGCGTTCCGCCATGAACGCACCGACGCCGAAATCTTCCGCGAGATGGGTGAGCTCGGCCTGCTCGGCCCGACGATTCCGGAAGAATACGGCGGCCCCGGCCTCAATTACGTGAGCTACGGGCTGATCGCGCGCGAAGTCGAACGCGTCGACTCCGGCTACCGCTCGATGATGTCCGTGCAGTCGTCGCTCGTAATGGTGCCGATCCACGAATTCGGCTCGGACGCGCAGAAGCAGAAATACCTGCCGAAGCTCGCCAGCGGCGAATGGATCGGCTGCTTCGGGCTGACCGAGCCGAACCACGGCTCCGACCCGGGCAGCATGGTCACGCGCGCGAAGAAAGTGCCCGGCGGCTATTCGCTGTCCGGCGCGAAGATGTGGATCACCAACTCGCCAATCGCCGACGTGTTCGTCGTGTGGGCGAAACTGGAAGAAAACGGCAAGGACGCGATCCGCGGCTTCATCCTCGAGAAGGGCTGGAAGGGACTGTCGGCGCCGGCGATCCACGGCAAGGTCGGGCTGCGTGCGTCGATCACCGGCGAGATCGTCCTCGACGAGGTGTTCGTGCCCGAAGAGAACCTGATGCCAAACGTCAGCGGCCTGCGCGGCCCGTTCACGTGCCTGAACTCGGCACGCTACGGGATCGCCTGGGGCGCGCTCGGCGCAGCCGAGTCCTGCTGGCACACCGCACGCCAGTATGTGCTCGACCGCAAGCAGTTCGGCCGGCCGCTCGCCGCGAACCAGCTGATCCAGAAGAAGCTCGCCGACATGCAGACCGAAATCACGCTCGGCCTGCAGGGCGTGCTGCGTCTCGGCCGGATGAAGGACGAAGGCACGGCGGCCGTCGAGATCACGTCGATCATGAAGCGCAACTCGTGCGGCAAGGCGCTCGACATCGCGCGGCTCGCGCGCGACATGCTCGGCGGCAACGGCATCTCGGATGAATTCGGCGTCGCGCGCCACCTCGTGAACCTCGAAGTGGTGAACACGTACGAAGGCACGCACGACATTCACGCGCTGATCCTGGGCCGTGCGCAAACGGGTATTCAGGCATTCTTCTGATCATTCGCGTGCAATGCGCGGCGCCCTTCGCGTCGCATCGTCGCCGCTGAAACGACACGGCCCGCCCGGCATCACTGCCGGGCGGGCCGTTTTCGTCGGCGCACGCGTTCGTCACGCGCCGCCGCTGCTTACTTGTTCGGCTGCGGCGTGAGGCGCAGGTACGGACGCACCGCGTTGAAGCCCTTCGGGAAGCGCTGCTTCAGCTCTTCCGGATCCTGCAGCGACGGCACGATCACGACGTCATCGCCGTCCTTCCAGTTGCCGGGCGTCGCGACCTTGTAGTTGTCGGTCAGTTGCAGCGAGTCGATCACGCGCAACACTTCGTCAAAGTTTCGGCCGGTGCTGGCCGGATAGGTGATGGTGAGCCGCACCTTCTTGTTCGGGTCGATCACGAACAGCGAGCGCACCGTCAGCGTTTCGTTCGCGTTCGGGTGGATCATGTCATACAACTGCGAAACCTTGCGGTCCGCGTCGGCGATGATCGGGAAACCGACGACGGTCGACTGCGTTTCGTTGATGTCGTTGATCCAGCCTTTGTGCGATTCGACGCCGTCGACCGACAGCGCGATCACCTTGACGTTGCGTTTCTCGAATTCGCCCTTCAGCTTCGAGGTCAGCCCGAGTTCAGTCGTGCACACCGGCGTGTAGTCGGCCGGGTGCGAGAACAGGACGCCCCAGCTGTCGCCCAGCCACTCATGAAACTTGATGGTGCCCAGGCTCGATTCCTGCTCGAAATCCGGTGCGATGTCGCCAAGACGCAGACTCATGATGTTCCCTCCTCGAACGATGCTGGTTGAAACCGCGCGCTGGATGGCGCGGGACAGTCCATCAGCTTAAGGGAAGCAATGGGACATGCGAACGATTATTACGTTTGATATTCATACTTTTTTGTCATTTTTGCCGGGTGGCGAACCGGGACGGATGGCGCACTGGGAAACTTTTCGCATCGTCTGCGGCTCTGTTGACGATTGCGAGTCGTTTACCATGCAGTCTTGCACTGCCGCCGTGTGTTGTCCCGGCTCGCCAGCGGGCAGGCGTTTCGCTAGGATATGAACCTGCAGCATGACAGCATGAAGGGAGTCGCAATGTCGGAAATCAACAAGGAGAAACTGATGTCGGATATCAAAACCGTTCTCGCGGACGCCGAGGATCTGCTCAAGCAAGCGGCGAGCAGCACGGGCGACCGTGCGGCCGAACTGCGTGAAAAAGCCATGTCGCGCCTGAAGCAGGCCAAGGAAAAGGCAACCGACGTCCAGGTCGTGGTGGTCGAGAAAGGCAAAAAGGCCGCGCGCGCGACCGACGACTACGTGCACGAGCATCCGTGGACGTCGATCGGCGTCGCCGCCGGCGTCGGCGTGCTGATCGGTCTGCTGATCAACCGCAAGTAACGCGCTCAGCGCCGTTCCGCCCCATGTGCCGCCCGGTGCGGCACATGGGTGCCGAAGCCCGCCGGTGGTTCGCCACCGGCCGGCTTTGACCTAGCCGTTCACTGCGCGCCCAAGCGCCTCATCCATGACGACAGACACCCACCCGCAGCCGTCCGGCCAGGGACCGCTGCGCCGCTTCGTCGGCTCCGCGATCGGCCTCCTGCAAACGCGCCTCGAACTGGTCGGCATCGAACTCGCCGAGGAGAAGGAACGCCTGATGGGCGTGCTGTTCCTCGGGCTCGCGGCCATGATGCTCGCGACGATGGCACTCATCAGCCTGACCGTGCTCGTCACGATCGCGTTCTGGGACACCTATCGCTGGCAGTCGCTTGCGGCCATCACCGCGCTGTACGCGATCGCCGCCATCGTATGTGCGCTGAAGGCACGTGCGGGCCTGCACGATGCCCCGACCGTGTTCGAGGCGACGCTCGCCGAGCTCGAGAAAGACCGCGAAATTTTCCGCGGCAAGCCGTGAACGCAGTCGCGTTCGCCCCTCTCACCTACTTCGCCGACGCGCCATGAGCCAGAACGTCACGGGCAATTCACCCCGCCCCCATTCGTCGCGATCGAACTGGAGCGCGTCACAGCATCGCGCGCTCCGCAAGGAATTGCTGATCCTGCGATCCGAGGTCGAGCGGCTCGAGCTTGCCGAAGCCGCCGCCGAAATGCGCCACGCCGTCACGCGCTTCAGTTGGCTCAAGGTGTTCATTCCCGGCCTGTCGAGCGGCAAGTTCAGCCAGTCCGCCAGGAACCTGAACGCGAGCCTGGGCCAACTCGTCAACCAGTATCCGATGTTGAGTTCGCTCGCATCGCTCGTGCTGGCGAAGCCCGTTCGCTCGCTGCTGCGCGCGAGCGCGGGCCCCACGCTGAAGTGGGGCGCCGTCGGGTTCGCCGCGTGGGAGGTCTACCAGATCTGGAAACAGTCGCGCAACGAGCGCGGAACTGCCGCGAACGACGACTGACACGCAACGACAGGCGCGCACGGCCCTGTGCCGTTGCGCGTTTTCCGCGGGCCTGTCGGGCGTTGTCTCGTGATCAACGCAAGCCCCAGCATGTCCGCGCCTGCGTGTCAGCCTCGCCGTCATACGATCCCGCATTGCCTTTCGTCCCGTCCGAGCGCAGCGTAAACGCACCGCATACGTCGTCGCGCATCGGGCCTGCCTCGAGCGGGCGCGCAACGAGTTCATAGGCCACGGGCGCATCGTCGCCGACCGATCGCCGCAGCGCCACGCTGTAGACCGCGTGCCCGTCCGGCGGTGCCTGCGCGTATGCGTCCGGCAACGTCTGCGGCGGCGGGCCGTCGAGCGTTTCGAGATATTGGGCCGCTTGATACAGCGCGGCGACCGCGGATGCGCGATGCGCACGCGCGACATGCTCGCGATACGACGGGATACCCCACCCGGCCAGCACGGCGACGATCGCGAGCACGATCATCAGTTCGACCAACGTGAACGCCGCCGATCGTCGCAGCAATGCAGGCCGGCTCATCAATGCACCGCCGCGACGCGACGCCAGCGCTGCGCAACGATGCGTCCGTCGCGCAGCGCGACCTGGCTCTGCAGCCAGACCACGCTCGACGCATGGCCGCCGACACCACGCGCGGTGATGAGATAAGCGCGACTCCCTTGCGGACCGACGCCTCGCCACGCTTCGATCAGGCAACGCGGCGGCTGGGCCGCCATCGGCCAGGAGGCGAACGGAACGAATGCGTCGGCGCCGCCCAGCGCGGGCGTACGCCGCCATGCATCCGGCTCGCCGGGTGATGCGGGTTCGTCCATGTACGGCGCTCCGCCCCGGAGCAACCGCGCCGTACAGGCTACCAGCGCCGCATCGGCCGCGTGAAATGCAATCAACCGGTCCGACAATGCACGCGTGCGGCGCGATTCCGTCAGTGCGGATTCGAACCATGTACCGGTCAGCGCGGCGACCGCCGCGCCGACCGCGATCACGGCAGGCAGTGCCAGGCCCGCGTCGCGACGCCAGCCGCGGCTGGCGGACGGAAAGCGTGTGCGCGTTGCTCTTCGGCTCTGCCTGAGGCCCTCACCGCGTGTTGCATGTCGCAAAGCCACGACGCGCCCCCCTGCGCGGCTTGCCGCGATTCGCATCGCAAGTTCGCCGACGAATCCGTTTGCGTGGATCATCGCAATACCTCATGGTCGTGCGCCGCGTCGCGGACGGGATCGGCGAATGCGACCGCGGCATTCCGCAACGCGACGATTCGATGCAGCACCAGATGCGCGCGACCCTCCTGCGAAACGGCCGGGCGACCGTCGCAATCGACATGACGTGCGGGCCCGTGCATCGGTTCGCCACGCGCCCGCACGCATACATGCACGGCGACGACATCGGCCCAGTCGCCGGCGGCCATCGCCTCCGCATCGACGAACTGCACGCCTTCGCGGCGCAGATAACGCACGCGCAGCTGGTCGATGCCGGACACGACGGGTTGCGGCGTACCGGGGCGCCCGCTTCCCTCGCAGTACAGTTCGGGCTCACCCGTCGACGGACTGACATGCGCGTCGAAACGGTTTTCCACAAGCGACCGCTCACCGGGGGTGCCGACACCCTGCCCGAGACAATCCGACATCTGGGCGCTGATCGTCGGCCACGTCGACACCGTGTCGCCCACATACCGGACCAGCACCGCATCCGATGCCGCGCGCACGGCTTCGCAGCGCACCTGCGCGCCATCGCCTCGCACGCGCCCCGCGGAACAGCCGAACACCGGCGGCAACGACGACGCGCCTTCGACATCGAGCGGTCGAAACCCGGCCATCTGGATCTGCTGGCCAATCAGCATCAATGCGGTCGCGGCCGCGTCGCGCATCCGGAACCCGTCTTCCGCGCGCCGCTGCGCGACGTGCTGAGCGTGATACAGCGCACCGGCAGCGGCAAGCACGAGCAGCCCAACGGTCATCGCAATCAGCACTTCGAGCAGCGTATGCGCGCGGCTGTGGCGATCAGCGTTCATCGGCATTGGCCTCGGCCTCCCGAAACGGAACCCGCACGCACGACGGCGGCTTTGACGTTGCCGCGGCTCCTTCGCATCGCGTCGACGTCACTGCGTCGGCGTCGCGCCAACCGACTATCACGTAGCGGATACCACCCGGCCCGCCGTCGAGCGTCATCGTGCCGCCGGGCAACGATGCGACCGCGAGCGCCGCGATGTCATCGCCAGCGTCGGCGACTGCGACTGCGTGCCGGCGCTCGATGCGAGCATCGGCCAGCCACAGCGCGCGTTCGCGCCAGATCGTCGCCCGCTGCGCGCGCGTCATCGCGAGCTGGCTGCCGGCGACAGCCAGCATCACGATTGCGAGCAGCGCGACGGCCAGCACCGCTTCGAGCAGTGACGTACCGCGCATCAACCTGCGCACGCGCTTCATGCCGCGTCGCAACGACCGGCGACGACGCGCGCCCGGCCGCCCGCCGCGATCCGGATGCAGCGCGACACGCGTGCGTCGTCGCCGGACAGCACGCGCTGTGGACGCAATTCAAAACGCCTCATCCCGCCGATCACCTGGCCCGCCGGCGGCGCAAATGCCAGATCGTGCGCCGCGCCCGCGACGGCGATATCGGCATCGCGCGGATAGCGCCGCAGCACGCGCGACTGCCCGTCGAACTGCCCGCTGACGATCCAGCCGCACGACCATTCCGCCGGGTCACACCGCTCGCCGGCACGCACGCAGTCGCCATCGCGCCCGGCCCGGCACAGCGTGACGCGCACGCCGAGACGCGTCGCCTCGGTGCGCGCGAACGACAGCGCACCGAGCAGCGCGCGCGAGCGGGCATCCACGCGTTCGCGCATGCGCCACTGATCGAATGCGGGTGCCGCGTAAAGTCCGATCGCGGCTGCCAGCGCGATCGCGACCATCAGCTCGACGAGCGTGAAGCCGCCGCCGCAACGCCTGCGTGTTTCAACGCCCCGCGGGTGCAGTCCCATCGCCATCGCCCTCCGTCAACGTGATGCGACGACTGTAGCGACGCGTAAGGACGCGCGCCATTAGCCGAACGGCCGACTGGCGACATGCGATCGCGGCCGACACAATCGGCGCGAACTGAACCCACGGAGAAGACGATGAACGGACGCAGCGCGTCAGCGCTTACGCGGAGGCTTGGAGGGGGCCGCGCGACGGAACTCTTCAATCACGTCGGCAAATTCGGAGACGTCCTCGAACCGGCGGTAAACCGATGCGAAACGGACATAGGCGATCGTATCGAGGCCGCGCAACTCGTTCATCACGAGTTCACCAAGCTTCTCGCTACGCACTTCGCGCTCGCCGGTTGCGAGCAGCTGATATTCGATTCGGGCAACCGCCGCGTCGATCGCGTCGGCCGCCACCGGCCGCTTGCGCAGCGCAAGTTGCATGCTGGCGACGATCTTGCGGCGGTCGAATTCCGTGCGGCTGCCGTCCTTCTTCACGACGGCCGGCAGGTTCAGCTCGACCCGCTCGTACGTCGTGAAGCGCTTGTCGCAAGCCGAGCAACGACGGCGCCGACGAATCGCGGCGCCATCTTCGGACACGCGCGAGTCGACGACCTGCGTGTCCTCATGCCGGCAGAACGGGCAGCGCATGCCGGATCAGCGATAGACCGGGAAACGCTTGGTCAGCTCGGCCACTTGCGCGCGGACGCGCTCGATCGTCGCTGCATCTTCCGGGTTCTCGAGCACGTCGGCGATCAGGTTGCCGACCTGCTCGGCTTCCGCCGGGCCGAACCCGCGCGTCGTCATCGCCGGCGAACCCAGACGGATGCCGCTCGTCACGAACGGCTTTTC
>NZ_QTQF01000055.1:0-37885 GCF_003854235.1 Burkholderia sp. Bp8998
CACCGAGATCCATCACCACGTGTCGCATGACGGCGACGGCGCGGGTGCATCCGGCGGCGCGGGCGGCCTGACGGTGTGGGCCGCGATCGGCCAGATCGTGATGCTCGACATCGTGTTCTCGATCGACAGCATCGTGACGGCGATCGGCATGACCGAGCACATTCCGATCATGTTCGTCGCGGTGATCGTCGCCGTGTCCGTGATGTTGTTCGCCGCGCAGCCGCTCGCACGCTTCATCGACCGCAACCCGACCGTCGTGATGCTCGCGCTGTCGTTCCTCGTCGTGATCGGCATGACGCTGATCGCGGAAGGCTTCGGGTCGCACGTGCCGAAGGGCTATATCTACGCGGCGATGGCGTTCTCGGCGTTCGTCGAGGGCATGAACATGCTGGCGCGGCGCGCGAAGGCGAAGCGCGCGGCGCGGGTCGAAGGTCACTGAGCAAGCGGGCGGGCCGAGCCCCGCCCTCGATTCGGAATTCCAACGAAAGGAGAAACGCGATGAAATGTCCGGTCTGCAAGACGCCCGACCTGCTGATGGCCGAGCGCCAGTCGATCGAGATCGACTACTGTCCGACGTGCCGCGGCGTGTGGCTCGACCGCGGCGAACTCGACAAGCTGATCGCGCGCGAAACCGGCGATGCACCGGCGCGCCGGGATGACCCGCCCGTACGGCACGATGCGCATCCGCGGCGCGGGCGCGACGATGGCTGGGGACGCGACGGCCGCACCCACGACGACCGTTACCGGCACGATGGCCAGCGTCGCAAGAAGTCGGTGTTCGACCTGTTCGATTTCGATTGAACGCGACGGCGCGCCCACGCCACGCCGCACTTCGAAAAAAACCCCGCCGGGCGTCATGCCTGGCGGGGCTTTCTCATGCACGTCGCGTGATGAACACGCGTCGGCGTTACGCGTTGCCGGCCGTCACGTCGATGCGGCGCGGGCGCGTTTCCTCGCGGCGCGGAATCGTCAACGTGAGCACGCCGTCGCGCAGGCTCGCATCGATCCGCGACGTGTCGAGATCGGGGCTCAGCACGAACGTGCGCACGAAGCGCGGCGCGCGCACTTCGGCATGACGCACGCGCAGGTCGGCCGGCGTGTCGATGCGCGTATCGGCTTCGATCGTCAGCGTGTTGTCGTGCACCTTCACGTCGAGGTTCTCGCGCGGCACGCCCGGCAGGTCGGCGCGCAGCGTGACGCGCTGCCTGTCTTCGACGATGTCGACGGCCGGCGTGATCGCGGGCCGGCGCGCGGCTTCGGCGGCTGCTGCGTGCGCGGCGCCGCTCTGGCGTTCGGTCAGGGTCTGGCTCGTATTCATGTCGTTATCCTGAAGGTTACTGGACGGTGATCGCACGCGGCTTCGATGCCTCGCGCCGGCCGACGCGAATCAGCAGGCAGCCGTTTTCATAGCGGGCGCTGACGTTGTCGGCGTCCGCGTTCTGCGGCAGCTCGACGACCCGGCGGAATGCACCGTGAAAGCGCTCCTGCGCATAGGTGCGCACGTCGTCGCCGGCGTCGTGCGGCACGGGCTTGCGCTCGCCGCTGATCGTCAGCAGGTCCTTGTCGATCGACACGTCGAAGTCGGCCGCGGCCATGCCGGGGGCGAACGCGACGATTTCGATCGCGTCGTCGGTCGCGCCGACGTTCAGCGCGGGGAACGCGCTCGGCCGCACCGCGCGGATGCCGGTCGGCAGCTCGCCGAACAGGCTCGCCATCTGCCGCTGCACGCGGGCGAATTCGTCGAACAGGTCCTGGCCGTAATGGATGCCGCTCATGAAGATCCTCCGGAACATGAAACGCGAAAGACGCGACGACGCGCCGCCGATGGCGAGTGCGATGCGCGGTTTTCCGCTGAGTCGAAACGGGGGCGGTGCGCGTGACGGGCACTGCCTGGTAACCGGTAATTAGAGGCCGTCGCAGCGGTTTTCAAGAGGGAAATTGCAACTTGCGTCAACGCGTCGTGACGTGAATCGATGCGACAATCGTCGCGCTATCCACAGACCACGGAGCAGGGACGGACATGGACATTCAACGCATCGCGATCGTCGGGGCCGGCGTGATCGGCGCGAGCTGGGCGGCTTTCTATCTGTCGAAGGGCTTCGACGTCGTCGCGACCGATCCCGCACCGCAGGCCGATGCACGGCTGCGCGACGCGCTCGCTGCATTCCTCGGCGAGCGGGCCGCTGGACTGTCCGCGCGGCTGTCGTTCGATGCGGATCTCGAGCGCGCGCTCGACGGCGTCGATTTCGTGCAGGAGAGCGGCCCCGAGCGGCTCGACCTGAAGCGTGCGCTGTACCGGCAGATGGACGACGTGCTGCCCGCGCGCGTGCCGATCGCGTCGAGCTCGTCGGGCCTGAAGATGTCCGAGATCCAGACCGCGTGCGACCAGCATCCGGAACGCTGCCTGATCGCGCATCCGTTCAACCCGCCGCACCTGATTCCGCTCGTCGAGCTGGTCGGCGGCGACGCGACCGACCCGGGCGTGATCGCGCGCATGAAGGATTTCTACGACGCGCTCGGCAAGCAGACGATCGTGCTCAACAAGGAAATGACCGGCCACGTCGCGAACCGGCTCGCGGCCGCGCTGTTTCGCGAGGTGTATCACCTCGTCGGCGAAGGCGTGGTGAGCGTCGCCGATGCGGACAAGGCGGTCGCGTGGGGCCCCGGTCTGCGCTGGGGGCTGATGGGGCAGTGCCTGACCTATCACCTCGGCGGCGGCGCCGGCGGGATCGCGCATTTTCTCGAACACCTGTCGGGGCCGATCACGACGTGGTGGGACGACCTCGGCACGCCGTCGTTCGATCCGGCCGTCGATCGCAAGCTGAACGACGAACTGCGCGCGATCCAGGGCGAGCGTTCGATGCAGGAACTGGCGGCCGAGCGCGACCGGCTGCTCGTCGAGCTGATCGACGCGCGGCGCCGCAGCTTCCTGCCCTGAGTGCGTTGCCGCGCCGGCTGCCGGCCGGGCCGTGAAGACTATTGCTGCACGGCCGTCTGCGGTGCCTGTTGCGGCGTCTGCGCGAGCCACGCGGGCTGCGCGGCCTGCACCAGTTCGCGATTGCGCGCGCGCGTCGCGGCATTCGGCGGATAGTTGCCGTCGTTGGTCGGCAGCTCGCCGTCGAGATAGGCCTGCTTCAACTGGGCGACGACTTCCGCGCGCGTCAGGCCCTGCTCGGGCGCCGTGGCATCGGTTTGCGCAAAGGCGGGGGACAGCAGTGCGGCCGCGGCGGTCGCGACGGCGAATCGCAAGACGTTCATGGTGTGCTCCGGTCAAGGGGACGGGACAGCGGACGCGCGGCACACTGCCGTGCGTTCCGATGGGTCCCATTGTCGCGAGCGGGTACTGCGCTGGCGCTGACGCGTTCCGGGCAAGGCTGCCAGTTGTGCGCGAACGCCGCAGCCGGGCGGCGTCGGCGTGACGGCGACGGCTGTCGCTACAGCTCGGCCGCCGCCGCGATCAGCGTCGCTTCGAGTGCGAGTGTCGAGCGCGATGCGGCCGCCGGCCGGTCGATCACGTATTCGAGTTCGCCGAGTTCGGGCAGCCCCGCGTCGAGCCGCGCGAGCCCGGCCGGAATCACGTAGCCGGCGAACGCGCTGACGCCGAGCCCCGCGCTCGCGGCCGCGCGCAGCACCGCGATGCTGCTGCTCACGACGGCGATCCGGTAAGGGCGGCCGACCGCCTCGAGCGACTCGAGCACGCGGCGGCGCGACACGCTCGGCTCCGGATGCATCGCGAGCGGCAGCACGGCTTCGTGGCCGGTGATCCGCGACTCGGGGCCGGTGCACCAGTACAGCGGTTCGCTGCGGATCACGCGCCCGCGCCGGCTGCCCGCGGTGCGCTTCGCGAACACGAGATCGTGCCGCCCTTCGTCGAGCGCATCGAACAGGTCGCCCGACAGCCCGGTCGAGATCGCGAGCTCGACTTCCGGATTGCGCTGCACGAAGCTCGCGAGCGCGGCCGTCAGGTGCGCGGACGCGAAATCCTCCGACATCGCGAGCCGTACCTTGCCCGACAGCGGCGGGCCGCACACCGACGTGACGGCCTCGTCCATCAGTTCGAGGATGCGCACCGCGTAGCGGAACAGCGCGTCGCCGTGCTGCGACAGGTGCACGTTGCGTGTGTCGCGCTCGAACAGCGGCCGGTCGAGCAGCTCCTCGAGGCGGCGGATGTGCTGGCTGACGGTCGACTGCGACAGGCTCACGCGCTCCGACGCGGCGGTGAAACTGCCGGACTGGGCGACGGCGACGAAGCTGCGCAGCAACTCGGGCGGTAAGGGACGCATTGCTAAATCCACTGAATCGGTTTCGACAACTTCATAAATGGCCGGATCGTGCAGCGCTAGTATCGGATCACGCCCCGGTGCGGCCCATGCAAGCGGGGCGCCCCGGACGCGTAGCCCGTGTCGCGCCGCCGGCTGCATCAGTCAGTCTAAGCCATCCGGCGTCCGGCCCGAAACCGCATCATCCCATCGACCCCCGAGAACGCGCTCGCACGACGAGCCGCCGGGCCGCGGCGCACCGCCGCAGGAGACAGACAGTCCGCACGGGATCGGCGTGCGGGCCCGGCTCCAGCAGGTGTCAGGCGCCCGTCACGAAGAGACTGGAGACGACTCATGATCATCTACGGAACCGCGCTGCTGGCGTTCTGCCATCTGGCCGGACTGTTTCTCGGCGACCTGCTGGGCGCCGCGATCGGCGTGAAGACCAACGTCGGCGGCGTCGGCATCGCGATGCTGCTGCTGATCTGCCTGCGCCTGTGGCTGCACCGGCGCGGCTGGCTGCCGAAGGAGACCGAGGCCGGCGTCGGGTTCTGGGGCGCGATGTACATCCCGGTCGTCGTCGCGATGGCCGCGAACCAGAACGTCGTCGCTGCGCTGAAGGGCGGGCCGGTCGCACTGCTTGCCGCCGTCGGCGCGGTCGCGATCTGCGCATGCTGCATCGCGGTGCTCGTGCGCACCGGGCGCGACGACACGGCCTTCGCGGGCGTGCCGCAATTCGAAGAACAGTAACGGAGGCCGCCATGCTGCAGATGCTCGAAAAAACCGTCGCCCATAACGGGCTCGTCGCGTCCTTCGCGCTGGTCGGCCTGATCATGTGGCTGTCGACGATCGCGTCGCGCAAGCTGACCTTCGGCCGCGTGCACGGCTCCGCGATCGCGATCGTGATCGGCCTCGTGCTTGCGTACGTCGGCGGCGCATTCACCGGTGGCGAGAAGGGGCTGGCCGACGTCAAGCTGTTCGCCGGTGTCGGCCTGATGGGCGGCGCGATGCTGCGCGATTTCGCGATCGTCGCGACCGCGTTCGAAGTGCAGCCGACCGAGGCGCGCAAGGCCGGCCTCGTCGGCGTCGTGTCGCTGCTGCTCGGCACCGTGCTGCCGTTCATCGTCGGCGCATGCATCGCGCGCGCGTTCGGCTACACCGATGCGGTCAGCATGACGACCATCGGCGCGGGCGCCGTCACCTACATCGTCGGGCCGGTCACGGGTGCGGCGATCGGCGCGAGCTCCGACGTGATCGCGCTCAGCATCGCGACGGGGCTCGTGAAGGCGATCATCGTGATGGTCGGCACGCCGGTCGCGGCCGACTTCATGGGCCTGAAGACACCGCGCTCCGCGATGATCTTCGGCGGCCTGGCCGGCACGGTCAGCGGCGTGAGCGCGGGCCTCGCCGCGACCGACCGCCGGCTCGTGCCGTACGGTGCGCTGGTCGCGACGTTCCATACCGGCGTCGGCTGCCTGCTCGGCCCGTCGGTGCTGTTCTTCGCGACGCGCGCGCTGGTCGGCGCATAGCCGCCGCGAGCGATCCGGGCGGCCCGCGCTCGGGCGGCCCGCGCGCACGGCCGGTGAGCGCGCGACCCGGCGGGCCGTATCCATCGCGGCGTCCTCTGAGTCGCATTCGTCAACATCATCAATCGGCGGCGGCGCCAGGCTTAGAATGCCGCTGAACCATCGAAGCGGGAGAATTGTTCATGACGGGATGGAATCACGCGCGGCAGGCGCGCGATGCACGCCTCGCGGCCGGTGCGGCGTACGCGCAGGGCAAGCGGGTCGATGCGCGCGACACCGTCGCGTTGCTCGAAGCGGTGCTGCGGCCCGGCGACCGCGTGTGCCTCGAAGGCGACAACCAGAAGCAGGCCGACCTGCTCGCGACGGCGCTCGCCGATGTCGACAGCGCGAAGATCCACGACCTGCACATGGTGCAGTCGGGCGTCGTGCTGCCCGAGCATCTCGACGTGTTCGAGCGCGGGATCGCGAAGCGTCTCGACTTCGCGTATTCGGGCCCGCAGTCGCAGCGGATCGCGAAGCTGCTGTTCGGCGGCAAGATCGCGCTCGGCGCGGTGCACACCTATCTCGAGCTGTTCGCGCGCTACTTCATCGACCTCACCCCGCAGGTCGCGCTGATCGCGGCGGTCAGCGCGGACGCCGACGGCAACCTGTATACCGGCCCGAACACGGAAGACACGCCGACCGTCGTCGAGGCCACCGCGTTCAAGGACGGGATCGTGATCGCGCAGGTCGACCGCATCGTCGACAAGGTGCCGCGCGTCGACATTCCGGGCGACCGCGTGCATTTCGTCGTCGAGGCCGGCCGGCCGTTCTACGTCGAGCCGCTGTTCACGCGCGACCCGGCCGCGATCACCGAAACGCAGATCCTGACCGCGATGCTCGCGATCAAGGGCATCTACGAACCGTACGGGATCAAGCGCCTGAACCACGGGATCGGCTTCAACACCGCCGCGATCGAGTTGCTGCTGCCGACCTACGGCGCGAAGCTCGGGCTGAAGGGCAAGGTCTGCACGCACTGGGCGCTCAATCCGCACCCGACGCTGATTCCCGCGATCGAATCGGGCTGGGTCGAGCAGATCCATTGCTTCGGCTCCGAAGTCGGGATGGACGACTACATTCGCGCGCGCTCCGACGTGTGGTTCACGGGCCCCGACGGGTCGCTGCGCTCGAATCGCGCGTTCTGCCAGACCGCCGGCCTCTATGCGTGCGACATGTTCATCGGCTCGACGCTGCAGATCGACCTGTCCGGCCATTCGTCGACGGTCACGGCCGAGCGGATCGCCGGTTTCGGCGGCGCGCCGAACATGGGCAGCGACGCGCGCGGCCGCCGTCACCCGAGCGAGCCGTGGCTGAAGGCCGGCGCGGAAGCCGACCCCGACACACCGGCGGCGCTCAGGCGCGGCCGCAAGCTGGTCGTGCAGATCGGCGAGACGTTCGGCGACAAGAACGTGCCGATGTTCGTCGAGAAGCTCGACGCGCTGAAGCTCGCCGACAAGCTGCAGCTCGATCTCGCGCCGATCATGGTCTACGGCGACGACGTCACGCACATCGTCACCGAGGAAGGGATCGCGAACCTGCTGATGTGCCGCGACAAGGACGAACGCGAGCACGCGATCCGCGGCGTGGCCGGCTACACGGAAGTCGGCCGCGGCCGTGACCGCGGGATGGTCGAGCGGCTGCGCGCGCGCGGCGTGATCCGCCGCCCGGAGGATCTCGGCATCGATCCGCTCGACGCCGACCGCCGCTGGCTGGCCGCGCGCTCGATCAAGGATCTCGTGCACTGGTCGGGCGGCCTGTATGCGCCGCCGGCCCGGTTCCGCAACTGGTGAGGAAGAGGGCATGGAACAGTTGAACTATCGCTTCACCGCGCGCGACCGCGCGCAGGGCGAACTGGCCACGGCGCTCGTCGGCGTGGTCGCGTCCGGCAATCTCGAGGTGCTCGTCGAGCGCGTGCTGCCGGGCAATGAATGCGAGATCGACATCCGCACCGCGGCGGTCGGCTTCGGCGCGGTGTGGCAGGCCGTCGTGTCGGACTTCGTCGAACGGCGCGCGCCGGGCGGCCTGAAGCTGTCGATCAACGACGGCGGCGCGCGGCCCGACATGGTGTCGTTGCGGCTCGCGCAGGCCGTGCGCGCGATCGAGGGGGACGCATGACGAACGAAGTGATCCACGACGCGCCCGCGTTCATCGCGAACGGCTCGAGCTGGTACGAAGCGTCGGCGCGCCAGCGCGTCGACGGGCTGCTCGACGCGGGCAGCTTCACGGAGTTTCTCGGGCCGGGCGAACGCGTGACGAGCCCGCACCTGCCGCTGTTCGACCTGCCGCAGCAGTTCGACGACGGGATGGTGGTCGGCCACGGCCGGCTCGACGGCAAGCCGGTATTCGTCGCCGCGCAGGAAGGCCGCTTCATGGGCGGCGCGTTCGGCGAAGTGCACGGCGCGAAGCTCACGGGGCTGCTGCGTGCGGCGCGCGAACTCGGCACGCCGGTGC
Organism: Burkholderia sp. Bp8998; assembly: GCF_003854235.1. Lineage (NCBI taxonomy): Bacteria > Pseudomonadati > Pseudomonadota > Betaproteobacteria > Burkholderiales > Burkholderiaceae > Burkholderia > Burkholderia sp. Bp8998. The sequence continues at coordinate 8,276 of NZ_QTQF01000055.1, forward strand.
TGATCCTGTTCGATACGGGCGGCGTGCGGCTGCAGGAAGCGAACGCGGGCGAACTCGCGATCGCCGAGATCATGCGTGCGCTCGTCGAGGCGCGCGCGGCCGGCGTGCCGGTGATCGGGCTGATCGGCGGGCGCGCGGGCTGCTACGGCGGCGGCGGCCTGCTTGCCGCATGTTGCTCGGCGCTCGCGGTGTCCGAGCAGGGTCGCATCAGCGTGTCGGGGCCCGAGGTGATCGAGACCAATCGCGGCGTCGAGGAATTCGATGCGAAGGACCGTGCGCTGATCTGGCGCACGATGGGCGGCAAGCATCGCCGGCTCATCGGCGGTGCCGATCGCTACGTGGCCGATACGCCCGACGCGTTTCGCGCAGCCGCGCTCGAGCTGATCGCCCGTGCGCCGAAGTTCGATGCGGCGATGCTGCGCGCGGAGCAGGCGCGCCTCGAGGCGCGCGTCGAACGGTTCGGCGCATGCAGGGATGCGCTCGACGTGTGGCGTGCGCTCGGCGCGGATACGCCGGAAGCGATCCCCGGCATGCCCGACGAAGCATTCGTGAAGCTCGCCGACCAGCTACAGGAGCACAAATGAAACGACCCCCACGCGCACTTCGTTCGCTGTCGACCGGAGTTGGCGCTTCAGCGCTTGCTCCGGTCCCATGCACGGCGCCCCCGACGGGGCGCCTGCCTTCGTTGAGGTGGCCCGACGGGAGGCAGCATGACGCTCGATGAAGTTCTGAACTCGCTGTTCCCGAAAGGCCATTCGATCACGCGAACCGGTAGTCTGCTGTCGGGCCACGCTGATCTGACCGGCACGCGCGTCGACGTGATCGGCGTCGCCGACCGTCTGCCGCTCGGCATCGACGAAGCGGTGACGCTCGCGTCGCACGTGCTCGACACGATCGAGCGCGGCGGCGACACGCCGATTCTCGTGCTGGTCGACAGCGACAGCCAGCGGATGAGCAAGCGCGACGAACTGCTCGGCCTGAACGAAGGGCTGTCGCATCTGGCGAAGTGCCTGATGCACGCGGAGCTCGCCGGGCACCGGACGATCGGCCTGCTGTATGGCCATACGGCCGCGGGTGCGTTCATCGCGACCGCGCTCGCGACGCGCACGCTGCTCGCGGTGCCGGGCGCGGAGCCGGAGGTGATGGACCTGCCGTCGATGTCGCGCGTGACGAAGCTGCCGATCGACGTGCTGAAGGAGATGGCGCGTTCGACGCCAGTGTTCGCGCCGGGGCTCGACAACCTCGTGACGATGGGCGCCGTCGACGCGGTGCTCGATCCGGCCCGCGCGCTCGACGCGCAGGTCGGCGAATGGCTCGGCAAGCCGGCCGATCGCAGCGACGGTCGTGCGGCGCGCGGCCGGCCGGTCGCGGCCGACGTCGCGCGGCGCGTCGAGGCACTCGCGCGTGCCGCACGCTGACACGCCGCTGCGCCGCCACACGCTCGTCACGCTGACGGCGGCCGGGTGGGGCGCGGCATGCGCGCGCGATCCCGCGCTGGCGGCCGATCCGCTCGTGCAGGCGTGGGCCGCGCACGGCTGGCCGCTGATCGTGCGCCGCGCATCGCCCGACGAGGCCGATGCGGGGCGCGTGCCGCTCGGCTTGCCGCTGCCGCCTTCCGCGGGCAAGCGGCGCATTGCACTGAACGTCGGCGCCGACGCGGTGAAATCGGTCGGCCCGTTGCCCACGCTCGCCGACGTGCTCGCTGCCGCACCCGACGCATGGCACGCGATGCTGCGCGAGCTCGATGCGCTCGGCGCGCGCTGCGGCGTGCAGGGCCGCGTGTTCGGCAGCCTTGCATGGCAGGCGCTGACCGGCGAGTGCTACCTGAGCACATCCTCCGATCTCGACATCGTGTTTCCGCTGCCGGACGCGGCATCGCTCGCCGCGCTGCTCGACGGCCTGGCGGCACTCGACGCGCGCGCGCCGATGCGCATCGACGGCGAACTGCTGCGCGACGACGGCGCGGGCGCGAACTGGCGCGAATTGCATGCGCGGCTGCCTGAAGTCGCGGTCAAGACGGCGATCGCCGTCGAATTGATGTCCGCGGACGTATTCACCGGAGTCACGCGATGAGTGCCCGGGCCGCCTGCCGCGCGACGGCGCCGTCCGACGCCGAGCGCATCGCCGAACTCGCCGAGCGCAGCCTCGTGCTCGAAATCGACACGTATCCGAAGCCGGGCCTCGTCAGTCACGTCGACACGGGCAGCCATGCGGACATGGACGCCACGACGTTCGCGCGCAGCGCGGCCGTGCTGCGGCCGTACTTCGCGGAGCTGGCCGATGCCGGCGCGCGTGACGCGGACATGGCCGTGCTGCGCAAGATCGGGCTGCGCGCGGAACACGCGATGCTCGCGGCGACGAGCGGCGTCAACACGCATCGCGGCGCGATCTTCGGGCTCGGGCTGCTGTGCGCGGCCGCCGGCCGCCGCACGGTACCCGGCACGGCGGCACGCACGATGACGCTCGGCGCATTCGTCGCGCAGCGCTGGGGCACCGAGATCCTTGGCGGTCCGCGGCTGCCCGACAGTCACGGCGAGCGCGCGAGCCGCCGCTACGGCGTCGGCGGCGCGCGCCGCGAGGCGGCCGACGGGTTCGCGACCGTGTACCGCGTCGGGCTGCCGGCACTGCGTCGCGCGCGGCGCTGCGCGCCCGACGATCCGGAGGCCGCGCGCGTCGATGCATGCTTTGCGTTGATCGCCGCCCTCGACGATACGAATCTGCTGCACCGGGGCGGGCAGGCCGGCCTCGATTTCGCGCGGGCCACGGCACGCGCATTCGTCGCCCGCGGCGGCATCCGCGCCCGCGACTGGCGATTGCGCGCGGCCGCAGCACACGTTGCGTTCGTCGCCCGTCGGCTGAGCCCGGGCGGCGCGGCCGACCTGCTGGCGATGAGCGTGTTCGTCGATGCGCTCGAGGCGGACGTAGCGGACGAAGCGGACGAGGAGGGGCGATGACGCTGGCGATCCTGTGTTCGGGGCAAGGCGCACAGCGTGCGGACATGTTCGAGCTGACCGGGGCGGTGCCGCAGGCCGATGCGCTGTTCGCGCACGCCGGCCGGCTCCTCGGCGACGATCCGCGTGACCGGGTGCGGCACGCCGCACCGGACGCGCTGCGCGAGAACCGCGCCGCGCAGATCCTCTGCACGGTGCAGGCGCTCGCGGCGACCGCGTTGCTCGACGCGGTGTGGCCGCGGCGTCGTTGTGTCGCGGGGTACAGCGTCGGCGAAGTCGCGTCGTGGAGCGTCGCGGGGATGATCGATCCGCACGACGCGCTGGATCTGGCCGATGCACGCGCGCGCGCCATGGATGCCGCGAGCGGTGGCGATGAACGGATGGTGTTCGTGCGCGGGCTGACGCGTGCGCGGCTCGCGCAACTGTGCGACGGCCGCGATGCGGCGATCGCGATCGCCAATCCCGGCGACGCATTCGTCGTGGCCGGGCGGCAGGCCGACGTCGCCGCGGTGGCCGACGACGCGGCACGCGACGGTGCGCTGCGCGTGGCAGCCGTGTGCGTGCGGATCGCGTCGCACACGCGCCGGCTCGCGTCGGCGGTGCCCGCGTTTCGCGCGGCGCTGGCCGCCGTGAACGTGCGCCGGCCGCTGTCCGGCACGCGACTGTTTTCGGGGATCGACGGCGCGGCGGTGCTCGACGTTGACGCGGGGCTCGACAAGCTCGCGCGCCAGATCGCGGAGCCGGTCGAGTGGGCGGCCTGCCTGGCCGCGTGCGTCGAGGCCGGCGCGACCGCGTTTCTCGAACTCGGCCCGGGCCGCGCACTGGCCGAGATGGCGGGCGGCGCGTATCCGGCGCTGCCGGCGCGCAGCGTCGCGGATTTCCGTTCCGTCGACGGCATCGCGAGCTGGCTCGCGCGCGTCGCGGGCGGCTGACCGGCGGCACGCAAGCGGCCGGGTCACGCGTCGGCACGGCTTCACATCCGGTTCGAAACCCGCCTCCCGGCCGGCCGGTCCGCGCCGGGTGTTGCGCCGGCGCAGCAGCGCAGCAGCAGGCGCTTGTCACGCGAATTGGCATCGCTACAATGGCGCCCGCCATGAGACCAGCCGCCTTCCTCGTCGCCGCGCTTTGCTGCGCGGCGACCGCCCACGCCAGCCCGATTCCGTCCGACGCCGCCTCGGTCGGCACGTACTTTTCGTATGACAATGCGGCGGCCGACGCGACCGTCGACCTGATCGGGCAGGCGCGGCGCCGCGTGCTGCTGGCCGGCTACGCGTATGTGCCGCCCGCGGTCGCGGCGGCGCTGCGCGAGACGCGCTCGCGCGGAATCGAAGTGCGGGTGGTGCTGGTGCGTTCGTCGCGTGCGGGCAAGTACAGCGGCGCGGGCTATCTGAAATCGGCCGGCATCGACGTCGCGATCGATTCGCGGCACGGCGATCCCGCGCCGCGTTTCGTGATCGTCGACGACAGCGTCGCGCTGACGACGCTGTCCGACGACGCGGCCGCGCACGCGGAAACGGTCAACGTGTTCCACCGCGCGCCGGAACTCGCTCAGTCGTACGCGCAGTCGTTCTGGCGGCTGTACCGGCAGGCCGCGGCGGATTCTGACCGCTGAACGGCGGGCCGCCCGGGCGATCTCCTTCCATCCTTTTCCCGGACGCGATCCGCCAGCCGCGCACGCCGGTTTGACCCCGCTTGCATCGGCGCGCCCGATGAACCATGCTCGTTGGACAGGCGCCGGCGCGGGTGTCGCGCATCCGGCGCAACGGCAGGGAGCCGATCGTGACCGAGTGTTTTGCCGATCGCACCGACGCAGGCCGCCAGCTTGCGCAGGCGCTGCACCACTATGCGGGGCGTCGCGACGTCGTCGTGCTCGCGCTGCCGCGCGGCGGCGTGCCGGTCGCATTCCCGGTCGCGCAGGCGCTGCGCGCGCCGCTCGACGTGCTGGTCGTGCGCAAGCTCGGCATGCCGTCCGATCCCGAATTCGCGATCGGCGCGATCGCGACCGGCGGGGCGATCCACCTGCAGCACTCGGCGATCCGCGCGATGGGCGTGTCCGATACCCAACTGGCCGACGTGATCGCGCGCGAGACCGCCGAACTGCATCGCCGCGACATGCTGTATCGCGGCGCACGGCCGCCGCTGCCGGTCGACGGCCGCATCGCGATCGTCGTCGACGACGGCGTGGCGACCGGTGCGTCGATGCGCGTCGCGCTGCAGGCGCTGCGGGAGCGTCATCCCGCGCGCATCGTGGCCGCTGCCCCCGTCGCGCCGGCCGGAGCGGAGCATGCGTTTGACGACCTGGCCGACGCGTTCGTCACGGTGTTGCAGCCGCTGCGGTTCTTCGGGATCAGCCAGTTCTACGCGCGTTTCGATCAGACCACGGACGACGAGGTGCGTGCGCTGCTCGATGCGGCCCGCGCGCCGGACGACGACATCACGTCCGCCTGATCCGGCGCCGGCGCGCTCCCGGGCGAGCGGCTTCGGCCTGTGCGAGCAGGCGCTGCAGCGCCGGATGGACGACACCGTGCCAGCGCGCACCCGTGAACAGCCCATAGTGATCGCAATCGTCGACATCGAGACGCTGACGCTCGCCGGCCGCGAGGCCGCGGCACATGTCGAGTGCCGCGTGCGTCTGGCCGGCGCCGGTGACGGCGTCGCGCGCGCCTTCGACCGTCATCAGCGCGACGCCGCCCAGCGCGGCCGGCTCGACGCGCTGGCCGCCGACCTCCCACGTGCCGTTCGCGAGGCACATCCGCTGGAACACGATATCGACGGTATCCAGGAAGTATTCGGCCGGCATGTCGAGCAGCGCCGTGTATTCGCGCAGCGCGCGCCGCGCATCCGCCAGCACCGTCAGGTCGAACTGCGACGCGGCGCGCGCGTAGTCCTCGATCAGCGTCAGGAAGCGCTGCGGATACAGCAGCGCGATCTCGCCTTGCTGAAGATAGGTCGGGAACACGTGGCGGCCCTGGCCGGGGAAGCAGGGCGGCACGATGTCGATCAGGTGGCGGCGGCACCACGTGAGCGAACGGGACGCGGCGGTGGTGCCGAGCGTGGTCGGGTTGACGCGCGCGTCGAGCGGCCCGCCGATCAGCGTGACGCTCGCGGGCGGCGCAAGGCCGCGCGCGGCGCGCAGCGCGAGGGCGCCGAGCGCGGGAACGGTTGCCTGGCACACGGCGACGACGTGCAGCGGCCGCTCGTCGCGGGCGAGCGCGTCGACGAAGCCGTCGAGCGTCGCCACGTACTCGTCGAGCCCGAAGCGGCCTGCCGCGAGCGGGACGTCGCGTGCATTGACCCAGTCGGTCACGCACACGTCGCCGTCGGCGAGCAGCGCCTCGACGGTCTCCCGCATCATCACCGCCGCATGCCCCGCGAGCGGCGCGCACAGCAGCACCAGGCGCCGCGCACCGTCGCGCGCGAAGCGCCGCAGCTGGCAGAACGGCGTGCGCGCGACGATCCGCTCGTCGACGGCCGGCCGCCGGATCTCGAAGCGCGGCGGCCCGGCGGCCGGCCCGAGCAGCGGCTCGAACAGGTCGTCGTAGCACGACGACGCGGCGTTCGGCAGCGTCGTGACAGGCCATACGTCGAACGCGTGGCGTGTCGCCTCGCGCCAGGCGCGCATCCATTCCCGCTGCTGCTCGACGACGGCATACCACATGGCGAACCTTGGGGCGGAAGGGGCGTGAATCTTCATTATGGTCACTCTGGCCGTGCAGCGGGTGTCGGATACGTGACCAGGTGTCGTACATCAAGCACGCGCGGCGCTAGGCGACGACGCACGGCGCTGCTACAGTCGTCGGTCCCATCCCCTCAAGCGGAGCGTTTGCGATGAAGCTGATCGGCATGCTGGATTCCCCGTTCGTGCGCCGTGCCGCCATTTCGGCGAAGCTGCTCGACCTGCCGTTCGAACACGAGTCGATCTCGGTGTTCCGTGAGTTCGACCGGTTCCGGACCTTCAACCCGGTCGTGAAGGCGCCGACGCTCGTGACCGACGATGGGGCGACGCTGATCGATTCGTCGCTGATCGTCGACTACCTCGATCATCTCGTCGCGCCGGAGCGGCGTCTGCTGCCCGACGCCGCCGATGCGCGGTTGCGCGCGCTCGTGCCGGTCGGTTTCGCGCTGGCGGCGGCCGAGAAGACGGTGCAGGTCGTGTACGAGCAGGCGCTGCGGCCGGCCGACAAGCAGCACGCGCCGTGGCTCGAGCGCGTGCTGAGCCAGCTCGAGGCGGCGTATGGCGAACTCGAGCCGCTCGTCGCGGCCGCGAACGGCTGGCTCGGCGGCGCGCGCCTGCTGCAATCCGACGTGACCGTCGCCGTCGCGTGGCGCTTCACGCAGTTCATGGCCGCCGATTACCCGGCGCTTGCACGGATCGATCCGGCCCGTTATCCGGCGCTCGCCGCGCACTCGGCGCGCGCGGAAGCGCTGCCGGCGTTTGTCGAGACACCGCTCGACTGAAGCCGGCGCCGGCTGTTTCGGCAGGCCGGGGCGGCGCGGCGCGACCGGTCAGGCGTCGGCGGAGGCGGGGCCGGCATCCCGCGCGCATCGGTCCGGCCGGCGGTAATCGGACGCCCGGCCGGCCGTTTTCGTCCGGCGCGGCTTCCGACAACCCCCTCGTGTCGATCCGTTCGCGTTCCCGCGCCGCCGCTCGCCACCCGCTCGGGCCCGCCCGGCAAGGCGTGGCCGATTGTTCACCGCCGGCAACAAGTGACTTCGCATTCGAGCCGTTTATCCGGATGCGGCCGATCCCTAGAATCCACTCCATCGAATATGCATTGCCTGATGGAGCCGATGATGAGAGCGCTGATCGAGTCGAGCCTGTACCACCCGTCCGTCGTGTTGCCGCTTGCCGCGCTGACGCAGCTGATGGTCGAGCGCGATTTCAATCTCGGCCAGGTCGGCCTGATCGTCGCCGCGCGCGGTGCGCAGGCTGCCGTGGCGCGGTCGCGCGCGCTGATCTTCTGCCGCCACTGCGAAGCGCACGCATGAGCGCGCGTCCGCTGCACGGATGAAAAAAAGCCCGGCCGGCGCACAAGCCGGTCGGGCGGATCGGATTCGATCGAGCCCCGGCTTCGGCCGGGGCTTTTTCATGGGCGACGCTCAGGCGCGCGCGGTCGACGCGACGCTGTAGATCTCCGTGTGCTCTTCCTCACGCAGCTGGCGCACCAGCTGGTGTGCCTCGCGACGCGTCGCGACGGCCGGCGGCGAACCCTTGAGCGGCTGGCGCGCGGTTTCGGCGAGTGCGACGACCGACACGATGCCGATCACGGCGGCGCCCATCATGTAGTACGCGGGCATCATCAGGTTGTGGGTCACGTCGACGAGCCACGCGGTGACGAGCGGCGTCGTGCCGCCGAACAACGACACCGACACGTTGAAGCCGATCGCGAGCGCGCCGTAGCGGATCTCGGTCGGGAACAGCGCGGGCAGCGCCGACGGCATCACGCCGGTGAAGCACGACAGCAGCACGCCGAGGATCAGGAGGCCGCTGAACACCGACACGGTGGTGCCCGCATGGATCAGCATCATCGACGGGATCGACAGCGCGAGCAGGCCGACGCAGCCGGCCAGCATCACGGGCTTGCGGCCGATCTTGTCCGACAGGCGGCCGGCGGCGAGCGTCAGCGGCATCATCAGCACCATCACGATCAGCACCAGCACGAGGCTGTGCGACTCGTCGAAGTGCAGCGTCGACGACATGAAGCTCGGCAGATACGACAGCACCATGTAGTCGGTCACGTTGAAGATCAGCACAAGGCCGACGCAGAGCAGCAGCGCGCGCCAGTTGCGCATCAGCGTTTCGCGGAAGCGCGCCTTCGGCACGGCCTTGTCCTGCGCTTCGCGCTCTTCGGCCTGGCGCTTGAACGCCGGCGTTTCCTCGAGCCGCATCCGGATGTACAGGCCGATCAGGCCGAGCGGGCCGGCGATCAGGAACGGCACGCGCCACCCCCACGACAGCAGCGCCTCCTGCGACAGCGACGCGGTGAGCAGCGCGACGACGCCGGCGCCCATCACATAGCCGATCAGCGTGCCGAACTCGAGGAAGCTGCCCATGAAGCCGCGGCGCTTGTCGGTCGAGAATTCGGCGATGAAGGTGGCGGCGCCGCCGTATTCGCCGCCGGTCGAGAAGCCCTGCACGAGGCGGGCGACGAGCAGCAGAACGGGCGCCATGATGCCGATGGACGCATAGCTGGGGATCAGGCCGATCGCGAAGGTGCCGATGGCCATCATGATCATGGTGGCGGCGAGCACGCGCTGGCGGCCGATGCGGTCGCCGAGCGGGCCGAACACCATGCCGCCGAGCGGGCGCACGAGGAACGCGGCGGCGAAGGTGCCGAAGGTCGCGAGCAGCTGCGCGGACGGGCTGCTGGACGGGAAGAACACCTTGCCGAGCGTGACGGCGATGTAGCTGTAGACGCCGAAGTCGAACCATTCCATCGCGTTGCCGATGGCCATCGCGCTGACGGCGCGCTTGAGCAGGCTCTGGTCGACGACGGTAATGTCTTCCGCGGCGAGCGGGGCCTCGCCGGACGACGTGGAGGAAGAAGCAGCGGTCGGGCTGACGTGTGTTGCGGTCAAGGTCATGCACTCCTTTGACTGCGCCGGAACGGGCGGGCCGTCCGACACGGTTTGCCGGCGAGCGCGATGTCGTGTGCGATGCGTCGGGGCAGGCCATTAAGCGCTTACTGCACATGAGGCGGCAAGGGGCCATAAGGGACTGCTTCGACGCGGGCCCGATGGGCCGTCGCGACGGTGCGCTCATGAAGAAGGGGCCGCGTGATGCGAGCGGCAGATGCCGGTGCGGACGGGGTCCGGCGTTCCGGCAAGCGCCCCGGAGGGGCAACGAAACGAGAAAAGCGGGCCTGTCGGGCGGGCTTTCCTGTGGATGCAATTTCGGTCGAAGCACCGGTCCGCAATGCGCGGACGGGAATCTTTCGAAATCGAATAGACAGAGATTGAATGTTGAAACAGGCGACATGATAGCACGATGGCAGACGATCGTGCAAATTACCCGGAATCCCCCGTCTGGCGGCGGTTCCGGCGGGGCCGGCTCCGGTATGATCGGCGGCGCGCGGCGGGGTCGCGCGGCCCGCCGGGCGGGGACCGAATCTGCGAGGAACCGGATGACCGAATTGATCAGGATTGCGGCGCTGTTCGCCGTCACTGCACTGGCCGAGATCGTCGGCTGCTACCTGCCGTGGCTCGTGCTGAAGGGTGGGCGGCCCGGGTGGCTGCTGGTGCCGGCCGCGCTGTCGCTCGCGTTGTTCGCGTGGCTGCTGACGCTGCACCCGAGCGCGGCGGGGCGCACGTATGCGGCATACGGCGGCGTGTATATCGCGGTCGCGCTGATCTGGCTGCGGGTGGTCGACGGCATCGCGCTGACCCGCTGGGATGGAGTGGGCGCGGCGCTCGCGCTGGGCGGGATGGCCGTCATCGCGCTGCAGCCGCGCGTGTAAGCGCGGCCGCAGGCGTGGCGTGTGACATGCCGCGTCAGGCGGCTTCGGCGGTGTCCGCGTCGGCGGACTTGCGCCACACGCAGGTGCCCTTGACCGACTTGTCGAGTTCGTCGAGCTGGGTCTGGTGGGCGGCGAGTTCGTCGTCGCTCGCCGCGAGCACCGGCAGGTCGAGCGACGCGAGCGACACGCGCTGGCCGTTCGCCGCGCCGCCGTCGGCGCCTGCGTCGTCGAGCATGTCGATCACGAGGCTGTCCTGGCCGCGCGTCATCGCGAGATAGACCTCGGCGAGCAGCTCCGAGTCGAGCAGTGCGCCGTGCAGCGTACGGTGCGCGTTGCTGATGCCGAACCGGTCGCACAGTGCGTCGAGCGAGTTGCGCTTGCCGGGGAACATCTGCTTGGCCTGCACGAGCGTGTCGATCACGCCGCCGCAATGCTCGGTGAACGGCGGCAGGTCGAGCCGCGCGAATTCGGCGTCGAGGAACCCGAGGTCGAACGGCGCGTTGTGGATGATCAGCTCGGCGTCCTTCACGAAGTCGCGGATCTGGTCGACGACTTCAGCGAACTTCGGCTTGTCGCTCAGGAATTCGGTCGTGAGGCCGTGCACGGCCAGTGCGCCCGGATCGCTGTCGCGCTCGGGGTTCACGTAGATGTGCAGGTTGTTGCCGGTGAGCCGCCGGTTCAGCAGCTCGACGCAGCCGATTTCGATCAGGCGGTCGCCCGTGCGGGGGTTCAGGCCGGTGGTTTCGGTATCGAGAATGATCTGGCGCATGTCGGATAAATCGGGAAAGACAGGTGGGCGGGGCGGCCGGCGTTCAGGCCGCGAGCGATTCGACGCCGCGATTCGCGAGCGCGTCCGCGCGTTCGTTTTCGGGGTGGCCCGCGTGGCCCTTCACCCAGCGCCACTCGACCTCGTGCTGCGCGACGAGCGCGTCGAGCCGCTTCCACAGGTCGGCGTTCTTCACCGGGGTTTTCGATGCGGTGATCCAGCCTTTCTTCTTCCAGCCGTGGATCCACTCGCTGATGCCTTTCTGCACGTATTGCGAGTCGGTATGGACGATCACGCGGCACGGCCGCTTCAGCGCCTCGAGCGCGGCGATCACGCCCATCAGTTCCATGCGGTTGTTGGTCGTGTTGGGCTCGCCGCCGAACAGCTCCTTTTCGCGGTCGCCGTAGCGCAGCAGTGCGCCCCAGCCGCCAGGGCCGGGGTTGCCCTTGCAGGCGCCGTCGGTATAGATGTCGATGGTGTCGGTGGTCATGAGTGTTCTTGATGGGTGGTCGGGGTGGCTGCCGGCGTCAGGCCCGGCGCGAGCACGGGCTTCTTCATCTTGATCGGGCCGACGAGGCGCATGCCGCGCACGCGCTTGACGGCCGTGACCATGTAGACGGCGCCGAAGATCGGCCACCAGCGGTCGCCGGCGGCTTCCATGAAGCCGTAGCGGGCAAGCCATTTGTCGGTGACGAGCGGCGGCCGGTAGCAGCCGAAGCGGCCGCGCTCGAGATCGAAGCCGAGCAGCTTGATCCAGTCCTTGAGCCGGATGAACGCGATCTGGTCGCGCGCGGCCGGCACGAACGGGCGGTTCGCCATGCGCCCGAACGATTGCCGCATCCCCCACAGGCTCAGCGAATTGAAGCCGGTGATCACGAGCTGGCCTTCCGGCATCAGCACGCGTTCGGCCTCGCGCAGCAGGCGGTGAGGGTCGGACGTGAATTCGAGCGTGTGCGGCATCACGATCAGGTCGACGCTTTGCGACTCGAACGGCAGGTCGAGCAGGTCGCACCAGGTCGTGCTCCGATCGGCCGGCGCATGTTCGGGCGCGTGTGCCTCGCGCGCCCACGGATACTGGTAGGGCGCGCTCGCGCCGCTCGCCGGATCGAGCACGAGGCCGCGATACGGCATGCGGTTCTCGCGCAGCGCGTCGAGCTGCGGCAGGCCGAGCTGCAGCGCGTGAAACCCGAATACGTCGGACACGATCCGGTCGAGCTGCGCCTGCTCCCAGTCCAGCACGTAGCGGCCGGGCGGCGAGTCGGTCCAGGCGGGCCAGTCTATAATTTGTGGATCGGACATAACGATGATTGCGCGCCCATGAACGAGCTGGAATACGTGCCGGTGCCGGCATTCGAAGACAACTATATCTGGCTCGTCTCGGACGGCCGCGATGCGATCGCCGTCGATCCGGGTGAAGCCGCGCCGGTACGCCGTGTTCTTGCCGAACGCGGCTGGCGGTTGACCGCTATTTTACTCACGCACCATCACGCCGACCACGTCGGCGGTGTCGCGGCGCTGCGCGATGGCCAACCGGACGATGTGCCGCTCGTTGTTTACGGCCCGGCGGCCGAGGCGATCGGCGTGGTCACGCGGCCGCTCGCAGGCGGCGATCGCGTGACGCTCGACGCACCGGCGCTCACGTTCGACGTGCTCGACGTGCCGGGTCATACGCGCGGCCACATCGCCTATTTCCAGGCAGCCGGGCGGGGCGCCGCCACGCCTCACGTGTTCTGCGGCGACACGCTGTTCTCGTGCGGCTGCGGTCGCCTGTTCGAAGGCACGCCCGCGCAGATGCTCGCGTCGCTCGACGCGCTCGCGGCGCTGCCCGGCGACACCCACGTGCATTGCGCACATGAATACACGCTGTCGAACATCCGCTTCGCGCTCGCGTGCGAACCGGGCAATGCGGCGCTCGCCGCCTGGCGCGACGACGCGCAGGCGCTGCGCGCGCGCGGCGTGCCGACGCTGCCCACCACGATCGCGCACGAACGTGCCGTCAACCCGTTCATGCGGGCCGACAGCGCGGCCATTCATGCGACGCTCGAGGCGGAGCTGCACGAAACGGTGCCGGATCGTCTGGCGGCATTCACGCTGATGCGCGAGTGGAAAAACCGGTTCCGATGACGATTTTCGGAGGACTCCAAACCTCAGGTGGCATCTGTAAAAATTGCTCCAAACGTAGGATTTCACTGAGTTTTCGGTGTTTTTATTGACGTGAAGCACGCACTTCCGTAGTATCGCCAGCAATTTCCAGCCGTCGGAAGCCGAGATTTTCATGCGACTTATATTGAGTGCGATGGTGGTCCTGCTGCTCGCCGCTTGTGCGAGCCAGGCGCCTGTCGCCAACAACGCCGCCGATTCGCAGGCGACGTCCAACTACCTCCGTAAATCAGCCACCGCCAAAGAAACTGTCGACGTCGACAAGCAATCCGTCGGCGACCTGACCAGTGCAGACTCCGATCTATGGGGTCGCATTCGTCGCGGCTTCCAGATGCCCGACCTGCAGAGCGACCTCGTCGACATGCAGACGACCTGGTACACGCAACGTCCCGATTACGTGCAGCGCATGACCGAGCGCTCGCAGAAGTACCTGTATCACATCGTCGAGGAACTCGAGGCGCGCCACATGCCCACCGAGCTCGCGCTGCTGCCGTTCATCGAATCCGCGTACAACCCGCAGGCGCTGTCGGTCGCGAAGGCGGCCGGCATGTGGCAGTTCATGCCGGGCACGGGCCGCACGTACAACCTGAAGCGCAACATGTGGCAGGACGAGCGCCGCGACGTGCTCGCGTCGACGAGCGCCGCGCTCGACTACCTGTCGCGCCTGCATGACATGTTCGGCGACTGGTATCTGGCGCTGGCCGCGTACAACTGGGGCGAGGGCAACGTGCAGCGCGCGATCGCGCGCAACCAGGCGGCCGGCCTGCCGACCGACTACCAGAGCCTGCGGATGCCGAACGAGACGCGCAACTATGTGCCGAAGCTGCAGGCGGTGAAGAACATCATCGCGAGCCCGCAGCAGTATGGCCTGACGCTGCCGGATATCCCGAACCACCCGTATTTCGTGACGGTCACGACGGCGCGCGACATCGACGTGGCGGTGGCCGCGAAGCTCGCGAACCTGCCGCTCGACGAGTTCCGCTCGCTGAACCCGTCGTTCTCGAAGCCGGTGATCCTCGGCGCGACCGAGCCGCAGATCCTGCTGCCGTTCGACAACGCGGCGGCGTTCGAGAAGAACCTGAAGGCCTACAACGGCCAGTTGTCGACGTGGACCACCTATACGGTCAGCGAGCGCGCGCGTCCGGCCGCGATCGCCGAGAAGATCGGCGTGGACGCCGATACGCTGATGTCGGTCAACAAGATTCCGGCCGGCATGCGCCTGAAGCCGGGCTCGACGATCGTCGTGCCGCGCGGCGATGACGACGACGAGGACATCAGCGCAGACGTCGCGGAAAACGGCGTGCTCGCGATGGAGCCCGACGTCCCCGACACGCGCAAGATGCTGATCCGCGTGCGTCGCAAGCAGTCGATGGCGGCGATCGCCGGCCGCTACGGCGTGTCGGTCGCGCAGTTGAAGGCATGGAACCGCACGCATCGCGATCTCGCGATGCCGGGCCAGGCGCTCGTGCTGCACGTGCCGGTCGGCCGCGCGGTGCCGGCCGAGCCGGGTCCGGAGCGGATCGCGACGTCGACCGCCGGCGCGCATATCGAGCGCGCGAGCCTGTCGGTCGGCGGCAAGTCGCGCGGCGCGAAGCACGGTGCCGCGAAGCCGGCGGCCCGCACGGCGAAGGCTGCGCCTGCGAAGGCGGAACCGAAGGCCGCTGCGCACAAGGGCAAGAAGAAGTAACGCAGTCGCGATCGCAGCGCGTTGGCCGGGCAGGGCCGCGCGATTGCGTTATCATCCGACGAAACGCGTAGCAACGCCGTCACCGAGGTGACGGCGTTTTCGTTTGTGCGCGGCAGCGGGGTCGCGGCTTCGCGGGGCCCGGGATCACAAGGAGAGGCGATGTCGTCGGTGCAGGTGAGGGTGCTCGCGCTGTTCGCGGTCGGATATTTCGTGTCGTATGTGTTCCGCGGCGTCAATCTCGGCTTCGCGTCGTTCGTCACGCGCGAACTCGGGCTGTCGGCCGCCGATCTCGGGCTGCTCACCAGCCTCTATTTCCTCGGCTTCGCCGGCGCGCAGATTCCCGCCGGCGTGCTGCTCGACCATTTCGGCCCGCGCCGCGTGACGGCCGGGATGCTGCTGTTCGCTGCGGCCGGCGCCGCCGTGTTCGGCATCGCGCACGACCTCGGCACGATGATGGTCGGCCGGCTCCTGATCGGCGTCGGCGTATCGGTGTGTCTCGGTGCGGCGTTCAAGGCGCTCGCCCAGCATTTTCCGGTCGGCCGGCTGCCGCTCGTCAACGGTCTCGTGATGGCCGTCGGCGGCCTGGGCGGCGTCGCGGTCGGCTCGCCGCTCACCTGGCTGCTCGGCGTGACGAGCTGGCGCGTGATCTGCGGCGGCCTCGCGGGTCTGACGATCGTCGTCGCGACCGCGATCGGCTTCGGTGCGCCGGAAGCCGAGCGGCCGCGCCACCAGGGCGGGCTCGTCAGCCAGTTCAAGGGCACGTGGCACATCCTGGGCAGCCGCGCGTTCTGGAAGATCTCGTCGTTCTCGATCGTCACGCAGGGCGTGTTCTACGCGATGCAGTCGCTATGGGTCGGCCCGTACCTGCGCGACGTCGAGGGGTTCGACGCGCAGCACGCCGCGCGGCTCGTGTCGGTGCTCGGCTTCGCGATGATGGCCGGCTGCGTCGGCTTCGGTGCGGCGGCACGCGTGCTCGAGCGGCGCGGCGTGTCCGTCCAGGCATTTTGCGGCGTCGGCATGACGCTGTTCGTCGCCACGCAGGCCGCGATCGTCGCGCGCGTGCCGCTGCCGCCGGCCGTGTTGTGGGCGGCCTACGGGATGTTTGGCGGCGTCGGGATCCTGACCTATGCGGTACTGGCCGGTCACTTCCCGGCACACTTGATCGGGCGCGCGAACACGACGCTGACGCTCGTGATCTTCGTGCTGATCTTTGCGTTCCAGATCGGCATCGGTGCGGTGCTGGCGCGCTGGCCGGCCGTCGGCGGTCATTATCCGGCCGCCGCGCACATGACCGCGTGGAGCGTGCTGCTCGCGCTGCAGCTCGCGAGCGCGGTCTGGTCCGTGTGGCCCGCGCGCAGCGCTGGCAAGCACGTTGATCCAGCGGTACGCTGACGGGTAGGGCGGCCGCGGAAACGGGGCCGCAGCCACGAGTGCCGCGTGTGATGCCGCGGCATCACACGTGCCGCATGCGCGATCGTGCGGCCATATCGATTGAAGATAAGGCCATTTTCGGGCTATAATTTGAAAGTTTGTGCTGATCAACCTCGCACCCTAGCGCCTACCTCACTCATCCCGTTCATCCGCCGCACGCCGCCTGTCGGGCGATGCCGCGAAGCCTCGTGCGCCACGCGCCGGGTTCGCGTCTCGACAATGCAGGTCGCGTCCAGCTAGCGACTGACGCGCGCCTACGCAGCGCGGCGCTCGCGCGGCAGGGTAAACAGGTCGGCAGCAGGGTGTTCCCCAAGGAGCCTCCCGTGTTGCCGTCTTTTTCTCCCGCCTTGCTTGCACTCGCCGACGGCACGGTCTTTCGTGGTTATTCGATCGGGGCCGCAGGCCATACGATCGGTGAAGTCGTGTTCAACACCGCGATTACCGGCTATCAGGAAATCCTGACTGATCCGAGCTACGCGCGTCAGATCGTCACGCTCACCTACCCGCATATCGGCAACGTCGGCGTCAACGCCGAAGACGTCGAAGCCACGAAAGTCCATGCCGCCGGCCTGATCATCCGTGATCTGCCGACGCTCGCATCGAACTTCCGCATGGACCGCACGCTCGGCGATTACCTGCGCGACGAAGGCGTCGTCGCGATCGCCGGCATCGATACCCGCAAGCTGACCCGTATCCTGCGCGACAAGGGCGCGCAGAATGGCTGCATCCTGGCCGGTTCGGACGACGAGGCGAAGGCGATCGAACTCGCGCGCTCGTTCCCGGGCCTCGCGGGCATGGATCTCGCGAAGGTCGTGTCGACCACGAAGCCGTTCGAGTGGAAGCAGACCGAATGGCGCCTCGGCAGCGGCTACGGCATGCAGGAAGCGCCGAAGTACCGCGTCGTCGCGTATGACTTCGGCGTCAAGTACAACATCCTGCGCATGCTCGCGGAGCGCGGCTGCCACGTGACGGTGCTGCCGGCCGAGGCGAGCGCGGCCGACGCGCTCGCGCTGAATCCGGACGGCATCTTCCTGTCGAACGGCCCCGGCGACCCGGAGCCGTGCGACTACGCGATCGCGGCCACGAAGCAGTTCATCGAGCGCGGCGTGCCGACCTTCGGCATTTGCCTCGGCCACCAGATCATGGGCCTCGCGGTCGGTGCGAAGACGCTGAAGATGAAGACGGGCCACCACGGCGCGAACCACCCGGTGAAGGATCTCGGCGACGGCCGCGTGGTGATCACGTCGCAGAACCATGGCTTCGCGGTCGACGCGGATTCGCTGCCGGCCAACGCGCGCGTGACGCACGTGTCGCTGTTCGACGGCACGCTGCAGGGCTTCGAGCTGACCGACAAGCCGGCGTTCTGCTTCCAGGGCCACCCGGAAGCGTCGCCGGGCCCGCACGACATCGGCTATCTGTTCGACCGATTCACCGCACTGATGGACGCTGCGAAGCAGCGCAACGCCTGACGCAACCGACGCAACCGAAGAACGGGAGATTCGCATCATGTTCGGCCACGCACTCGGCATCACGGATATCTGGACCTACGTGTTCGGCGTGATCTTCATCATCCTGCTGCCGGGGCCGAACTCGATGTACGTGCTGTCGCTCGCCGCACAGCGCGGCGTGAAGGCGGGCTATCGCGCGGCCTGCGGCGTGTTCATCGGCGACACGGTGCTGATGGTGCTGTCCGCCGCGGGCGTCGCGTCGCTGCTGAAGGCGAACCCGCTGCTGTTCTCCGTCGTGAAGTACGGCGGCGCCGCGTATCTGCTCTACATCGGCACCGGCATGCTGCGCAGCGCGTGGCGCAAGCTGCGCGCGCGCGGCGATGCGCCCGTCGATGCCCCGCAGGCGGTCGACGGCGAGCGGCCGTTGCGCAAGGCGCTGATCGTGAGCCTGCTGAATCCGAAGGCCATCCTGTTCTTCATCTCGTTCTTCATCCAGTTCGTCGATCCGGCATTCCCGCATCCCGCGCTGTCGTTCGTCGTGCTCGGGGCGATCGCGCAATGCGCGAGCTTCCTGTACCTGAGCACGCTGATCTTCGCGGGCGCGCGGCTCGCCGAGCATTTCCGCCGCCGCCGCAGGCTCGCGGCGGGCGCGGCGAGCAGCGTGGGCGGCCTGTTCATCGGCTTCTCGGTGAAGCTCGCGCTCGCCACCATGAGCTGAGCGCGGCCGGCCGACCCACGACAACGATTACTTATTGAATTCACAAGCCATGCCAAAACGCACAGACATCAAAAGCATCCTCATCATCGGCGCGGGCCCGATCATCATCGGCCAGGCGTGCGAGTTCGACTACTCGGGCGCACAGGCATGCAAGGCGCTGCGTGAGGAGGGCTACAAGGTCGTTCTCGTCAACAGCAACCCGGCGACGATCATGACCGACCCGAACACGGCCGACGTCACGTACATCGAGCCGATCACGTGGGAAGTCGTTGCACGCATCATCGAGAAGGAGCGTCCGGACGCGATCCTGCCGACGATGGGCGGCCAGACCGCGCTGAACTGCGCGCTCGACCTGCACCACCACGGCGTGCTCGAGAAGTTCGGTGTCGAGCTGATCGGCGCGTCGCCGGAAGCGATCGACAAGGCGGAAGACCGCCAGAAGTTCAAGGACGCGATGACCAAGATCGGTCTCGGTTCCGCGAAGTCGGGTGTCGCGCACTCGATGGAAGAAGCGACCCAGGTGCATGCCGAGATCATGGCGCTCACCGGCGGCAGCGGCTACCCGGTCGTGATTCGCCCGTCGTTCACGCTCGGCGGCTCGGGCGGCGGCATCGCGTACAACCGTGAAGAGTTCGAAGAGATCTGCAGGCGCGGCCTCGACCTGTCGCCCACGCGCGAACTGCTGATCGAGGAATCGCTGCTCGGTTGGAAGGAATACGAGATGGAAGTCGTGCGCGACCGCGCCGACAACTGCATCATCGTGTGCTCGATCGAAAACCTCGACCCGATGGGCGTGCACACCGGCGACTCGATCACGGTCGCGCCGGCGCAGACGCTCACCGACAAGGAATACCAGATCCTGCGTAACGCATCGCTCGCGGTGCTGCGCGAGATCGGCGTCGACACGGGCGGCTCGAACGTGCAGTTCTCGATCAACCCGAAGGACGGCCGCATGGTCGTCATCGAGATGAACCCGCGCGTGTCGCGTTCGTCGGCGCTCGCGTCGAAGGCGACCGGCTTCCCGATCGCGAAGGTCGCGGCGAAGCTGGCGGTCGGCTACACGCTCGACGAGCTGAAGAACGAGATCACCGGCGGCCAGACGCCGGCGTCGTTCGAGCCGACGATCGACTACGTCGTCACGAAGATCCCGCGCTTCGCGTTCGAGAAGTTCCGTGAAGCCGACTCGCGCCTGACCACGCAGATGAAGTCGGTCGGCGAAGTGATGGCGATCGGCCGCACGTTCCAGGAATCGTTCCAGAAGGCGCTGCGCGGCCTCGAGGTCGGCGTCGACGGTCTCGACGAGAAGTCGACCGACCGCGACGAGATCGCGATCGAGATCCACGAGCCGGGCCCGGACCGCATCTGGTACGTCGGCGATGCATTCCGCATCGGCATGACGGCCGAGGAAATCTTCGCGGAAACCGCGATCGATCCGTGGTTCCTCGAGCAGATCGAGCAGATCATCCTGAAGGAAAAGGCGCTGTCGGGCCGCACGCTCGCATCGCTGACGTTCGACGAGATGCGCTACCTGAAACAGAGCGGCTTCTCCGACCGCCGCCTCGCGAAGCTGCTCGGCGCGACGCCGGAAGACGTCCGCCGCCGCCGCATCGAACTGAACGTGCGTCCGGTCTACAAGCGTGTCGACACCTGCGCGGCCGAGTTTGCGACGAAAACGGCCTATATGTACTCGACCTACGAGGACGAGTGCGAGGCGCAGCCGACCACCAACAAGAAGATCATGGTGCTGGGCGGCGGCCCGAACCGGATCGGCCAGGGCATCGAGTTCGACTACTGCTGCGTGCATGCGGCCCTCGCGATGCGCGAGGACGGCTACGAAACGATCATGGTCAACTGCAACCCGGAAACGGTGTCGACCGACTACGACACGTCCGACCGCCTGTACTTCGAGCCGCTGACGCTGGAAGACGTGCTCGAGATCGTCGACAAGGAAAAGCCGGTCGGCGTGATCGTCCAGTACGGCGGCCAGACGCCGCTGAAGCTCGCGCTCGACCTCGAGGCGCACGGCGTGCCGATCGTCGGCACGTCGCCGGACATGATCGACGCGGCCGAAGACCGCGAACGCTTCCAGAAGCTGCTGCAGGACCTCGGCCTGCGCCAGCCGCCGAACCGCACCGCGCGCGCCGAAGACGAAGCGCTCGCGCTGGCGGCCGAAATCGGCTATCCGCTCGTCGTGCGCCCGTCGTACGTGCTGGGCGGCCGCGCGATGGAAATCGTCCACGAGCCGCGCGACCTCGAGCGCTACATGCGCGAGGCCGTGAAGGTGTCGAACGATTCGCCGGTGCTGCTCGACCGCTTCCTGAACGACGCGATCGAATGCGACGTCGACTGCATCTGCGACGGTGAGTCGGTGTTCATCGGCGGCGTGATGGAGCACATCGAGCAGGCGGGTGTCCACTCGGGCGACTCGGCATGCTCGCTGCCGCCGTACTCGCTGTCGAAGGAAACCGTGGCCGAGCTGAAGCGCCAGACGGGCGCGATGGCGAAGGCGCTGAACGTGGTCGGCCTGATGAACGTGCAGTTCGCGATCCAGCAGGTGCCTGCCGACGCAAATTCGGCGGACGGTTCGAAGCAGGACATCATCTACGTGCTCGAAGTGAACCCGCGCGCATCGCGCACGGTGCCGTACGTGTCGAAGGCGACCAGCCTGCCGCTCGCGAAGATCGCGGCGCGCGCGATGGTCGGCCAGAAGCTCGCGCAGCAGGGCGTGACGAAGGAAGTCGAGCCGCCGTACTTCAGCGTGAAGGAAGCGGTGTTCCCGTTCGTCAAGTTCCCGACCGTCGATCCGGTCCTCGGGCCTGAAATGCGTTCGACCGGCGAAGTGATGGGCGTCGGCCAGACGTTCGGCGAGGCGCTGTTCAAGTCGCAGCTCGCGGCCGGTTCGCGCCTGCCGGAGTCGGGCACGGTGCTGCTGACCGTGATGGATGCGGATAAACCGAAGGCCGTCGAAGTCGCGCGCATGCTGCACGATCTCGGCTACCCGATCGTCGCGACCAAGGGCACGGCTGCCGCGATCGAAGCGGCCGGCGTGCCGGTGAAGGTCGTGAACAAGGTGAAGGACGGCCGTCCGCACATCGTCGACATGATCAAGAACGGCGAGATCGCACTCGTGTTCACGACGGTCGACGAGACGCGCCAGGCGATCGCCGATTCGCGTTCGATCCGCATGAGCGCGCAGGCGCACAAGGTCACGTACTACACGACGATGTCGGGCGCGCGCGCGGCCGTCGAAGGCTTGCGCTACCTGAAGGATCTGGAAGTCTATGATTTACAAGGTCTTCACGCTCGCCTAAACTAAGCAGTCAGTTACCTGTCGAAGCAACACGTGCCGCGATTAAGCGGCGTTTCCGGTCCGCCGGAAATGCGCTTAATCGCGGTGATTTTTTTTGTAGCCGTTTTTAGCGATTGAGTCGTTTATGAGCACTATTCCGTTGACAAAGCGTGGCGCAGAACTCCTGCGCGATGAATTGCAGCGCCTCAAGTCCGTCGAGCGACCGGCCGTGATCAACGCGATCGCGGAGGCCCGCGCACAGGGCGATCTGTCCGAAAACGCCGAATACGATGCCGCGAAGGAAAAGCAGGGCTTCATCGAGGGTCGCATCGCGGAACTCGAATCGAAGCTGTCCGCCGCGCAGATCATCGATCCCACGGTGCTCGACGCCGAAGGCCGCGTGGTCTTCGCATCGACGGTCGAACTCGAGGATCTCGAGTCCGGCGACACCGTCAAGTACCAGATCGTCGGCGACGACGAAGCCGATATCGATCACGGCCTGATCTCGGTCAGCTCGCCGATCGCACGCGCGCTGATCGGCAAGTCCGAAGGCGACGTCGCGGCCGTGCAGGCGCCGAGCGGCGTGCGCGAGTACGAAATCATCTCGGTCAGCTACATCTGAAGCGGGGCGACGTGATGCCGCATCGCGTGTTCCGTCTGCTGTCGGCCGTGTGGGTCGGCAGCCTGCTGACGATCGGGTATGCGGTCGCACCCGTGCTGTTCAAGACGCTGGAGCGGATGACGGCCGGCACGGTCGCCGGCCAGCTGTTTCGCATCGAGGCGATCCTCGGTGTCGTATGCGGCGTGCTGCTGCTCGCGCTGTCGAACCAGCAGGTGCGGCGCGGCAGCGGCGATTATCGTCGCGTGCGCTGGATCGTCGCGGCGATGGTCGCGTGCGTGCTGGTCGGATATTTTGCGCTGCAGCCGTTCATGAACGCGCTGCGGGTGGCCGCGATGGAGGCGGGCACCGATATCGCGAACTCGCCGTATGCGAGCCGCTTCGGGATGTTGCACGGCGTCTCGAGCCTGTTCTATCTCGTCGAGAGCGTGCTGGGGCTGATGCTGATCTGGCGTCTGCCGGCGCACGACGCCTGAACGGCCCGGGCGGCACGCGGGCGGAGCGGCACGGGATGCCCCGTGCCGCGCGGCAGGATTACTTGCCCTGGTGCGGCCGCTTCGTGCTGGCCTGACGCTTTTTCGCACGCTTCACCGTGCCGCCCGCCGTCACGCGCTCGTTGCCGCGCACGACGACCTTGGTCGGTTTCGGGCGACGCACGGGGCTCGCGTTCGGCGATACCTTGATGACCTTGACGGTGCGCGGTGCACGGCCTTTCTTGTCGTCGACGGCTTCGGCCGCGCTCGGCAGCGTGCCGGCACGACGGCCGCGGGCCGGGGCCGCCACGGCTGCCTCGGGCTTCCAGATCACCAGCAGCTTGCCGATGTGCTGGATCGGCGCCGCGCTCAGGCGGTCGCAGATCTCGTCGTAAATGGCGACGCGTTCGTCGCGCTCGTCGCCGAACACACGGATCTTGATCAGCTGGTGCGCGGCGAGGTGCACCTTGATTTCCTTCAGCACGGCGTCGGTGAGCCCTTCGGCGCCGATCAGCACGACGGGCTTGAGCGCATGGGCCTGGGAGCGCAGCGCGGAGCGCTCGGCGGGGGAAAGCGAAAGGGCGGGCATGGAAATGTCGAAATCTAAATAGGGGCGCGCTGCATCAAAAGCGAATCGCGGGAAGTTACCGCATCAGCCGCGCGCCGAAACCACGTAAAATCGCGGCTTGGGCCCCGGAAGGGGCCGTAGCCGCGCGAAGAAGACGCGTATTATCCGCCAAAAGCACGGCTTCACGAAGCAAATAGCAGCAATCTCTCTCTCGAATGGCAAAAAACCGCTTTAACCAGCACTGGCTGCACGACCACATCAACGATCCGTACGTCAAAATGGCGCAGCGGGAGGGCTATCGCGCGCGTGCCGCGTACAAGCTGAAGGAAATCGACGAGCAGGACAAGCTGATCCGTCCGGGCCAGGTGATCGTCGACCTCGGTGCGACCCCGGGCAGCTGGAGCCAGTATGCCCGCAACAAGCTCGCGCAGGGCAAGAAGCGTGACGCGGAGCGCGAAGGCGGCATCGACGGCACGATCGTGGCGCTCGACATCCTGCCGATGGAGCCGATCGCCGACGTCCACTTCCTCCAGGGCGATTTCCGCGAGGATGACGTCCTCCACCAGCTCGAAGAAGTGCTCGAAGGTCGCTCGGTGGACCTTGTTATTTCCGACATGGCCCCCAACCTCTCCGGCGTGGCCTCGGCGGACGCGGCGCGCATCGAGCATCTGTGCGATCTGGCGCTCGAATTCGCGCAGAACCATCTGAAGCCGGATGGTGCGCTGCTCGTGAAATGTTTTCACGGCAGCGGCTACAGCCAGATCGTCGAAAAGTTCAAACAGCAGTTTAAGACCGTCGCGCCGCGCAAGCCGAAGGCGTCCCGCGACAAATCGTCCGAAACGTTCATTTTGGGTCGGCATCTGAAGCATCCGCGTTGACGCGGGGCCGGGTGCCGCAAACGGGCTCCGGCCCTTGCCAGACAAGCGAAGCGCTATCGCAGCGGTTGTCAATGCTTATGGCAGGGGTGGTCGGACTGGATTAGAATGACCGAGGAGCGCCGCAAGGAAAATGTAGGCGCTCGTCTACGAGTGAAGGAGTGGTGCTTTGAACAACAATATGTTTTCGAAGGCAGCAGTGTGGCTGGTGATCGCACTGGTGCTGTTTACGGTGTTCAAGCAGTTCGACAAGCCCCGCGTCCAGGAAGGCGTGTCCTATTCGCAGTTCATGGACGACGCCAAGAACGGCAAGGTCAAGAACGTCATCGTTCAGGGGCGCAACCTCACCGTCACTCCGGCTGATGGCCAGAAATACCAGATCGTGTCGCCCGGCGACATCTGGATGGTCGGCGATCTGATGAAGTATGGCGTGCAGGTCAGCGGCAAGGCCGACGACGAGCCGAACGCGCTGATGTCCGCGCTGTACTACCTCGGGCCGACGATCCTGATCATCGTGTTCTGGTTCTACATGATGAGGCAGATGCAGGGGGGCGGCAAAGGCGGCGCATTCTCGTTCGGGAAATCGCGCGCGCGGCTGATCGACGAGAACAACAACGCGGTGAACTTCTCCGACGTCGCGGGCTGCGACGAAGCGAAGGAAGAAGTGTCCGAGCTCGTCGACTTCCTGCGCGATCCGCAGAAATTCCAGAAGCTGGGCGGCCGCATTCCGCGCGGCGTGCTGCTCGTCGGCCCTCCGGGTACCGGCAAGACGCTGCTCGCCCGCGCGATCGCCGGTGAAGCGAAGGTGCCGTTCTTCAGCATCTCGGGTTCCGACTTCGTCGAAATGTTCGTCGGCGTCGGCGCGGCCCGTGTGCGCGACATGTTCGAACAGGCGAAGAAGCACGCACCGTGCATCGTGTTCATCGACGAAATCGACGCGGTCGGCCGTCATCGCGGCGCCGGCATGGGCGGCGGCAACGACGAGCGCGAGCAGACGCTGAACCAGATGCTGGTCGAGATGGACGGCTTCGAGGCGAACTCGGGCGTGATCGTGATCGCCGCGACCAACCGTTCCGACGTGCTCGACAAGGCGCTGCTGCGTCCGGGCCGTTTCGACCGCCAGGTCTATGTCGGCCTGCCGGACATCCGCGGCCGTGAGCAGATCATGCGCGTGCACCTGCGCAAGGTGCCGATCGCGAACGACGTCGACGCAGCGGTCATCGCACGCGGCACGCCGGGCTTCTCGGGCGCCGATCTCGCGAACCTCGTGAACGAAGCGGCGCTGTTCGCCGCCCGCCGCGGCAAGCGCATCGTCGAGATGCAGGATTTCGAGGACGCGAAGGACAAGATCTTCATGGGTCCGGAGCGCAAGTCGGCGGTGATTCGCGAGGAAGCGAAGCGCGCGACGGCTTACCACGAGTCGGGCCACGCGGTGATCGCGAAGCTGCTGCCGAAGGCCGACCCGGTGCACAAGGTCACGATCATCCCGCGCGGTCGCGCGCTGGGCGTCACGTGGCAGCTGCCGGAGCATGACAACGAGACGTACTCGAAGGATTACCTGCTCGACCGACTGGCGATCCTGTTCGGCGGCCGCGTGGCCGAGGAACTGTTCCTGAACCTGATCAGCACCGGCGCGTCGGACGACTTCAACAAGGCGACGCAGACGGCGCGCGCGATGGTGGCCCGTTTCGGCATGACCGATGCGCTCGGACCGATGGTCTATGTCGACGACGAGAGCGACAACGGCCCGTTCGGCCGCGGCTTCACGCGCACGATCTCGGAAGCGACGCAGCAGAAGGTCGACGGCGAAATCCGCCGCGTGCTCGACGAACAGTACGGCCTTGCACGCCGCCTGCTCGAAGAGAACCGCGACAAGGTCGAGGCAATGACGGCCGCGCTGATGGAGTGGGAGACGATCGACGCCGATCAGATCAACGACATCATGGAAGGGCGTCCGCCGCGCTCGCCGAAGAGCTCGCCGGCTGTCGGCGGCGATTCGTCGGGTGGCGGCACCACGGCAGAAGTGAAGCCCGGCAACGCGCCGGCGCCTGCTTCGCCGGCCTGACCTCCGCTACAGCATCGTACACGGGCTGGTGTGGCTTCACACCGGCCCGTTTTGCATTCATCAACACCTCCCGCCCGTGCCCGATTCCGCAGTTTCAGCATCCATTCCCGCACCGCTCCAGTGCGGCCGTTTTTCGCTGACGTTCGAACGCCCGCTCGTGATGGGCATTCTCAACGCCACCCCCGATTCGTTCTCCGACGGCGGCCGCTTCCTCGTGCGCGACGATGCGCTGCGCCAGGCCGAGCGGATGATCGCCGAAGGCGTCGACCTGATCGACATCGGCGGCGAGTCGACGCGTCCCGGCGCGCCGCCCGTGCCGCTCGACGAGGAACTCGCGCGCGTGATCCCGCTCGTCGAAGCGCTGCGGCCGCTGAACGTGCCGCTGTCGATCGATACCTACAAGCCGGCCGTGATGCGCGCGGCGCTCGCTGCCGGTGCGGACCTGATCAACGACATCTGGGGGTTCCGCCAGCCGGGCGCGATCGATGCGGTGCGCGACGGCAACAGCGGGCTGTGCGCGATGCACATGCTCGGCGAGCCGCAGACGATGCAGGTCGGCGAGCCCGACTACGGCGACGTCGTGACCGACGTGCGCGACTTTCTCGCCGCGCGCGCGCAGGCGCTGCGCGATGCGGGCGTCGCGCCGGAACGGATCTGCGTCGATCCGGGCTTCGGCTTCGGCAAGACGGTGGTCGACGACAACTACGCGCTGCTGGCCGCGTTGCCGGACACGGCACCCGCGCGGCCCGACGGGCGCGCATATCCGATTCTCGCGGGCATGTCGCGCAAGTCGATGCTCGGCGCGGTGATCGGCGGCAAGCCGCCGATGGAACGCGTCGCGGCGAGCGTGGCGGCCGCGATGTGCGCGGTCGCGCGCGGCGCCGCGATCGTGCGCGTGCACGACGTCGCGGCGACGGTCGATGCGCTGAAGGTCTGGAACGCCGTGCGCGAAGCCGCGCGGCAACGATAAGTCAGAAGTCAGAAAGACGAAGGAGGAAGGTTCGCCATGGGACGTCGATATTTCGGCACGGACGGCATTCGCGGCACGGTGGGCGAGGCGCCCATCACGCCTGATTTCGTGTTGCGTCTCGGCTATGCAGCCGGCAAGGTACTGGCCGGCACGGCCGACGTCGCGGCGGGTGCGCGTCCGACGGTGCTGATCGGCAAGGACACGCGCGTATCGGGCTACATGCTCGAGGCCGCGCTCGAGGCCGGCTTCTCGGCGGCCGGCGTCGACGTGATGCTGGCCGGCCCGATGCCGACGCCGGGCGTCGCGTACCTGACGCGTGCGCTGCGCCTGTCGGCCGGCGTCGTGATCAGCGCATCGCACAACCCGTATCAGGACAACGGGATCAAGTTCTTCTCCGCGGACGGCAACAAGTTGCCCGACGATACCGAAGCCGCGATCGAGGCGTGGCTCGACAAGCCGCTCGAATGCGCATCGTCGGACCGGCTCGGCAAGGCGCGCCGCCTCGACGACGCGGCCGGCCGCTACATCGAGTTCTGCAAGAGCACGTTCCCGGCCGCCTACGACCTGCGCGGGCTGAAGCTCGTGATCGACTGCGCGCACGGCGCCGCGTACCAGATCGCGCCGCACGTGTTCCACGAGCTCGGCGCGGACGTGATCCCGATCGGTGTCGCGCCGAACGGCTTCAACATCAACGACGGTGTCGGCGCGACGGCGCCCGATGCGCTGGTGCGTGCGGTGCGGGCGAACCATGCGGACCTCGGCATCGCGCTCGACGGCGATGCGGACCGCCTGCAGGTCGTCGATTCGACGGGCCGGCTGTATAACGGCGACGAGTTGCTCTACGTGCTCGTGAAGGACCGGATCGCGACCGCCGGCAAGGTCGACGGCGCGGTCGGCACGCTGATGACGAACCTCGCGGTCGAGGTCGCGTTGCAGCGCGAGGGCGTGGCGTTCGTGCGCGCGGCGGTCGGCGACCGCTACGTGCTCGAGCAGCTGCGCGAGCGCGGCTGGCAGCTCGGCGCGGAAGGTTCGGGCCACATCCTGTCGCTCGACCGCCATTCGACGGGCGACGGCATCGTATCGGCGCTGCTCGTGCTGGCCGCGCTCAAGCGCAGCGGCCGCACGCTCGCGCAAATGCTGGACGGCGTCACGCTGTTCCCGCAGAAGCTGATCAACGTGCGGATGAAGCCGGGCGCGGACTGGAAGGGCAACGCATCGATTCGCGCGGCGATCGACGCGGCCGAAGGCGCGCTGGCCGGCCATGGCCGCGTGCTGATCCGTGCATCGGGCACCGAGCCCGTGCTGCGCGTGATGGTCGAGGCGCAGCATGCGGTCGACGCGACCCGTCACGCGGAAGCGATCGCCGACGCGGTGCGCGTGGCGACGAGCTGAGCCGGAACGGTGACGGCGCGCGAGGGTTCGGCCGTGCGCGCACCGCTTCTCCGGTGATCGACAGCGGCGCCTGCGGGCGCCGCAATTCGTCAGACGCAAAGGTTTGCGCTATTAAATAGTGGGCGATTTCGACGCGGATTTCGTCCGATCAAAGAAATACTTCGACCCTGAATCGTGGCGGCTGCGGCAAGGACTTTCCAGCCCGTGCGTGCCGCGATACGATTCGCTCGCACCCTCGAGTCGGAGGGTACTCGAGCCGTCCTTTTCCGACCGGCAATTCTTGCCGTCGACCCCGCCGCGCCATGCCTGCGCGGCCGCCCGAACCGGGCCCGATACACCCTTTCAACCAGTCATGTTACTGTCACGCCAGTTTCATCGATTGTCACATTATCGTCATGAGGAGCCCCTAACCTTCGCGGTGCCGTAGTCATCCGCTCACACACTGGAGGTCTCATGAAATTGATGCAAACCGCGATTGCCGGCTTGGCTGGCGCGCTTTTCGCAGTCGCCGCGCACGCTGCCGACATCACGGGCGCAGGCAGCACGTTCGCAATGCCGATCTATACGAAATGGGCTGCCGACTACCAGCAGTCCGGCGGCGCGAAGGTGAACTACCAGGGCATCGGTTCGTCGGGCGGCCTGAAGCAGATCAATGCGAAGACGGTCGATTTTGCCGGTTCGGACGCTCCGCTGAAGGATGAAGAACTCGCGAAGGAAGGCCTGTTCCAGTTCCCGACGGTG
>NZ_QTQF01000056.1:0-35831 GCF_003854235.1 Burkholderia sp. Bp8998
GCGAGCGCGGAACTCGACCGCGATCGGTGCCCTCTTCGGGGGAGGTTCTTCGATCGACTGCTTCATGAATTGACGGCTAATTGGGCAGTATTCGGCCAATTCCAGCGGTTCGCGTGGCCTCTCGCACGGACACTCGAATGTCAGGTCCACTCGGATAGCGGCCCTTTATCGGTCAAACGTCCTCGTCGCATCGTTTTGAGGTTTATTCCGTTTTAAGCGACGGACATGTCGCTGCCATTCCATGCGTCCGTGCCAAGGGCCGGGATACCGGGCCACAGTCCCCGCCGCCAGTTGCGCGAGTATCGCGTCGGCACCGCGATTATTTGCCATTGATCGTCGTCAGATAGCGTGCAATGTCGTCAATCTGCTCGGGCGGTAGCGGCGCGCCGTAAACCGTACGTATCTTCGCGACCTCCGCTTTCCAGGTGTCGAATGCAAGCGGCGGTTGGCGCATCACCATATCGACGGAATGGCACATCACGCACTGCTGATTGGCGAGATCGGCACCGGGTCCGGGCGGAAACGTCGACGCGTCGGCCGGCAGCACGACCTCGACCGCGCGCATGACCGCTTCGCCGTTGGCTTGCCCGGACCCGCTGCGATCGATGCAGTGCCGCCCATCGCAGCAGACAAGGCCAGAACGATCGCTGTGACTCTCATGACCATCCCCTCACACCGCGACAACCTTCAGCGATTCGACGACATTGCGCATGTACCCCCCGGGATTCCAATTCGGTTCATCCGGCTGCGCGTCACCCCTGTCGTTGATCACCTTCACCTTCAGCACATACTGCCCGGCGTGCCTTGGCACGAAGCGCGCTGTCCAGCGTCGGAAACTGAATTTGCCGACATCGCGCCCGAGGGAGGCCGGCGTCCATGACGTACCGCCGTCCGCGGAAAAAAACACCTTGCCTACACCTGTATCGCCGCCGAACGCAATGCCGCGCACCGTGCACGGCGCGCCCGCGTCGAGCACCGAGCCGTCGCTCAGATTCGTGACGAATGATCTCGGCACCATCCGGTTGATCGCGACCGTCTTCACGCTGGTCTGCTGCGGCGACGTGCTCGCATGCGGCGTATCGGGAATTTGATAGGCCCGTGCCATCCAGAAATTCTGATCGGGCGTATCGATGACCTCGATGTCGTTCAACATTTTCACCCAGTACGTCGAGTACCATCCCGGCACGACGAGCCGTAGCGGGAAGCCGTTCAACAGCGGCAGAGGCTGGCCGTTCATGCCGAACGCGAGCATGACTTCGCCGTTGCGCGCGTGATCGATGCCGAGCGCCTTGAATGACGTAACATCCAGGCAATCTCAGCCATGATCTGACGCTGACCGAGAGATCAGATCAAGACATTACCCATGTCAACCGCTTACCGCATCGTGCATCGCGATCATCGGCTCGACGTCGAAGCCCGCGGCGCGCCATGCATCGATGCCGCCTGCAAGCGGCAACGCCAGCTTGATGCCTGACAGCCGCAACTGCCTGGCCACCGACACCGCGGACACTTCGTTCGGGCACGCACAATAGATGACGAGTGTCCGGTTCGTTCCATGGCGCGCCATGATCTGCCGGGTCTTTCGTTCATCGGCGATCACCGCGCCCGGAATGACGAATGGATCGAGCGTCCTGCGCTCGGCGGAGCGAATATCGATCACGACCGGCCGCGGATTGTTCGCGAGCAATGCATGCAATTCGCCCGCGCTGATTCGCGCCTTCCCGAGCGCATTCGCCAACATGAGCCTGCGGCAGTAGCGGTACAGCACATACAGCACCGGCACGATGCCGACGAAGATGAGCGCATGCCATCCAAGACGGGCGACAAACGCGAAAATCACGTCGATCTGCGAAGCGAATAGCGTGCCGATCGCCAGTCCGATCGATGCCCACAGTGCAAGGCCCGCACAATCGTGCAACACGAACGAGCGCAACCTGACGGCCATCGCACCGCATAGCGGAACGGCAACGAGCGACAGGCCGGGAACGAACCGAGCAACGATGAGAACGCGAACACCCCAGCGGCCGAAAAACCGCTCGGTCGTCCTGACGCACGCTTTACGCGACTGCGACAGCTTGCAGACGGTATGCAGCGTGCGCTTGCCGTACCGCTTGCCGCCCTGATACCAGACCAGGTCGCCGAGAAAGCCGCCAATCACGGCGGCGCCGAGGATCGTCGAGAAATGCAGCAATGTCGACGACGCGACATGCGTAACGAGCGCAACGCCTGCCCCGACCGTGATCAACGTCGGTATCGCGGGCAAAGGCAGGCCGAGCGAAGACCCGAGCACATTCAGGAATACGACCAACGTGCCGTACCGCGCAATCATTTCATGCGACATCATGGCGTTCTCCTCGAGGCTCGCACTTTCATGTTCACGGAACGCATCGCCACGCGTCACTTGGCGACGGACAACACCTTCTCCGGCGCGTGTTTCGTTTCCGGCAACGCGTTCGCGCCCCGGCCTTGCGCTTCGTCGACGTCCTGCCGATAGCGGTGGACGTCCCGCGTGACGAAGCCGATTTCGCGGCTCGGGATATCGAACCAGTCGGGATGGCCGAACGATCGCCGAATATCCTCGAGGCCGCTCGCCCAATGCTCGCGCATCGTGCCCTTGCTGAACTCATAGTCCTTGTAGTGCCCCTCGAACGACTTGTTCTTGTAGATCAGGTGCACGACGTTCACTGCACTGCCATCGGCCGTCTTCTGCGCCTCCCGCAACAACGGGTGCGCAAGCCGCACGTGTTCGGGAATGTGTTCGAGCAGCGCCTTGATCATCTGCGCATGCTTCTGGTTCTGCGACATGAACGCGGTGATGGCGCGCGTGCGGCTTGAATACTGAATGTCCTTGGTGCGCTCGCTGACATCGAGGAAATCGTTCGGCAACTTGCCGCGCGAGCTCCACAGGTCGATCTGGAAAACGAGCGTGTCCTTGTGCTGGCTTTCCCTGATGATCTCGGTCAGCGGCGTGTTGGACACCAGTCCGCCGTCCCAGTAGAACTCGCCATCGATCTCGACGGCCGGAAAGCCCGGCGGCAGCGCGCCGGAGGCGATGAAATGTTCCGGCGCGAGACGCATTTTCGAATTGTCGAAATAGACGAGATTGCCCGTTCGCACATTGACCGCGCCGACGGATACGCGAATGTTGCCGTCATTGATCCGATCGAAATCCGCGTACCGCAACAGCGTTTCACGCAACGCCGACGTGTCGTAATAGCTGACCTGATCGGGGCGCTTCTTGCCGAACCCGGTGAAGGACAGATGCGAGCGCGGGGAGAAAAAGCCGCCCTGGCCTTCCATCAACGTGCGCGTGGCGGCCCATGCGCTCGACCACCTGCGTGCCATGTCTTCCAGCCCGGACCACGCCGACATGTAGTTGCCGAAGTGCGAGAGCGGGTCGGCCGGCTGACTGATGGTGTTCCAGAAGCCGCGCAGTGCTTCCGTTCGATCGGCGGGCGCATTGCCTGCGATGATCGCCGTGTTGAGCGCACCGATCGATACCCCGGCGATGCGCGTCGGTTCCACGCCGACCTCGGCCATACCCTCGTAGACGCCGGCCTGGTATGAGCCGAGGGCGCCGCCACCCTGCAGCACGAGCCCGATTTCGTCATAGTCGGGAAGCTTGATGCGATGGGGCTGCTTCAGCTTGTTACGCTGGCTCGAATACATGGCGTTCTCCTTACTGCATGAACCAGCCGTGGCTGACGACGATCGATTGCCCGGTGAGCGCGTTCGATTCGAAGCCGGCCAGGAAGGCAACCGTGTTCGCGACATCGGCCAGCGACGTGAATTCGCCGTCGACCGTCTCTTTCAACATGACGTCCCTGACGACCTGTTGTTCGGAGATGCCGAGGACCTTCGCTTGCTCGGGGATTTGCTTGTCGACCAGCGGGGTTCTGACGAAACCGGGGCACACGACGTTGGCACGCACGCCACGCGGCCCACCTTCTTTCGCGACAACCCGCGCGAGACCGAGCAACCCGTGTTTCGCGGTCACATAGGCGGATTTGAGCGGCGAGGCCTCGTGCGAATGCACCGAGCCCATGTAGATCACCGTGCCCCCCTTGTTCGACGCATACATATGCCTGATGGCGGCCCGGGTCGTCAGAAACGCGCCGTCGAGGTGGATGGCCAGCATCTTCTTCCAGTCCGAAAATGCGTAATCCTCGATCCGGTTGACGATCTGGATGCCTGCGTTCGACACGAGCACGTCGATTCCGCCCAGCCGGCTTACCGTTTCCGCCAGCCCCGCGTCGACGGCTTCCTCGCTGGTGACATCCATCGCGATCGCCAACGCCTTGCCGCCGTTGCCGACGATGTCGTCGGCCACCTTGCGCGCAGCCTCGAGATTCAGGTCCGCGATCACGACCGTCGCGCCGTCCATCGCGAGCTTGCGCGCGCACACCGCGCCGATACCGCTTGCCGCGCCCGTCACGAGCGCGATCTTGTCATTCAGTGCCATACGTCCTCCGGGAGCTTATTGGTTGACTGCGAGTTTCAGCGACTCGGCAGGGGCGAGATAGTCGTAGGCCACTTCGCCGATATCGAGCGTGAGATGGGCAATGACGTGGCGCGCGCCGATCACGCGGCGAACCGGCAGATCCGCGACCGATGCGAGTGCATGCGGATGCAGCTCGAGCGCGGCAGGCCCCTCCCATGCGCCGATCACGTCAACATCGCGCAGGAAGAAACGCACCAGTTCGCAAATGCGGGCCGAACCGTCGACATGCGGAATGACCTTGAGCAGGTAGTTGGGCGTGTCGGCGAGCTTGCGGCGCTCGGCCGCCGTGTCGAGGGCGCGATACTTGTAGCCCATCGTTCCGGTGGCGATGCGTTGAGTGCCGTAGTCGAGCGTGCCGAGCAGCGTGTCCTTGCCATCGACGCAGAGCTTCGGCGAGGCAAGCTTCTTCGGGAATCCCCAGATTTCGCGTCCGGCCGCGATCGGGCCTTCGTCGTCGAGGTACATCGCGTGCGTGAAATTGGCTCGATTGCCGTCCTCGTCGAGCACGGAGATCACCTGACCGCTTTCCGTGTAGTCGCCGAATCCGGACGAATCGGGCATGCGGATGAATTCGTAATGGACGACGGGTCGGTCGACCTTCAGCGGTTCCGGAACGACGGCACGAAGGGCGTCCATGTCCGTCTCGTACGAAATGATGAAGTACTCCCGATTGATGAAGCGGAAGGGCGGACGCGGATACGCCGGGTTATGCACGGGCATCGCAAATGCGTTGTCGCGGATGTCTTCTTCTGTCACGGATCGTTCCTCGGTTGTAGAGGTGTGCTCTGTCACACCCATCGCGCCAGCCTCGGCTGGCACGGCCAATGACGCGCGAGGACGCAGCGCGGCGCGGGCTAGCCGCGCGCGGTCGCACGTTGCTCTTGCGGTGCCGTGTCGGTTTCCCGGATGCATCAGGCAGCATCTACGACCACCGTCAGCGCCAAGCGTAGGCGATGCGGCCTGGCGGCAGTAGCGTCGCAAACGACCTCACCATGTTGTCCTGACGACAACAATCGACAACGGGAGGGGTGGGAAGCAATGATCGAGGGTTGGCAATCCGGTGTCGCTCGAAGGGCGACATCCGTGGTTTCGCTATAGCGCAATGATGGCGTGGCTCGACGAACCGGCGGCATGTTCTCCGAGCATCGCTTTCAGATCTCGCTCGATCGCGCCGCACAGCGTCGAAATGGGAACATCGTTCGCGCCGCCTTCGAACGGATTCTCCGTGCTTTCGCCAACTTGGTCGAGCGACGTGTACATCCACGACACCGCGATACTGCATGGCACCACCAGCCAGACCATGTAGCCGTGCATGAAGCC
This sequence comes from Burkholderia sp. Bp8998, assembly GCF_003854235.1. Lineage (NCBI taxonomy): Bacteria > Pseudomonadati > Pseudomonadota > Betaproteobacteria > Burkholderiales > Burkholderiaceae > Burkholderia > Burkholderia sp. Bp8998. The sequence goes on from NZ_QTQF01000056.1 coordinate 5,822, forward strand.
GCTCACGCTATCGTTCAACCGGTTGAATTCGTTCAGAAGACCGAACGGAAGCGACAGGCAAAAGAACCGGACGAACAGGGAGCTGACAGTCGCGTACTGACGCGGATAGGGGAAATTCTTGAAACGTTCGGATCGCGACTGGAGATCGATGAAGTCTCCGAGGGTTCTCTGAAGTTCCATATGGAAATTCGAATTCAGATGGCCGGCCATGTGAAGCGTTTTCAGCGAAGTGCCTTGCAGGCCCAGCACGAATGTCGTGATGGAAGCGGAGGCGAGCGCCTGTTCCGCTTCGGAAGGAGACAAGTATCCGGGCAGTATTTCCTTGATGTCCTTTTCCCATTCCGGCACGCGATAGAAGCGACGATATTCCGCGTTGTGGCGCTTGTTCGTGCTTTCCCAGATACGAGGGCGGCGCAGGTCGTATCGCAGCGCGGTCAGCCAGGCGAGGTGTCGATAGACCAGTTTTCGGGCAACCTCTTCGTCCGTCACGAAGTCGCGCGTGAATTGCCCCCAGCGACGGCTTTTGCTCTGGATGTCGGTCCATATTTCCAGCGCGTCCATTGCACGGTTGTAGGTCTGGACGTTCTTGAAGCCAACGATGAACGACGTCGCGGTTCCGAGGAGGGCCACGATCGTCAGCGGTATCGACAGCCATGTGACGGAAAAGAACTGATACAGAACGACCGGCACGGAACCGAAAATCAGAAGCTCGTAAATCTTCCAGCGAGTCCAGATCAGGAATTCCGACAGTTTGTACGATTTGCCGAGATGCATTTTATTTGCCTCATCGATGACTCAGGTGGGTGTTGAATAGGGCGCGTTGTTCGCGCGCGATCTTTCGTCACGCATCATGCCTGCGATCGATTCGGCCGGGATGGGGTCGATTGGTGCGCAAGAGGCAACATCGTGAGCACGCTTGAGGATCTACTGCGCAATGCCGCGTCGACCTACGATGACTTCGCGCGACGACGTTTTCCTTTTGCCTGTTTGGCTTGCAGCCGGCATCCGTCGATATCGCAATTCACCAACCGAGGGCAATCATCATGTCGCAGAAAATCCTGATCGTGGGTGCCGGCTTCGCCGGCGTGTGGGGCGCACTAGGCGCGGCTCGCGTGCTGGATGGTGCCGGTGTGACGAGCGGCGACGTCGAAATCACGTTGATCTCGCCGAAACCGGAATTGCAGATCCGGCCGCGGTTGTACGAAAGCGAGCCGCAGCAAATGGCCGCGCCGCTGCTGCCGCTGCTCGACGCCATCGGCGTGAAATTTCTCGAGGGCAGCGTCGAAGAGATTGCGGTCGACGAGAAGACGGTCAGTGTGGCTTGCGCCAGCGGCCAAAAGCGTTTGCTCGCGTACGACAGGCTGTTGTTGACCAGCGGCAGCAAATTGAGCCGGCCGCCGGTGCCGGGGCTGGCTGATCACGCGTTCTCGGTCGATCGCATCGAGGACGCGGTCGCGCTCGATGAGCACTTCGCGGCGCTGGCCAAACTTCCGGATTCGCGGGCACGCAATACCGTCGCGGTCGTCGGCTGCGGCTTTACGGGTATCGAGGTCGCCACCGAATTGCCGAGGCGATTGCGCGAGCGGTTCGGCCCGGACGCGGCGATTCGCGTTGTCGTGATCGGTGCGCAGGCCGAGATCGGCCCCGATCTCGGCCCCAATCCCCGGCCTTACGTCGCTGAAGCCTTCGACTCGCTGGGCGTCGAGGCCGTGCTTGGATCGCGCGTCGTGTCGGTGGGGGCGGACGGCGTTCGCACCGCGTCGGGCACGCATATCGAAGCCATGACCGTGATCTGGGCAGGCGGTATGCATGCCAGCCCGCTGACGGCGCAAGTCTCGTCGCATCTCGACCCGCTCGGACGCGTCGAGGTCACGCCTGATCTTCGTGTGGCCGAAGCACCGCAAGTGTTCGTGGCGGGCGATGTGGCGCGAGCGCGGAGCGACGATGACGGGCACTTTGCATTGATGTCGTGCCAGCACGCGATCGTGATGGGGCAATTCGGCGGGCACAACGTCGCCGCGGACTTGATTGGTGTGCCGACGCTGGAATACACGCAGCCGTTCTATGCAACCTGCGTCGACCTGGGCGAATGGGGTGCGGTTTACTCGGAAGGCTGGGACCGTCAGATCAAACTGACGCATGCCGAAGGAAAGGCGCGCAAGCAGATGATCAACACGCAGTGGATCTATCCGCCGGCGCCGAATCGCGCCGAGGCGTTGGCGGCAGGCAAGCCGCAGGTCTCCGCCGACTGACCTGCCGGCGCCCCCGCACGTGGCGCGCGATGCACACGGCGGGGGCGATCAGGTACGTGGACAGCAAACGCTATCGATCCACAAGACGCCGCCGCCGCGCGACAGGCGGTGAGTCAGTCAACGACGGTCACGATATTGACGGTGCCTTGCTTGGCCATCTTGGCATACGGACACAAGCGCTCCGCGGTCCGAACCAGCTCTTCCGCGATGTCGCGATCGATCCCGGGCATCCGGACCCGGACATCGACAAGCAATGCATAACCGCCGTCCATGGGATCGCGGCCGAACGAAACCTGCACCTCCACGACCGTGTCGGTGATGTCCAGGTCGGCGCGTTTCTCGAGCAGGTTCAGCGCACCATGGAAGCACGCGGCGAAGCCCGCCGCGAACAGCTGTTCCGGATTGGTCCCGTTGCCGGGCCCGCCGAACTCGGTGGGCAGGCGCAAATCGACAGCGAGATTTCCATCGTCCGAGCGGGCCACGCCGGATGCACGGCCGTGTCCTGTCTCGCCGCCGGTGACGGTGACGCTCGTTGTATAGAGCGGCTGAAAATCCCGGCCCCGATACCGGTCGAGAAGGGAAAGCGGAGGGGCCTGCAGCTTCTTGTCATCCATGATGCATGCTCGAGTTCGACGACGCGCTCCGACCGTCGGTCATTCATTCATCGAAGCGTCCTGCAACCGGGGTTGCACTGCCTGGGCAGATGGCGTCTTCAAGAAATGTTGCGGAGCGAACTATCGTATGAGGAATGCGGCAATCTTCCGGCACGGCCCGACTGACGGTCGGTCTACGGGAGAAAGATGCCTCCATGCTAGAGGCGCGCACATGTCGTCGGTATAGCCATCGGAGGCGAATGTATGTTTCCCGTTGGACACCAATCCGGGCGCTGCCACGATGGTCCGCCACGAATTTTCACGTGGTGCACGGTGGCAGCGGCCGCCGGTGCGCACTGATGCCATGCACGCGGTTGCGGGTGTCGCGCATCAGCGGCCCAGGCAGGCGCGCAGCGTTTTGGCATGACGTCGCGCTTCGTCCGCATCGGCGATGTTCGCGAACCCGATGACGAGGCCGCGCGGCGTTTGCCGCGTGTGGCTGTTCGAATACCAGATCGACAGCGGCAGGACCGCGAGTCCCGCGTCGCGGGCACGCGCGGCAACGGCAACATCGTCGACCGGCCCTCCGGGCCCCTCTGCGAACTGCACCGCGAACTGAATGCCGCCCGCCGGCAATTCGACGATCAGCCGCTCGCCGAACGCCTGCCTCAACGCATGCACGATCAGCGTGCGGCGCTCGCCGTACAGCGCACGCATGCGCTTCAGATGCCGGGCAAAGTGCCCCTGCTCGATGAAATCGGCCAGGGCCGCCTGCAGGAGTGTCGGCGAACCGGCATTCATGCTGCATGCCACGCGTTCCACGCGCTCCACCGCACGTTCCGGCACGACCGCGTACGCGAGCCGCAAACCGGGGTACATCGCCTTGCTGAAGGTGCTGCAGTAGATCACGTGATCGCGGCGGTCGAGGCTCTTCAACGCTGGCAGCGGACGGCCGAGATAGCGAAACTCGCTGTCATAGTCGTCCTCGACGATCCAGCCGGACGTCTTTTCGGCCCAGGCCAGCAAAGCGATGCGACGGGACAGCGACAGCGTATGCCCGAGCGGGCTCTGATGCGACGGTGTCACGAGCGCGAAGCGCGCTTGCGCGTCCAGCTGCAGGCCGCGCCCGACGTCGATCCCTTCGTCGTCCACCGGCACCGGGACGAGTTGCACGCCGGTCTCGGACAGGAAGCCGCGGGCGAGCAGATAGCCGGGATCCTCGAACCACACACGGTCGTTCGCGCGTGCCAGGCTGCGCAGCACGAGTTCCAGCGTCGCGCGGTAGCCGCCGGTGACGAACACCTGTTCCGGCACGCAGGTGACGCCGCGCGACAGGGTCAGATAGGTCGCGATGTGTTCGCGCAGCGGCCGGTAACCGGCCGGATTCGGGTAGCCCAGCAGCGCGCGGTCGCTGCTGCGCGCACGCAGCGACACGAGCCGCTGCCAGACCTTGAGCGGAAACGCATCGAGCGCGGGGAGCCCCGGTTGCAGCGGGCGCGGCTCGCCGCTCATCGCGACGGCGATCGGCTGCGGGCGCCGTGGCGGCGGATCGTCGCGCGAGATGCCCGCCTCCTGGCGCGGGCCGGCGGGGCCGGTGGCTTCGGCGTGCGCCGCCGGTGCGCTGCCTCGCGCGGGCGCCGCGCGGGTCAGCGCGATCGGCAGGGACGGCGACACGAACGTGCCCGCCGCGCCGCGCATTTGCAGGTATCCCTCGTCGACCAGGATCGTGTAAGCCTGTTCGACGGTGCCGCGCGCCGTGTTCAGTTGCGTCGCCAGACCGCGTAGCGCGGGCACGCGATCGCCGGGGCGCAGGTGACCGGCGGCGATCGCGGCCCGGAACCGCTCGCAAATCTGCAGATAGACCGGCAACTGATGGTGCCGGTCGATTTCGATGGTCAGCGGGGGCGTTTGCGTGGACATCGCGGTCTCCCGGGTAACGCGAACAGATATGCCATGGACTAGTCCGATCGACGATTCTTGGCACTTATGGATAGGACATGATTCTTCCACAATTGAGCCACGTGATGCGACGGCCATGACGGCCTTCACCGGATCCGGCATCCGTCACATCCACTTCGCATTCCAATGCAATCCATTCGTCAGGAGATTTTGCGATGAAGATCGTTGTCATCGGCGGTTCGGGCCTGATCGGCTCGCGTGTCGTCACGCTGCTCGAGGAAGCGGGCCATCAGGCGCTGGCCGCATCGCCGCGCACCGGCGTCAACACCATCACGGGCGAAGGCCTGACCGACGCATTGACGGACGCGGACGTCGTCGTGGACGTGGCGAATGCGCCGTCGTGGGAACCGCAGGCGGTGCTGGACTTTTTCCGCACGTCGGCGCGTAATCTCGGCAAGGCCGAGGTGGCCGCGGGCGTGCGCCATCACGTCGCGCTGTCGATCGTCGGCTGCGACCGCATGCCGGAGAACGGCTATTTCGCGGCCAAGGTCGCGCAGGAACAGGCGATCGAAGCGGCGGGCGTGCCGTACACGATCGTGCGCGCGACGCAATTCATGGAATTCATCGGCGGTATCGCGGATTTCGGCACGCAAGACGGCACGGTCCGGATCGGCGACGGGTTGTTCCAGCCGATCGCCGCGGAAGACGTGTCGGCGCTCGTCGCGCAGGTCGCGCTCGCCGGGCCGCTGAACGGCACGGTCGAGATCGCGGGCCCGGATCGCGCACCGTTCGCGGAGATCGTCGCGCGCTATCTGAAGTCGGTCGGCGACCCGCGCGCGGTCGTGACCGATCGCGATGCACGTTACTACGGTGGTCGCGTCGAGGAGAAATCGCTGGTACCGCTTGGACCTGCGCGGCTTGGCCGCATCGGTCTCGACCAGTGGCTCGCAGAAATCTGATATCTGATTCGCGTTCGCACGTTTGGCGGCTCGCCGGCGCAAGCCGGCGACGGGCAGTCGGGAGGAGCGGCATGTGTTGGGGGCAGCGGAAATGAATCAATCGGAACCATCGGAGCAAGGCGTTCGTCGCGACCTGGCGGGTCGCGCCGATGCACTGTCCGCGAGCTTCGGTGCGAGCTATGCGGGCATCCTTGCCTTCGTCGCAGTGGCGAGCGAGGGGAGTTTCACCAAGGCTGCCGAACTGCTTGGCGTCGGCCGGCCGGCCGTGAGCCGGAACGTCCAGAAGCTGGAGGCGCAGTTGAGTACGCGGCTGTTCCAGCGGACCACGCGCATGACCGAGCTGACTTGCGAAGGCCAGCGATTCTTCGAGAACTGCCATCAGGGCGTGGCACAGATCGTCGAAGCCATGAACGACATGCTCGAGTTGCGACAAGGGCCGCCGCGCGGCCTCATTCGTATCAGCTCGGCGGTGGGTTTCGGCAGGAAAATCGTCGCGCCGCTGCTCGAAACGTTTGCGGAGGCCTACCCCGACATCGTCATCGACCTGTTGCTCGACGACCGGCCGATCGACCTGGTGTCGGAGCGGATCGACGTGTCGTTCCGCAATGGCCGCATCGAGGACTCCAGCATCATTGCCCGGCAACTGATTCCGATGCAGATGGCGCTCTGCGCGGCACCGTCGTATGTGGCCAGGCACGGGCTCCCGCAGAGTCTGGAGGATCTCGGCCGGCACACGTGCATCAATTTCCGTTTTGCCAGCGGTCGCGTCTTCGAATGGGAGTTCAATGTCGACGGCCGCGTGCACAAGTACCTGCCGACCTCGCGCCTCACGTTCAACGACACGGATCTGGTGTTGCGCGCCGTGCTGAACGGCTCGGGCATCGCGCAGATGGCCGGCTACCAGATCCGCGACCATCTCGTGTCGAACGAGCTCGTCGTCGCGCTGGCGAAGCATGTGCCTGAGGATCGCGGCCACTACATCTGCTATCTGAGCCGGCAACATCTGCCGACGCGGATTCGCATCTTCGTCGACTTCATGACCGAGCAGATTCGCGCGCTCGATCTGAACTGCCTGACACCGTTCAATCCGGATGCCCAGGGGGCTTCGTCGGCGGGGCTGGCGGCTTGACCTTCTTTTCCGCCGTATTTCTCAAGACGCTCCGTCGTTCGTTTCGCAGGGATTGGACAGGATTCGGCATCGAACACGTCCACGAGAGCAATCCAATTCAAATATAAACAGACCGGTTCGCTATTTAACGGACGAGCGCCTTGAATGGATTTGTAATGAATGTCGGGCCGATGGCATGGTTTCGACTTATCGCATGAAATTCGTCAATAACGTTTCCACGCGACAGATCCATGCGACGGAGCATTCGCTGCCGGGTCAAGCACCCGCGCGCGACGCAGCGATTATTAAACAAACATGACGATTATTTCCGATTTCGATCGTGCCGGGAAATAATCAAACCCTATTTATTTAAATTCCCGCGCGAATAAATCCCTCTACACTGTCTTGAGCAACGGCTGCTATTCCGTCGCCCGGATCGCCGCAGCCGGGGCTGAAAGGTCGGTGTGTGAAGTGCCGTGGTGGTATCTGGTTTTAAAAAACAAGAAAACTGAAAAAGAACCGCTCTAGAGCCTAACCGTATAGGAAAGAGCATGCAAAGACCGGGGACAGATGTCCGCAGCGCGGACACATTGCACGATCTCGGCGCAGCGGCGTGCGCTGAGCCTACCTTTTATCGGCTCGACCTCGTCTTGCCTGCCCATGTATCGCGATTGCCGGGCGTCGCGCGATGAACGGGATACGGAACGGGGCCGCTTGCGGCCCGGACGGGTGCGCGCACGGCAACGGCGCGCTTGACGCGCAGGTGCTGATCGGCGTGTCGACGGCGTTTCGCCAGTTGGTCCGGATGATCGATCGCGTGGCGCCGACCGACCATACGCTACTGATCGTCGGACCCACCGGCTCCGGAAAGGAACTGGTGGCGCGGCGCCTTCACGCAAACGGCCCGCGGCGCGACAAGCCGTTCATCGACGTGAATTGCGGCGCCATTCCCCATGATCTGATCGAAGCGGAGTTCTTCGGGCATGTCCGCGGCGCCTTTACGGGCGCCGTGGAAGACCACCGCGGCCTGTTCGAGCAGGTCGGGGCCGGCACGCTCTTTCTCGACGAGATCGGCGAGCTGCCGCTTGCGCTCCAGCCCAAACTGCTGCGCGTGCTCGAAACGCGCACGTTCCGGCCGATCGGCGCATCGGCAAGCCAGCGCTTTGCCGGACGCATCGTCGCGGCCACCCATCGAAACCTGCTGGAAGAAGCGCGCGTCGGCCGGTTCAGGGAGGACTTGTTCTACCGGCTTGCGGTGTTCATCCTCAATGTGCCGGGACTCGCGCAACGAAGCGAGGACATCCCGCTGCTGGCCGCGCATTTTGCCGCGCAGCAAACGCGCGCGATCGCGTTCACGCCGGCGGCAATCAAGCGGATGTGCGAGCATCCGTGGCCGGGCAACGTTCGCCAGTTGCGCAATCTCGTCAGCCAGCTCAGCGTGTTCGCGGAGCATGCGCGGATCGACGCCGACACGCTCGCGCCGTTTCTGGCGACGGACACGCCCGACGCGACGGCATGCGCGCTTCTCGCGGACCGCCTGCTCGAGTTCGGCGGCAGCGACAAGCTGGCCGCGGCCGAACGCCTGCTCATCGACCGCGCGCTCGAGCGGACTTCGTATAACAAGAGCGCCGCGGCCGCGCTGCTCGGTGTCGGCCGCAAGGTCGTCGAGCGCCGGCTCAAGGCGCGCGAAGCGCAACACGGTGAGGCGCGACAATGCCTGGAGCGTGCGGAAGCGCTGGCCGGCGTGCTCCAGTATCGCGAATCCGCCGCGCTGCTGCACCGTTGTCTCGCGCTCCTGCAAAAGGCCAGTCCGACCGAGGAGAGCCGCCGCTTGCAGTTTGGCGCCTATCGCCTGCTTGCCGTCGTGCTGCGCGGCATCCATGGCTGGCAGTTTCCCGAAGCGATGGCGTGTTACGAGGCGGCATGGTCGATCGGCGACGGTGTATGCGACGCGCGCGAACTCGCCACGGTGCAGTTCGGCATCTGGATGACGCAACTGGTGACGCTGCAACTCACGCGGGCGCGCGCCACGGCGCAGGAACTGCTTCACCGCGCGCATGCGATGGACGATCGCGCGATGCTCGACGACGCGCACGTCGCGCTCGCCAACACGCTGTTCTGGCTCGGCGACAGTGAGGAAGCGCTGGCGTTGCTTTCCCGTGGCGGGCTGACCGGCATCGGTCGCGCCGATCGGCGGCTCGGCGTCTCGGGCGGCGATATCGCGGGGCTCGCATTGACGTTCGAGGGTCTCGCCGCTTACCAGACCGGCGCACTCGACCACGCACGCGATGCCATGGTCCGTCTGACCGAGCGGGCGGAACTCGATTCGCCGGATTGGCCCGGTCGCGCGCTCGATCTGCAAGGCGCCGCGTGGCTTGCGATGCTCTTCAACGACGTCGAGCGGCTCGGGAACCTGACCCGTGCGTTCGACGCCATACCGGCGACCGGCGCCCCGGCCTGTTCGGGCGGGGCGCTCCGGATGTTCCGGGCGTGCTATCTGAGTGCGATCGGCGAGTTCGGCGACGCCGAGGCGATGCTGCTCGACGGCTATGAAAACGAAATCGAAAAGCAGGGCGGCGCGCTGTTCCATTCGATCAAGGTCTGGAAGCATGGCGAGATTCTGTTGAGCACGGGGCGCGCGCGGCAATGCGAAATTCTCGTTTCCGACGCGCTCGACATGGTGATCCGCAGGCAGGAGCGTGCGTATCTCGGTGAGCTGTTGATCCTCAAGGCGCGTGCGCAATCGATGCTCGGCGATACGGCGGGTGCCGAGCAAGGGTTGCGCATCGCGATCTCGACGGCGTTGGCGCTGGGCTCGGTGCCCGCCCGCGTGGCCGCGATGGGACATCTCGCGGATCTGTCGCGACAGCCCGCCCGTCCGACGTCGATCATCGAAGCGATCGACCGGCCATTGCACATGCCCGTCGCGGCACGCCCGCCCGCCATGCCGCTCCAGGATCCAGGCCTGCTGTAGCGATCGCGTCAACGCGATGTCCTGAGCGCGCGGCTCGGCGGCGTGCGCGCATCACCCCCTTCATCCCGAGACCGTGGCGCGCGGCGAATGCTTGACGCCTGGTCGACGCGCGCCGAGCCATGTTCCGACATGGCGCGCAGGTACGCGTCCCCGGCACCGGACCTCGCGCGCTTGCGTCCGCGAGATCGGGCGATCGCGCTGCATATGGACACATTCGTCCATCGCGCAGCAAACGGCCGGACGAATTCGTCCTCCGGTGGTCAAGCATCGGCACCGCGCACGGACACAGGCCTGTCGATCCACGACTGGCACATCGGTTGCTTGATCTCGTGCTCGCGGAGATTCCGCGAATCGGTACGACGACCTTTTTAGCGAGAACGTGATGAACAGGGAAACCGGCCATGTCATTCCGCCTTATGGCGTAGCGATCCACCAAGCCATATCGGAAGGCGATGTGTCAAGGATGAAGGCGTTGCTCAGCCAGGCCGAAGCGGTTCTGAAGCAGCACGAGGACCTTGCCGCCGCGGTCGGCAAGCTCAGGCAGGAGATCGTGAGGCGCGAGCGGGCCTGAGCTGCCGTCGCACGCATCGCCATTTCGTTTACCACGCAGGAGGACCAAATGTCAGAAAACACACGTATCGGGCTTTTCCCGGCGGGCTACGTCATCGGCACGGGACTGCCGGGCGCACCGGCGCTCAGTCTCGCATTGCTCGTGGATACGCCCGAGGGCAGTGTGGTTGGCACCGCAACGATCGGGCAGGCAGTGAATCCGCCGATCGACTTCCATGCCGACGTCTGGGGCAACTACACCTATATGGCGCTGATGCCGCCGGTCAACACGCGCATCCTGGTGACGCTGCAGGGCAACGACGGCGGCCCGAACTCGAATTCGATCGTGACGTTCCGGCTGCATCTCGTGCTGGAAAGCGACTGGCAAAGCGGCGTCGCGTCGTACAGCTTTTTCGACAACGGCAGCTGGCGCGCGTTCGAGAACGTGCCGGCAAGGATCGACCGGGAATTCGTCCCGCTCGAGCCCGGCCCGGTGATTGTCGAGCCGCACGGCGGGCCGCGGCCTTTGTACGGTGCGCCCATTCAGCAAGCGGCGGCCTCCGGCGATCTCGCGCACATGAAGACGGTCGCGGCCGCGGCGAAGCACCAGTTGCAAAGCCGTGACGAAATCGCGGCCGCGCTGGCTGCGCTGAAGACCGAAATCGCGCGCCTGGAAGCCGGGAACTGAAACCGGCCCGGTTGCCCCGATCCTTATTCGCTACAGGAGCCATCCTATGTCCGCCGCTCTTTTTCCCGTGAATTTTCGCGTCGCAACGCCGGCTATCGGCGCACCTGTCCTCACGCTGGCGCTACTGGTCAACACGCCGGCCAAGAAGGTCAGCGGCGTGGCGCGCATCACCCAGACGACCTGGCCGCCGCTCGAATTCAGTGCGCAGGTATGGGGCCAGTTCAGCCCGATCGTGCTCACCCCCGGCGGCAAGACGCAACTTGTCCTCAGCCTGCAGGGCAACCCGTCCGGGCCGACCAGCGGTCTGGCCGAAACGTTCCGGCTGCAGGGGATCGTCGAGGCGGACTGGAAGTCGGGAGTCGCCAGCTACCGGTTCTTCGAAGGGGAGCGCTGGCATGCCGTGGAACACGCGATCATGACAGTGACCGGCGCGCTGCAACCGTTCGAACCCCGGCATCCGGTCACGCCGCTGTACGGCGTCGGCCTGCAGCAGGCGAGGCAATCGGGCGATCTCGGTCGAATGAAGGCGCTCGCCCGCCAGGCCGAACAACAGCTCGCCAATGCCGGCCATATCGAGCAAGCCCTTGCCGGCCTGAACGCCGAGATTGCCCGGCTGGAAGCCGGGCGCTGAGCACGCGCGAGGCGGCGGTGCCTGCCGCGGCTCGCGGCGGTCGCCGCCGCTGACCGATCGGTGCGTGGCGGGTGGGGGATCGACATACCCGAGGATATCGAAATGGACGAGAATCAAGTGCGTCCGGTTCGCTTCCTGAGCGAACAGGACTACGAACGGTTCGTCCCGGTTCACGTCGTGTGGGAAATCACGCTGGCTTGCGACCTGAAGTGCCTGCACTGCGGATCGCGTGCGGGCCGCCGACGCACCAACGAACTGTCGACCGGCGAGTGTCTCGAAGTGATCGATGCGCTGGCCAGGCTCGGTACGCGAGAGGTGTCGATGATCGGCGGTGAGGCTTACCTGCGCAAGGACTGGGCGCAACTCATCAAGGCCATCCGCTCGCACGGGATGTACTGCGCGGTGCAGACAGGCGGTCGCAACCTGACACCCGCCCGGCTCGCGCAGGCCGTCGGCGCGGGCCTCAACGGACTGGGGGTATCGCTGGACGGCCTGGCGCCGCTGCACGACAGGTTGCGCAATGTTCCGGGATCGTTCGACCGGGCCGTGGATACACTGAAGCGTGCGCGTGCGCACGGTCTCGCGGTCAGTGTGAACACGCAGATCGGTTCGGCAACGATGCACGATCTCCCGGCGTTGATGGACACGATCATCGAGGTCGGGGCGACACACTGGCAGATTCAGTTGACGGTCGCGATGGGCAACGCGGTCGATCACGACGAACTGCTCCTGCAGCCGTACCAGCTCGAGGAACTGATGCCGCTGCTCGCCGATCTCTACAAGCGGGGGCTGGATCGCGGCCTGCTGATGAATGTGGGCAACAACATCGGCTACTTCGGGCCGCACGAGCATCTGTGGCGCGGCTTCGGGGACGAGCGGGTGCACTGGACCGGATGCGCGGCCGGGCAGACCGTCATCGCGCTCGAAGCGGACGGCACCGTCAAGGGGTGTCCGTCGCTCGCGACGGTCGGTTTCGCGGGCGGCAACGTTCGGGATCTGTCCCTGGAGGAGATCTGGCGCACCAGCGAGGCGATCCATTTCGGCCGGCTGCGCTCGGTGGACGACCTGTGGGGATTCTGTCGCACGTGCTACTACGCCGACGTGTGTCGTGGCGGCTGTACGTGGACCTCGCATTCGTTGCTCGGCAAGCCCGGCAACAATCCTTATTGCCACTATCGCGTGCTCGAATTGAAGAAGCAGGGGCTGCGCGAGCGCATCGAGAAGATCGAGGACGCGGCGCCCACGTCGTTCGCGGTGGGGCGCTTCGATCTGGTCACCGAACGCATTTCGGACGGCACACCCGTCTCGAGCATTTCCCGCTCGGGCCAGACCGTCGAACTCGCGTGGAAACACAAGGGCAAGCGTGCGCCGGAGGTCGGGCGAGTCCCGCCGAGGCTGGCCGTCTGCCGCGCCTGTAACAGCTACGTCCATCAGCACGAGTCCCGGTGCCCGCACTGCGGGGCGGACATCGCGGCGGCCGAGCGTGCGTACGAACACGACGTGGAGCGTCGTCATGCACTCATCGAGGAAGTCGAGCGGCTGTTGAGTTGAGTGAGCCGGCGCGCATCTCGTCGATCTTCGAGCGGAGTCCAGGAACCACTTTAGAAAACGGTGACCATGTTCGATCGGTCATGCAAGACGGAATCCATGGGGAATATTCATGAGCAACGTCCAGGCGGAAGTGGTGCCGGTGGCCGGTGTCGGTACCGCTTGTCGCCCGACAGGACTCACTCCGGCAGGCAATGGGGCGCTGTCTCGTCAGAGGCCGAATCGGCCGACCTTCGGCCAGCGGATGCACGTCGTATGAAAGGTTGATCGGTCCAGGGCATGATCTTCAGACCGATCGTTCATCGCTCGACGCCTCGAGTGCGCTCACCAATTCCTGAGCCGCATGCTGCAACTCCGGCAGGAAGCGGCGCACGGCCTCCGCCGGATTGATCGCCTGTTCGAGGTAGATGACGTTCAGTGCCGCGATCACGCGATCGTGCGCACGGATCGCCACCGCGACCGAGCCGATCTTGCGCTGATCGGCCCAGTCGCCATGATTCGAACCGAAGCCGTCGGCGCGCGTTTGCCGCACCAGGTTGCGGATGAACGCGCTGTCCGATGCGAGCCGCTGCTGTTGTTCGCCGCCGGCGCCGGCGCGCAACAGATCGAGAATGTCTTCGCGCTCCGCATCCTGGCACGACGCGAAGTAAATGCGTCCCGATGCGGTCAGCAGCATCGGCAGCCGGCGCCCGACCATCGAACGATGAAACGACAGCGGGCTGAAGCGATGCGTCGTCTCGCGAATGATCATCGAATCACCGTCGGGTGTCGTCAGGTCGGACGGCCACACGATGCGTTGCAGCAGCCGCGCCATGATCGGTGGCGCGACGGTGGCGATGTGCTCGTCGTCGGTGAATCCCTCGCTCAGCGCGCGCACGCGCAACGTCAGACGAAACGTGTCGTCCGACTCGCTGCGCCGCACGAATCCGCCTTCCACCAGCGTTTCCAGCAACCGCCGCACGGTCGTGCGGTGCAGCCCCGTGACTTCGCTCAACTGCTGGCTCGTCGCGCGACCGTTCTCCAGCGCATTGAGAGCCTGCAGCACCTGCAGGCCGCGCGACAATCCTCGGACATTTGCGTACTTGCTCATCGGAAAATGTATTAAAAATCAACGACGTGCATTCCTTGCACATTTGGTTGAAATTGTTGAGCGCGTGTCTGTCGCTCCCTAGACTTGCCTCCATCCCGCCGCCACACGACGCGACACGGAACCCGCGACGTGCCCCGGCCGGAATCCATCGGCATACGCAGCGACCACCGAGTCGCGCGAGGAAGGAGACACATGAATCCCTCACCCAGTCCAGCCGCGCATCGCGACCAGCGCGACCCGCTTTCCACCGACGTCGCAATCATCGGCGCAGGCCCGGTCGGCTTGATGATCGCCAACATTCTGGGCCTTCAGGGCGTGCGTGTCACGCTGATCGAGAAGCTCGAACGGATCATCGATTACCCGCGCGCCATTGGTCTGGATGACGAAGCATTGCGCGTGTTCCAGTCGATCGGCCTGGCCGACGAACTCGTGCCGCACACGACGCCCGATCACTGGATGCGTTTCGTGACGAAGGACGGTCACTGCTTCGCATCGATCGAGCCGCGCACCGACGAATTCGGCTGGCCGCGCCGCAACGCGTTCATCCAGCCGCTCGCGGATCGCGTGCTCCACGAAGGCCTCGCGCGTTTCCCGCACGTCCAGGTGCTGTTCGGACACGGCGTTGCATCGTTCACGCAGGACGCCGACGGCGTCAGCATCGACGTGGACGATGCGGATGGCGAACGCCGGACCGTGCGCGCAGCGTACATGGTCGGCGCGGACGGCGGCAACAGCTTCGTGCGCCGCGTGCTGAACGTGCCGTTCGAAGGGCGCACGAAGCCGAACCAGTGGATCGTCGTGGACGTGCGCAACGACCCGATCGGCTCGCCGCACATCTATATGCACTGCGATCACGAACGGCCGTACGTGTCGGCGGCGCTGCCGCACGGCATTCGCCGCTTCGAGTTCATGGTGATGCCGGGCGAGACCGAGGAAGAACTGTCGAAACCCGAAAACATGGCTGCGCTGATCCGCAAGGTGGTCGCGGATCCGGATGCGGTCGACTACATCCGCAAGCGCGTCTATACGCACAATGCGCGTCTCGCGTCGACGTTTCACGTGGGCCGCGTCCTGCTCGCGGGTGACGCCGCGCACATCATGCCGGTGTGGCAGGGGCAGGGTTACAACAGCGGAATCCGCGACGCGAACAATCTCGGCTGGAAGCTCGCGATGGTCGCGCGGGGGCTCGCGGACAGCCGCCTGCTCGAAACCTACACCGCCGAGCGCCGCGCGCATGCGCGTTCGATGATCCATCTTTCCGAAGTGGCGGGCGATATTTTCGCGCCGACGACACGTTTCGGCGCGCGCTTTCGCGACACCTTCGTGCGTGCGCTGACCCTGTTCCCGGCGGTGAAGCGCTACTTCGTCGAAATGCGCTTCAAGCCGATGCCGCGTTACGAGGCGGGCGCGGTACTGCTGCCCGCGCATGCTCCCAGGCGCGGCTGGCTTGCCCGCGTGCTCGAACGATCGGGCAATTCCGCGCCGGGCCGGCTGCTCGGCCTGATGAGCGAAAAGCGCGATTCCTTGATCGGCCGGCTCGCTTACGGTCGCGATCCGTTTGCCGCGTCGCCGGTCGGGCGCATGTTCATCCAGCCGCGCGTGCGGCTGCCCGAGGGCCGCACCGTGCTGCTCGACGACGCGATCGGCACCGGTTTCGTCATGCTGGGCTGGGGCGCTGATCCGACCTTCGGCATGACGCCGCAGGCGCGTGCGTTGTGGGCGCGGATCGGTGGCCGCTTCGTGATCGCGAAGCCGGCAGCCCAGCTCGCTTACGCCGACGACGTGCCCCCGGACGTGCTCGCGATCGGTGACGAGACGGGCCGGTTGAAGGACTGGTTCAGCCGTCTGCCGGAGTCGGTCGTGCTGCTGCGCCCCGATCGTTTCGTCGCGGGCGTATGTGCGCCACAGCAGGTGTCCCCGGCCATTGTCGCGCTCGCGGAAAAGCTCGGCATCACGGCAGGCGCGCGGCACGAGCACGGCGACGTTGCGCCATCTTCGCAGGGCCCGGTGTGCGCTCGCGATGCCCTCACATACACGGCAGGAGCATGAGCATGCCGATTCATCTCGAATGTCTTTCCCATACGCCGCTGCACGGTTACGTCGACCCGGCGCCCGACGTGGTCGCCGAAGTCGAGCGCATCGGCCGGGCCGCGCGCGAACGTGTCGAGCGTTTCCGGCCTGACCTGATCGTCGTTTTCGCCCCCGATCATTTCAACGGATTCTTCTACGACATGATGCCGCCGTTCTGCATCGGCGCACGCGCCGACGCGATCGGTGATTTCAAGAGCCTGGCCGGCACGCTGCCGGTGCCGGGCGATCTCGCGCACGGGCTGGCGGAAAGCGTGCTGGCCGCCGACGTCGATGTCGCGCTGTCGTACCGGATGCAGGTCGACCACGGCTGCGCGCAGGCGCTTGAAATACTGACGGGCGGTCTCGATCGCCATCCGGTGATTCCGGTGTTCATCAATTCCGTCGCGCCACCGATGGCGCCGCTGCGCCGCGCGCGTTTGCTGGGCGATGCGATCGGCCGCCATCTCGCGCGTACCGACCGCCGCGTGCTGGTGGTCGGCTCGGGCGGCATCTCGCACGAGCCGCCTGTACCGGAACTGATCGGCGCGACCGCCGAAGTGGCGGAGCGGCTGATCGCCGGTCGCAATCCGTCGGCCGAGTCGCGCGCGGCGCGCCAGGCACGTACCGTGGCCGCCGCCCGTTCGTTTGCCGCCGGCGACAGTCCGCTGCATCCGCTCAATCCCGAATGGGATCGCGCGTTCCTTGCCGGACTCGCATCCGGCGAACTGACCGCGCTGGACGGCGTGACCGATGACGCGATCACGCGCGACGGCGGCAAGTCCGCGCACGAGATCCGCACGTGGGTCGCCGCATTCGCCGCGCTTGCCGCGTATGGCCCGTATCACGCGTCACTCGACTACTACCGCGCGATTCCCGAGTGGATCGCCGGTTTCGCCACCATGCACGCCACGTCGTCGACCGCCGTCGCGGCGGCGGCGTGACCGAACTCCAGGAGACCTCGATGTCCGATTCGAACCTTGTGACGACACTGGCCGCGCGACTGCGCGAAGCCGAGGCGTCGCGCAGCACGATCGCGCCGCTGCGCGGCGAAGCCGCCGCGGGCGGCATCCCGCTCGACGCGATGACGATGGCCTACGCGGTGCAGCAGGCCAACGTCGACCGGCGCGTCGCGAACGGCGAGCGCATCGTCGGCCGCAAGATCGGCCTGACGTCGCTCGCGGTGCAGACACAGCTGGGCGTCGACCAGCCCGATTTCGGTGCGTTGTTCGCGAGCATGGCTTGCGGCGACGGCGCGCCGATTTCGCTCGCGCAACTGATCCAGCCCAAGGTCGAAGCGGAGATCGCGCTCGTGCTCGATCACGACCTCACGCAAGACAGGCACACGTTCGTCGACATCCTGCGCGCGAGCGCTTATGCGCTCGCCGCGATCGAGGTGGTGGACAGCCGCATCCGGGACTGGGACATCCGCTTCGTCGACACGGTCGCCGACAACGCATCGAGCGCGCGCTTCGTGGTCGGCAGCCGTCCGGTGCCGCTTTCGCAGCTCGATCTGACGGGCTGCGCGATGACGCTTGCCCGCGATGGCGAAGTGCTGTCGAAGGGCAGCGGCGCCGCCTGCCTCGGCAATCCACTCAACGCCGCCGTGTGGCTGGCCGACCGGATGGTGCAACTCGGCACGCCGCTGCGCGCCGGCGACGTGGTGCTGACCGGCGCGCTCGGTCCGATGGTCGCCGTTCGCGAGGCCGGCACCTATGTCGCGCAGATCGACGGGCTCGGCAGCGTCCGGGCAACTTTTACGGCTTAACTCAGGAACTCGCATGGCTTCCGAAAAACTCAAGGCTGCGATCATCGGCTCCGGCAACATCGGCACGGACCTGATGATCAAGATCCTCCGTCACGGCAGGCATCTGGAAATGGCGGCGATGGTCGGTATCGACGCGAACTCGGACGGTCTCGCGCGCGCCGCGCGACTGGGTGTCGCGACCACGCACGAAGGCGTCGAAGGGCTCACGCGTCTGCCGCTATTCGACCAGATCGATTTCGTGTTCGACGCGACGTCCGCAGGCGCGCACGTTCGCAACGCAGCGCTGCTGCGCACGCTCAAGCCATCGATTCGCATGATCGATCTGACACCCGCCGCGATCGGCCCGTACTGCGTGCCGGTCGTCAACCTCGACGCGCACATCGACGCGCCGAATGTGAACATGGTCACGTGCGGCGGCCAGGCGACGATTCCGATCGTCGCGGCTGTGTCGCGCGTCGCGAAGGTGCACTACGCGGAGATTGTCGCGTCGATCAGCAGCAAGTCGGCGGGCCCCGGTACGCGCGCGAACATCGACGAATTCACCGAAACGACGTCGAAGGCGATCGAGGTGGTCGGTGGCGCCGCGAAGGGCAAGGCGATCATCGTGCTGAACCCGGCCGAGCCGCCGCTGATGATGCGCGACACGGTCTATACGCTGTCCGACCTCGCGTCTCGCGCGGAGATCGAGGCGTCGATCGAGGACACCGTCGCGAAGGTGCACGCTTACGTGCCTGGCTATCGGCTCAAGCAGAAGGTGCAATTCGACGAGATTCCGGCGAGCGCACCGATCCGTATTCCGGGCCTGGGAACGTTCAGCGGCCTGAAAACGTCGGTGTTCGTCGAAGTGGAGGGCGCCGCGCACTACCTGCCTGCCTACGCGGGCAATCTCGACATCATGACTTCCGCCGCGCTCGCGACCGCCGAACGCATGGCGCAGGCGCGCGTGAGCGCGTAAGGAGCAAACGGCGATGAGCAAGAAACTGTATATCTCCGACGTGACGCTGCGCGACGGCAGTCACGCCATTCGACACCAGTATTCGATCGCGAACGTGCAGGACATCGCACGTGCGCTGGATCGCGCCAGGGTGGACAGCATCGAGGTCGCGCACGGCGACGGCCTGCAAGGGTCGAGCTTCAACTACGGCTTCGGCGCGCATACCGATCTCGAATGGATCGCGGCGGTAGCGGACGTCGTCGAACACGCGAGGATCGCGACGCTGCTCTTGCCGGGCATCGGCACGATTCACGACCTGAAGGCCGCGTACGACGCCGGCGCGCGCATCGTGCGTGTCGCGACGCACTGCACCGAGGCGGATATCTCGAAGCAGCACATCGAATATGCGCGCGAACTCGGCATGGACACGGTCGGCTTCCTGATGATGAGCCACATGACGACGCCGGAGAATCTGGCCGTCGAGGCGAAGAAGATGGAAAGCTACGGCGCGACCTGCATCTACGTCGTCGATTCCGGCGGCGCGCTGACGATGTCGGACGTGCGCGACCGGTTCCGTGCGGTGAAGGCGGTGCTGAAGCCCGAAACGGAAACCGGCATGCACGCGCACCACAACCTGTCGCTCGGCGTCGCGAACTCGATCGTCGCGGTGGAGGAAGGCTGCGACCGGATCGATGCGTCGCTCGCAGGAATGGGCGCGGGCGCCGGCAATGCGCCGCTCGAAGTGTTCATCGCGGCGGCCGAGCGGATGGGCTGGAACCACGGCACCGATCTCTACACGCTCATGGATGCCGCCGACGACATCGTGCGACCGTTGCAGGACCGTCCGGTGCGCGTCGACCGCGAAACGCTCGCGCTCGGCTATGCGGGCGTGTATTCGAGCTTCCTGCGTCACTCGGAAGCGGCCGCGAAGAAGTACGACATCAGCACCGTGGACATCCTCGTCGAACTGGGCAAGCGCCGCATGGTGGGCGGCCAGGAAGACATGATCGTCGACGTCGCGCTCGATCTGAAGAAGCGTGGCGAGGCCGCATGGGAACGGACGGCAGGACCGCGCACGTCGCGGTCCGATACATGACAGCCGCCGGCAAGAGCGGCCTGTATATCAATCTTTGGAGACTTTTGATGAATACGTCACGAAAGGAAGGCGATACCGCGCGACATGGACGCACGGGACACGCGACGATCATGTTGTGCCTCGCGATTGCGTTGCTCGAAGGGCTGGACCTGCAATCGGCGGGGGTGGCCGGCCCGCGCATGGCGAAGGAGTTTTCGCTCGCCGTCGCGCAGATGGGCTGGGCGTTCAGCGCGGGCGCGTTCGGCCTGCTGCCGGGTGCCGCGCTCGGCGGCCGGCTGGCCGACCGGTTCGGCCGCAAGCGCGTGCTGATGTGGTCGGTCGCGATGTTCGGCCTGTTCTCGCTCGCGACGACGCAGGTCTGGAGCTTCGAGAGCCTGCTCGTTGCGCGATTGATGACGGGCGGCGGGCTCGGCGCCGCGATGCCGAACCTGATCGCGCTGTGCTCCGAAGCGGCGGGCCCGCGGCAGCGCGGCACGGCGGTCGGCGCGATGTACTGCGGGATGCCGTTCGGCGCGGCGATCGCCGCGGTGATCGGCATCGCGAGCGCAGGCGATGCGAATTGGCGTCACGTGTTTTACGTCGGCGGATTCGGGCCGCTCGTCATGGTGCCGCTGCTCGGGATGTTCCTGCACGAGTCGCGGCAGTTCGTGGCGACCCGGTCGACCGTGGCTGGCCATGTCGCCGGCCTGCCCGGCGTGCGTGACGCGCTGTGGCGACACGGCCGCGCGCGTACGACCATCGCGCTGTGGATCAGCTATCTCGGCACGCTGGTCGTGCTGTATTTCCTGATGAACTGGCTGCCGTCGATGGTGCTGTCGCGGGGGCTGACACGCGTGCAGGCCAACGTCGTGCTGATGATGTTCAACATCGGCGGTGGTATCGGGGCCGTCGCGATCGCGACGCTGATGGACCGCTTCGGACGGCGCGGCACGGTGATCGGCATGTATGTCGGCGTCGCTGTCGCGCTGATCACGCTGGCGAGTGCGGGTGGCGCGACGTCGATGGCGATCGGCGGCTTGCTGTGCGGGCTGTTCCTCGTCGGCGGCCAGTCGGTGCTGTATGCGCTGGCCGGCCATGCGTATCCGACCGAAGTGCGCGGCACGGGCGTGGGTGCGGCCGTCGCGGTGGGGCGGCTCGGTTCGATTCTCGGGCCGCTGGTGGCAGGGCAGTTGTTCGCGCTCGGTCAGAGCCCGTCGATGCTGGTGTCGGCGAGCATCCCGCTGATCGTGATCGCCGCGGTGGCGGCGTTGACGGTGGTGGGCGCGTTTGCGCGGCAGCGCACGGGCGAGCCGCAGCGCGCGTAGCGATTCGGGCGGGCCGCGCGAGCGCGGCCCGCGACAGGATCATTCATTTTTTCGGAAAGGACATCATCATGACTGTGACTACAGCACCGATCACGGAAGCGTCGACGAGCCAGTTTGCACGTGTGAAGGACGGCGACCTCGAACTGCGGATTCACTACAACGACACGGGCGCCGGACCAACCGGCGAGACGGTCGTGATGCTGCATGGTTCGGGGCCTGGCGCGAGCGGCTGGGCGAACTTCAACCGCAACGTCGAGCCGCTGGTCGCGGCCGGCTATCGCGTGATCCTGATGGACTGCCCGGGCTGGAGCAAGAGCGATCCGGTCGTCTGTGCGTCGTCGCGCTCGGAACTCAACGGCCGCGTGCTGAAGGGGCTGCTCGACGTGCTCGATATCGAGCGCGTGCATATTCTCGGCAATTCGATGGGCGGGCATAGCGCGGTTGCGTTCGCGCTCGGCAATCCCGGGCGCGTGGGCAAACTCGTGCTGATGGGTGGCGGCACCGGCGGCCCGAGCAACTTCGCGCCGATGCCGACCGAAGGCATCAAGCTGTTGCAGGGGCTGTATCGCGAGCCGACGATCGAGAACCTGAAACGGATGATGAACGTGTTCGTCTATGACTCGAGCGCGCTGACGGACGAGTTGATGAAAGCACGCCTCGACAACATGCTCGCGCGGCGCGATCACCTCGAGAACTTCGTGAAGAGCCTCGCGGCGAATCCGAAGCAGTTCACCGACTATGGTCCGCGGCTGGGCGAAATCGCGGCGCCGACGCTCGTCATCTGGGGGCGCGACGATCGCTTCGTGCCGATGGATATCGGGCTGCGGCTGCTCGCCGGAATGCAGAACGCGCAGTTGCACGTGTTCAACCGGTGCGGACACTGGGCGCAGTGGGAGCATGCGGACGCGTTCAACCGGATGGTGGTCGATTTCCTGCGGCATTGAACTCCGCCATGCGAGATGCTGGCCGTTTCACGGCGCGACGGCGTCGTGACGGCTGGTGTGACGCTCGATCGCGGGCATTGGCCCACGGCACGGGCACGATCCAAACTTAAACGAAATGTGACCCCTGCCACCGGCAAAATTTTGCACAATGGCGACAGCGCGGCGTTGCGCCGCGATTCGCCCCGGGCAGGCCGGCTTGCCGGACCCTGGCCGGCCAAGACGCCGTTCGAGACCGAGGACCGCCACCGCCGTGCCGCCGCCGACCGCCATGGACCACCCGAAACGCATCCTGATCGTCGAAGACGACGCCGACATCGCCGACGTGCTGAGCCTGCACCTGCGCGACGAGCGCTACGAAGTCGTGCACAGCGCGGACGGCACGGAAGGGCTACGCCTGCTCGAACAGGGCAACTGGGACGCGCTGATCCTCGACCTGATGCTGCCGGGCGTCGACGGCCTGGAAATCTGCCGGCGCGCCCGCGCGATGGCACGCTATACCCCGATCATCATCACCAGCGCGCGTTCGAGCGAGGTGCACCGGATCCTCGGCCTCGAACTCGGCGCCGACGACTACCTGGCGAAACCGTTCTCGGTGCTCGAGCTCGTCGCGCGGGTCAAGGCGCTGCTGCGGCGCGTCGACGCGCTCGCGCGCGATTCGCGGATCGACGCGGGCACGCTCGACGTCGCCGGGCTGTCGATCGACCCGATCGCGCGGGAAGCGAGCGTCGACGGCACGCGCATCGACCTCACGCCGCGCGAGTTCGACCTGCTGTATTTCTTCGCGCGGCATCCGGGCAAGGTGTTCTCGCGGATGGACCTGCTCAATGCCGTGTGGGGCTACCAGCACGAAGGCTACGAACACACGGTCAACACCCACATCAACCGGCTGCGCGCGAAGATCGAGGCCGATCCGGCCGAGCCCGTGCGGATCCTCACCGTGTGGGGCCGCGGCTACAAGCTCGCCGCGCCGGACCAGCGGGACACGTCATGAAACTGACCCTCACCCAGCGGCTGTCGTGCGTGTTCGCGGTGCTGCTCCTCGCGTGCTCGGGTGCGTCGGCATGGCTGCAGATCCGCGCGAACGACATGCGCGAGAAGGAAGTCGTGCAGGGCCTGTCGCGCGATCTCGCCGCGCACATCGCGGGCAGCACGCCGCTGATGGACGCGAACGGGCTGCGCCCGGACGCCGTGCGCACGCTGTTCGGCCAGCTGATGGGCGTGAACCCGAGCGTCGAGGTGTACCTGCTCGACAACGCCGGGCGCATCAAGGGCGACGATGCGCCGCCCGGCCACGTGAAGCGCGAGCGCGTCGATCTCGCGCCGGTGCGGCGCTTCATCGCGGGCGAGCCGCTGCCGATCCTCGGCGACGATCCGCGCAGCCCCGACGCGCGCAAGGTGTTCAGCGCCGCGCCGCTGCAGCGCGCGGGCCAGCCGCCGTCCGGCTATATCTACGTGGTGCTGCTCGGCGAGGCGCACGACCGGCTGGCCGCGCGCGTCGACGCCGGCAACGTGCTGCGCACGACGCTGTGGTCGATGGCGGTCGTCGCGCTGCTCGGCCTGCTCGCGGGCCTGACCGCGTTCAGCTTCATCACGCGCCCGCTGCGCCGGCTGACCGATGCGATGCGCCGCTTCGACGCGAACGGCGCGCCCGATACGCAGCCGCCGGTGCCGCACTCGCCGCCGGGCCGGCGCGGCGACGACATCGCGGTGCTCGAATCCGCGTTCGCGCAGATGGCAGACCGGATCGGCGACCAGTGGCGCGCGCTGACGCGCCAGGACCAGCAGCGGCGCGAACTGATCACGAACATCTCGCACGACCTGCGCACGCCGCTGACGTCGCTGCACGGCTATCTGGAGACGCTGTCGCTGAAGTCCGAGACGCTCGCCGAGGCCGAGCGCCGCCGCTACCTGTCGATCGCGCTCGCGCAGAGCACCAAGGTCGGCCGGCTCGCGCAGGCGCTGTTCGAACTTGCACGGCTCGAATCGGGGAGCGTGCAGGCCGAGCGCGAGCCGTTCTCGCTCGTCGATCTCGTGCAGGACGTATTCCAGAAGTTCGAACTGACCGCGCAGTCGCGCGAGATCGCGCTGCATGCGCGGATCCCGCCGCGCGTGCCGGTCGTGTCGGCGGATCTCGGGATGATCGAGCGGGTGCTGACCAACCTGCTCGACAACGCATTGCGGCACACGCCGCCGCACGGCGAAGTCGAGGTCGCGCTGACGCCGCTGGACGATCGCGTGGTGGTGACCGTGTCGGATACCGGCGCAGGGATTCCGCCGGCACGGCGGGCGGGGCTGTTCCAGCGACCGCAGCGGCCGATGAGCGGCGGCGCGGCGACGAGCGGCGGGCTCGGGCTGCTGATCGTGCACCGGATGCTGGCGCTCAACGGCAGCGGTATCCGGCTCGTCGATCGGGACGGGCGCGGCGCGGTGTTCGAGTTTGCGCTGGCGGTGGCGTATCCGGCGGCGGGCGACGCGCGCTGAAACCGGCGGCGCTGCGCTGGCCGACGCGTGGCGCTTACCCGCCGCGCTTGCGCCGCGCGTCGCTCGGCGTCGTGCCGGTCCAGCGCTTGAACGCGTGGCGGAACCCGACCGCATCGCTGAAGCCGAGCGTCAGCGCGATGTCCTCGGTGCTGAGCGTGGTGGTGGTCAGGTAGTCGATCGCGAGCGCCTTGCGCACGCTCGTCAGCAACTCGCTGTACGACGTGCCTTCGGCGTCGAGCTTGCGGCGCAGCGTGCGGGACGTCATGCACAGGGTGTCGGCGATCGCGTCGATGTCCGGAAACTGCCCGGGCGTGCGCGTGAGTTCCTGGTAGACGCGCCGCGTGACGCCGGCCTGGCTGCGCAATTCGTCGAGCAGGCGCGCGCAGTGCGACGACACCTGCGCGGCGGTGATCGGGTTCGCGAGCTGCGGTGCGCGTGCGAGCCAGGCGGCCGGGTAGCTCAACACATGGTGCGGCTGGTCGAACGCGATCGGGCATTCGAGCGCGTCGGCGAGCTGGGCCGCATGCGCCGGCTCCGGTTGCGCGAACTGCGCGCGCGCGGGCACGCACCACGCGCCCATCACGTCCTTGATGATCGTCACGTGCAGCGCGAACTGCATGTCGATCAGGAAACGGTACAGTGGCAGGTCCGGCCCGGGCAGCGCGGCTTCATGCGGATCCGGGAACAGCCACGACGCGGTGTCGCCCTGTTCGACCCAGCGGATCGCGAGCATCCCGTTCGCGAGCTGGTGATATTTGACGGCGGAATCGAACGCGTGCGCGAGCGATTCCGAGCACAGCATCGCGTAGCCGTACATCCCGTAGCTCGACGCATGCAGCCGGCGGCCGACGCGCACGCCGAGATCGGTGCCGTCGTAGCGGCCGAGCGCGTTGCGCGCGGCGGTCAGGAACTGCAGCGACGACGTGAGCGTGAACGGGTCGGCGACGGCCTCCGGCGACAGGCCGGTGCCGTCGAGCACGGCGGCCGGGGCGAGGCCGAGTTCCTGCACGACGCCGACGAGCACGGCCAGCTTGGCCGGCGAGAAGCGCTTCTCGCGCGACGCGTGGACAAGCGGGGCGTCGGGCAGCGGGGCGGCGCCGGCGGCCGTCGGGTTCAAGAGCGCACTGCGCGGCATGGGGTTCTGCGTCCGATTCGATACCGTTCCGGGTTCGCGATTCTGCGCCGGAACGCGCGAGGGCGCCATAGGGTTGACCCTGATGCGCATGAGCGCGCGCGGCCCGACACGGATGAGCCGATGCCCGGCCGGAAGCGGCGGCAGGCCGCCCGCCGCGCCCTCGCGTGTCCGTTTCGATCATCTTTTCGACCGCCCGGATCATTTTCAAAGCACCTTGGTCGGGCGATAGTCGCCGGTCAGGCGACGGCCTGCGCCCATCCGGTGCGCGGGCCGCCGTGCGAACGGCGCTGCCCGGCGCCGTCCCCCGAGGAGCAGGACATGACGAAGAGACACTGGATCGGCTCGTACGGCTCGATCCCCGCCGAGATCGATGCCGATCGCTTTCCTTCCGTAACCGCGCTGCTGGACGACGCGATGCGCCGCTTCGCCGAGCGCCCCGCGTTCCGCGCGTTCGGCCGCACGCTGACCTACGCCGACGTCGACCGCCTGTCGGCGGCGCTGGCCGCGTACCTGCAGCAGGTCGTCGGCGTGCGCAAGGGCGACCGGGTGGCCGTGATGCTGCCGAACGTGCTCGCGTTTCCGGTGGCGACCGTCGCGGTCGCGCGGCTCGGCGCGATCCAGGTCAACGTCAACCCGTTCTATACCGCGCACGAGCTCGAACACCAGCTCAACGACGCGGGCGTCGAAGTGGCCGTGGTGTGCGGCGGCTCGATGGGCACGTTCGCCGACGTGGTCGGCAAGACGCGCATCCGGACCGTGCTGAGCGTGGGGCGCGGCGATCTCGGCGTCGTCGATGCGCCGGCCGGCGCGTGCGACGCGCTGCCGCCGGGCTCGCTCCCGCTCGCGGACGCGATCGCCGCCGGCGAATCGCTCGCCTTCGAGCCGGTCGCGCTCGGCGGCGCGGATCTGCTGCTGCTGCAATACACGGGCGGCACGACCGGGCTGTCGAAGGGCGCCGCGCTGTCGCACCGCAACCTGGTCGCGAACATCGAGCAGTTCGCGGCGATCGTGCCCGCTGCACGGCAGCCGGGCGAGGAAGTCGTCGTCACGGCGATCCCGCTGTATCACATCTTCGCGCTGACGGTGAACTTCCTGTCCTACTTCGCGATTGGTGCCGAGAACTGGCTCGTCGCGAACCCGCGCGACATGGACGGCTTCATCGACGTGCTGAAGGCCGCGCGGCCGTCGGTGTTCGTCGGCGTCAATACGCTGTATGCGGGGCTCGCCGGCCATCCGAGGCTGAACGAAGTCGACTGGTCGCGGCTGAAGTTGTCGGCCGGCGGCGGCGCGGCGGTGATCGACGTGATCTCCGCACGCTGGAAGGCGGTGACGGGCAATTTCATCCGCGAAGGGTACGGGCTGTCGGAAACGTCGCCGGTGGTCACGTTCAACCCGCAGTCGATCGACGCGTTCACGGGCACGACCGGCCTGCCGCTGCCGTCGACCGACGTGAAGCTGCTCGACGACCAGGATCGCGAGGTCGCGATCGGCGAAGCGGGCGAGATCTGCGTGCAGGGGCCGCAGGTGATGGGCGGCTACTGGCAGAAGCCGGACGCGAATGCGCTGGCGTTCACCGCGGACGGCTACTTCCGCACCGGCGACATCGGCGTGTTCGACGCGGCCGGCTTCCTGAAGATCGTCGACCGCAAGAAGGACATGATCATCGTGTCGGGCTTCAACGTGTATCCGAACGAGGTGGAAGCGGTCGCGACCGCGCTGCCGGGCGTCGCCGAATGCGCGTGCATCGGCGTGCCGGACGAGCGCACCGGCGAGGCCGTGAAGCTGTTCGTGGTGCTCGCGCCGGACGCGGCCGTGACGGAAGCGGAGCTTGTCGCGCATTGCCGTGCGAACCTCGCGGGCTACAAGGTGCCGAAGCTGATCCGCCTGGTCGACCGGCTGCCGAAGTCGACGGTCGGCAAGATCCTGCGCCGGGAACTCAGCCGCGCCGACTGATGGCGCCGAAGCGCCGCGTGCCCGCAAGCGCGCGGGCCGGCACGCGGAACGCCCCGACAGCCCCGACAGCCCCGACAGTTCGGCACGGGCCGCTCAAGTACAATGCGAGCGGTTCGATCGACGGGGACGCGATGACCGGTTCAGATTCACCTTCCGCCCGGCCCGGGCGTGCGCTGCCGTCGCCGAGCGCGACGGTGCCGATTTCGCTCGTCAACGGTTTTCTGGCGAGCGCGGGCGCACAGCGCGACGTGGTCGAGCGCTACCTGCGCGGGGCCGGCATTCCGCTCGAACTGCTCGGCGAGCCGCATGCGCGCGTGACGGAAGAGCAGTTCTCGACGCTGTACCGCACGCTCGCGATCGACCTCGACGACGAGATGCCGGGCATCTTCTCGCGCCCGCTGCGCGGCGGCACGCTGAAGTACCTGTGCCTGAGCCTGCTCGATGCGCGCAACCTCGAAACGGCGCTGCATCGTTTCGGCCAGTTCTTCCATATCCTGCTCGACGACTTCTTCGTCGAATCGAAGCGCGACGGCCTGGTCGCGCAGGTGCTGCTGCGGCCGAACCCGGCCGTCGGCCCGATCGGCGCGCTCGGCCAGGAGCTGATGCTCAAGCTCGTGCACGGCGTGTGTTCCTGGCTGATCGGGCAGAAGATCCCGCTGTTGCAGATCGAGTTCGCGTGCCCGCGGCCGCGTCATGCGGTCGAGCACCTGTACTTCTTCTCCGGCTCCGTGCAGTTCGACCGCGAACGCACGCTGATGCGTTTCAGCGCGGACTACCTCGACGTGCCGATCCGGCAGAGCAAGCGCAACCTGCGCAAGTTCCTCGCGCGCGCGCCCGGCGACTGGATCTTCGAATCGTTCAGCGAACAGCTCGTGTGCCATCGCGTGCGGCAATACCTGTCGGCGGCGCTGCCCGACCTGCCGGTGATCGACCAGGCGGCCGAGCATCTGCATTGCTCGGTGCGCACGCTGAGCCGCCACCTGGCCTCGGAAGGCACGACGTTCCAGGCGCTCAAGGATGAACTGCGGCGCGACATCGCGATTCAGCGGCTCACCGACACGCTCGACACGATCGCGGCGATCGGCGCCGATATCGGCTTCGACGATCCGAGCGCGTTCCATCGCGCGTTCCGCCACTGGACGGGCAGTACGCCGGGAACTTACCGGCGGCGCGCGTAGCGCGGTTGTTCCAGGCCCGCACCCATAACCGGCAACCTTCGCGCGATCCCATGGACGGCTCCCGGTCGTTCCGGTACCGCGGATGTGCGTCGGCCCGTCACGCACTGCCGATGCGTGACGGGCCGACGGATCATCGGGGCCGCGCGCGGCTGAAACGGGCTTGCCGCCCGCGCCGCGCGCGTGGCCGCGTTCAGGCCTTCAGTGCGCCAAAGATTTCATTCAGCATCGACTTCGCATCGCCGAACAACATGCGGTTGTTGTCCTTGTAGAACAGCGGATTGTCGACGCCCGCATAGCCGGACGCCATGCTGCGCTTCATCACGATCGACGTCTTCGCCTTCCACACTTCCAGCACCGGCATGCCGGCGATCGGGCTCGACGGGTCGTCCTGCGCGGCCGGGTTCACGATGTCGTTCGCGCCGATCACCATCGACACGTCCGCTTCAGGGAAGTCACCGTTGATCTCGTCCATCTCGAGCACGATGTCGTACGGCACCTTCGCTTCGGCCAGCAGCACGTTCATGTGCCCCGGCATGCGGCCCGCGACCGGGTGAATCGCGAAACGCACGTCGACGCCCTTCTCGCGCAGCAGCTTCGTCAGTTCGAACACCGTGTGCTGAGCCTGTGCCACCGCCATCCCATAGCCGGGTACGATGATCACGCGCTTCGCTTCGCGCAGCAGCTCGGCCGTTTCCAGCGCGCTCACCGCCACGGCCTCGCCGGCCGGCTGCGCGCCGCCGCTCGCTGCCGCCGGTGCGCCCGCGCCGCTGCCGAAGCCGCCCGCGATCACGCTGATGAAGTTGCGGTTCATCGCGCGGCACATGATGTACGACAGGATCGCACCGGACGAGCCCACCAG
>NZ_QTQF01000057.1:0-35291 GCF_003854235.1 Burkholderia sp. Bp8998
GGATTCGAACCCCTGTACTCACCGTGAAAGGGTGATGTCCTAGGCCTCTAGACGAAGGGGACAACGTACTGCTTACACCTTTAATGCAAAAGCCCGTTCAAAACGTTCATTTGAACGGACCTTGTTCTGGCGGAGCGGACGGGGCTCGAACCCGCGACCCCCGGCGTGACAGGCCGGTATTCTAACCAACTGAACTACCGCTCCAGCTTTCTTCACTCTCACCCGCAGGACCTCGTTCACGTCCTGCAAGCGTTGCGACACTTCGACTACGAAACGCCGCTGAATCTGGCGTCCCCTAGGGGATTCGAACCCCTGTACTCACCGTGAAAGGGTGATGTCCTAGGCCTCTAGACGAAGGGGACAACGTACTGCTTACATCTTTAATACAAAAGCCCGCTCAAAAACGTCTTGAACGGGCTTCGTTCTGGCGGAGCGGACGGGACTCGAACCCGCGACCCCCGGCGTGACAGGCCGGTATTCTAACCGACTGAACTACCGCTCCAAC
This sequence comes from Burkholderia sp. Bp8998, assembly GCF_003854235.1. Taxonomy (NCBI): domain Bacteria; kingdom Pseudomonadati; phylum Pseudomonadota; class Betaproteobacteria; order Burkholderiales; family Burkholderiaceae; genus Burkholderia; species Burkholderia sp. Bp8998. Next base: position 506 of record NZ_QTQF01000057.1, read on the forward strand.
TTTCTGCACCGTTACCTGCAGGACGTCGGTTACGCTCCCGCAAGCCTCGCGACACTTCGACTACGAAACGCCGCTGAATCTGGCGTCCCCTAGGGGATTCGAACCCCTGTACTCACCGTGAAAGGGTGATGTCCTAGGCCTCTAGACGAAGGGGACATAATCTTTTCAGATCTGTCTGACTTTCGCTATTCACTCATCGTCAACAGCGAAGGCCGAAATTCTAACTGCTTTAAAGCATTTTGTGAAGCATTTATTACTACCACCGCTGCTTCGCAAATCAATCCATTCTGCTCTGATGGTGGAGGTAAGCGGGATCGAACCGCTGACCTCTTGCATGCCATGCAAGCGCTCTCCCAGCTGAGCTATACCCCCTTGCAGAACAGAAATGAGATTATATGGACCGAATTTGAACTTGTAAATACCCTTTTTGCGATTGGAGCGAAATTTTTTGCGAAGCCGCCGTGACGTCACCTGCCGGCGGCCTCGCACGCCTCCCCCCCAACCTCAGGCCAGCGCGGCCTCGATACGCGACACCACGACGTCGCGACCGAACAGCACGAGCACCGCGTCGATCGACGGCGTATGCGTCGTGCCCGCGACCAGCAGGCGCACCGGCATCGCGAGCTGCGGCATCTTCAGCTTGTGCGCGCCGAGCGTCGCCTTCAGCGCGGCGGACACCGCTTCCTTCGTCCAGTCGGCCGCCTTCAGCGCGACGACGAGGTCGGCCAGTGCCGGGCGTACTGCATCCGTCACGTGCTGCGCGATCGCGTCGGCGTCCGGCGCCGGCACGCGGTAGAACATCGCGGCGCCTTCGGCGATCTCCTTGACCGTCGTCGCGCGATCCTTCATCAGGCCGACCACCGCGTCGAGCGCGGGGCCCGTCGCGATTGCCGCGTCGTCGATGCCGAGCGCGTCGAGGAACGGCTTCGCCAGCGCGGCGAGGCGCGCGTTGTCCGCTTCCTTGATGTAATGGGCGTTCAGCCAGCTCAGCTTGCTGTGGTCGTACTGCGCGGGCGACTTGCCCAGATGCTCGAGGTCGAACCATTCGACGAACTGCTCGCGCGAGAAGATTTCGGCATCGCCGTGCGACCAGCCGAGACGCGCGAGATAGTTGACGACGGCCTCCGGCAGGAAGCCCGCGTCGCGATACGCCATCACGCTCATCGCGCCATGCCGCTTGCTCATCTTCTCGCCCTGCTCGTTCAGCACGGTCGGCAGGTGCGCATAGACGGGCGGCTCGCCGCCGAGCGCACGCAGGATGTTGATCTGGCGCGGCGTGTTGTTCACGTGGTCGTCGCCACGGATCACGTGCGTGATGTTCATGTCCATGTCGTCCACGACCACGCAGAAGTTGTAGATCGGCGTGCCGTCCGGACGCGCGATCACGAGGTCGTCGAGTTCCTCGTTCGAGATCTCGACACGCCCCTTCACCGCGTCGTCCCACACGACCGTGCCGGTCAGCGGGTTGCGGAACCGCAGCACGGGCTTCACGCCGGCCGGCGGCTCGGGCAGCACCTTGCCCGGCTCCGGACGCCACGTGCCGTCGTAGCGCGGCTTGAGGCCGGCCTCGCGCTGGCGTTCGCGCAGCGCGTCGAGTTCCTCGGCCGACATGTAGCACGGGTACGCGAGGCCCTGCTCGAGCATCTGCGCGAGCACCGCGCGATAGCGGTCCATCCGCTGCATCTGGTAAATCGGGCCTTCGTCGAAATCCAGGCCGAGCCACTGCATCCCCTCGAGGATCGCATCGACGGCTTCCTGCGACGAGCGCTCGACGTCGGTATCCTCGATACGCAGCACGAACGTGCCTTTCATCTTGCGCGCGAACGCCCACGGATAGAGCGCGGAGCGGATGTTGCCGAGGTGGATGAAGCCGGTGGGACTCGGCGCGAAGCGGGTACGGACAGGACGGGTCATAAACGGTAACTCGAACGCCTGGGGCGCATGAATGATTCGACGCGGGATCGACAGCGACAGCCCGGACAGCAATGGGGCCGGCCGCGCCCGGAACGGGAAAGAAGCCGGAATTATACTCGCGCCGTCCTTCGCGCCAAGCGCGGCGCTTGCTTTATGATGTGCGCGCCGCGGCCGCCAGCCGGCGCCGCGCCGGCCGCCCGGTTTCTGCCGCACGGCCGCTCGGAACCTATCGCCGCCGCGGGCCGCAAGGCCCGCCGCCAAGCCGCCGGAGAACCATTCGATGTCGTCGTCCCCTCGCCTGTCGCGCCGTCATTTCACGATCGCTTGCGCGTCCGCCAGCCTCGCCGCCTGCACGTCGTTCGGCGACAAGTCCCGCCCCGACAACGCCGCGAATCCTGCGCAGTCGCGCGAGAAGCCCGTGAAGATCGGCATCGCGCTCGGCGGCGGCGCCGCCCGCGGTTTCTCGCACATCGGCGTGCTGAAGGCGCTCGAGGCGCGTGGCATCCCGGTCGAGATCGTTGCCGGCACGAGCGCAGGCTCGGTGGTCGGGGCGCTGTACGCGTCGGGGATGAGTGGACTGCAGATCAACAAGATCGCGCTCGACATGGATCAGGCGGCGATCAGCGACTGGGCGCTGCCGTTCCGCTCGCGCGGGCTGCTGCAGGGCGTCGCGCTGCAGAACTTCCTGAACAAGACGCTCAACAACCGGCCGATCGAAAAGATGGCGAAGCCGCTCGGCATCGTCGCGACCGACTTGCAGAACGGCCAGCCGATCCTGTTCCAGCAGGGTAATACGGGGCTTGCGGTGCGCGCGTCGTGCAGCGTGCCGTCGGTGTTCGAACCCGTGAAGATCGGCAACCGCGAATACGTCGACGGCGGCCTCGTGAGCCCGGTGCCCGCGTCGTTCGCGCGCAAGATGGGGGCAAGCTTCGTGATCGCGGTCGACATCTCGTCGCGGCCGGACGGCGCGGCGACCAACAACCCGATCGAGATGCTGCTGCAGACCTTCACGATCATGGGCCAGACGATCAAGACCTACGAACTCGACAAATACGCGGACGTCGTGATCCGCCCGAGCCTCGCGGCGATGGGCGGCAGCGACTTCAACCAGCGCAACGCGGCGATCCTCGCGGGCGAGGAAGCCGTCGCGCGCATCATGCCCGAGCTGCAGCGCAAGCTCGCGGCGGCCCGCGGCGCGACGGCGGCGTAAGCGCACTCAGCGTGCGCGGCGCAAGACGCCCGCGCCGCCGCAAGCCAGGGCCGGCCGCCGACCCACCCACCCACCCACTATCGGCAGGCCCAAAACAAAAAACCCTGCCGCCTTCCAGTGACAGGGTTTTTTGATCCGGTGGATCGCCGGCGAGCGTCAGTTGCTGCCGTTCGCCGCGTCGTCGCCGATCGTCGCGCGCACGCGCTGGCGCAGGTCCTCGGCCTTCATCGGGAACTCCGACTCGATCCGGCGCGCGCCGGTGAATCGCTTTTCCCAGTAGCCGCTATCGAGATCGTCGACGCGAACCGTGCTGCCCGTCGACGGCGAATGCACGAACTTGTTGTCGCCAATGTAGATGCCGACGTGCGAGAACGTGCGGCGCATCGTGTTGAAGAACACGAGGTCGCCCGGCTTCAGGTTGCTCATGCTGACCTTCTCGCCGACGCGGCTCATCTCTTCCGCGCGACGCGGCAGCGACATGCCGAGCGTGTCCTGGAACACATAGCGCACGAAGCCGCTGCAGTCGAGGCCGGAATCCGGCGAGTTGCCGCCCCAGCGGTAACGCACGCCGATCATGTTCAGCGCGCCGACGACGACGTCGCCTGCCTTGCCCGCCATGCCGGCGAGGAACGACTTCGCACCGCCGCTCGACGACTGGGCATTGGTCTGCTGGAGGGAGGAGCTCGACCCGATTTGAGTCGAATTCGTGACATTCTGGTTAAAACTGCTGACTTCGTCGGCGAACGCGCCGGGAGCTGCTGCGAACAGGGCGCCGATGAACAGCCCGGCGAGGGTGCGCGCGCATGCCTGGGTCAGGGATCGATGCTGCATTGGTCGATGGAATATGCTTAAAAATCAGCTGATTGGCGGAAAATTTCGGTCGATACTAGCCAGCGCGTAATCGTTTGTCAAAACAAATTAAAAAATACAATCGAGATGGTCAGACCATTGGACGCCTATCACGCTTTCCAGACCGCTTTCAACAGCTTTTGTGTGTAAGGATGTGACGGTTTCGTGAAGATATCGGCCACGTCGCCGGACTCGACGATCGCCCCGCCCTGCATCACCGCGACCCGGTGCGCCATCGCGCCGATCACCTCCAGGTCATGGCTGATGAATACATAGCCGAGGTTGTATTTCTGTTGCAAATTCGCGAGCAGTTTCAGCACCTGCTGCTGGATCGACACGTCGAGCGCGGAAGTCGGTTCGTCGAGGATCAGGATGCGCGGCTCCAGCACGAGCGCGCGCGCGATCGCGATCCGCTGGCGCTGCCCGCCCGAGAATTCGTGTGGATAGCGATGCAGCACGGTGCGGTCGAGGCCGACTTCGCGCAGCACGGCCAGCGACTTCGCGCGGCGTGCGTCCGGCGTCAGTTCCGGGCGATGCAGTTCGAGCCCCTCGCCGACGATCCGCTCGATGGTGTGACGCGGCGACAGCGAGCTGAAGGGATCCTGAAAGACGACCTGCATGTTCGAGCGCAGCGCGGTCTGTTCGCGGCCGCGATAGGTCGACAGCGCGCGCCCCTGGAATTCGATCTCGCCGTGCGCCGTCCTTTGCAACCCGAGCAGCGCCATCGCCAGCGTCGACTTCCCGGAACCCGATTCGCCGACGATTCCGAGCGTCTCGCCCTGCCGCACCGACACGGAGACGTCCGCCACCGCCGTCACCGGCATCGTGCCGAACCAGCCGGCGAAGCCCGGGCGCTTGCGCGCGAACTGCACGCTGACGTGGCGCGCGTCGAGCACGACGGGCGCGATCGGCATGACCGGCGCGACCGCGCGCTGCGGCCGGCTGTTCAGCAGCCGCTGCGTATACGGATGCTCCGGCTCCGCGAAAATCCGCTCGACCGGCCCGCTTTCGACCAGCTTGCCGCGCTCCATCACCGCGACCCGCTCGGCGAAGTGCCGCACGAGGTTCAGGTCGTGCGTGATCAGCAGGATCGCCATCCCGCGCTTTTCCGCCTCCTCGCGCTGCAGCTCGAGCAGCAGGTCGACGATCTGCGCGCGAATCGTCACGTCGAGCGCGGTGGTCGGCTCGTCCGCGAGCAAGAGCCGCGGCCGGCAGGCGAGCGCCATCGCGATCATCGCGCGCTGCCGCTGGCCGCCCGACAACTGGTGCGGGTAGCTGTCGACGCGCTTCTCCGGCTCGGCGATGCCGGTGCGCGCGAGCAGCGCGATCGCGCGCTTGCGCGCCTCCGCCGACGTCACGCCATCGTGCAGCACGATCGTCTCGCCGATCTGCGCGCCGATCGTATAGAGCGGGTTGAGGGCCGTCATCGGCTCCTGGAAGATCATCGCGATGGCCGAGCCGCGCAGCCCGCGCATCTCGCGTTCGCTGTAGCCGGCCAGATCCTGCCCGGCGAAGCGGATCGTGCCGCTCACGTCGGCGTCGCGCAGCAGCCGCAGGATCGACAGCGCGGTCACGCTCTTGCCCGACCCCGACTCGCCGACGAGCGCGACGCGCTCGCCGCGGCCGATCGCGAGCGTCACGTCGTCGACGGCCACCGTGTCGCCGAAGCGCACGTGCAGATGCTCGAGCGACAGCAGCGGTTCGCCCGCGTTCGATACGACCGGATCGCTCATCGCTGGCCTCCTGCCGCGCGCACCGAATCGGCGATCCGCGTATCGAGCGCGTTGCGCAGCGCGTCGCCCATGAAGGTCAGCAGCAGCAGCGTCGCGACCAGCACGCCGAACGTCGACAGCGAGATCCACCACGCGTCGAGGTTGCCCTTGCCCTGCGCGAGCAGCTCGCCGAGGCTCGGCGTCGGCGGCGGCACGCCCAGCCCGAGGAAGTCGAGGCTCGTGAGCGCGAGGATCGCGCCGCTCATCCGGAACGGCAGGAACGTGATCACGGGCGTCATGCTGTTCGGCAGCACGTGGCGCCAGATGATCTGCCAGTTCGTGAGCCCCATCGCGCGGGCCGCGCGCACGTAGTCCTGCATGCGGTTGCGCAGGAACTCGGCGCGCACGTAGTCGGCCAGGCCGATCCAGCCGAACAGCGACAGCAGCACGATCAGCAGCAGGAAGCTTGGCTCGAAGATCGACGCGAAGATGATCAGCAGGTACAGCTCCGGCAGCGAGCTCCAGATCTCGATCAGCCGCTGCCCGACGATGTCGATGCGCCCGCCGAAGAAGCCCTGCACGGCACCCGCGGCGATTCCCAGCAGCGTGCCGATCGCGGTCAGGATCAGCCCGAACTCGACCGACACGCGAAACCCGTATACGAGCCGCGCGAGCAGGTCACGCCCGTGCGCGTCGGTGCCGAGCCAGTTCTCACGCGACGGCGGCGCCGGGTTCGGCATGGTCGAAAAATAGTTCAGCGTGTCGTAGTAGTAGCGGTTCGGCGGATAGACGACGAAGTTGCCCGGCGCCTCGAGCCGCTTGCGGACGTACGGATCGAGATAATCGGCCGGCGTCGGGAAGTCGCCGCCGAAGGTCGTCTCCGGATACGCATGGAACATCGGGAAATAGGTCTGGCCGTCGTAGCGCACGACGAGCGGCTTGTCGTTCGACCACAGCGGCGCCGCGAGGCTCGCGGCGAACGCGACGACGAAGATCACGAAGCTCCAGTAGCCGAGGCGCTGCTGGCGAAAGCGCTGCCAGACGCGGCGCGCGGGCGACGGCGACACGCGCGCACGCGCCGCGGCGATACGGGACGACACGACGGCCCGGTTCATCGCGCACCTCGCCCGGCGAGCGCGGGCAGGCGGACGGGCGCGCCGACGAGCGGCGTGCTAACGGACGGTTTCATGTCAGCGCTCCAGGTTGTCGAATTGAATGCGCGGGTCGACCCACACATAGCAGAGGTCCGAGATCAGCTTGGTCGCGAGCCCGATCAGCGTGAACAGGTACAACGTGCCGAGCACGACCGGATAGTCGCGCCGCACGACCGACTCGTACGACAGCAGCCCGAGGCCGTCGAGCGAAAACAGCGTCTCGATCAGCAGGCTGCCCGTGAAGAACGCGCCGATGAACGCGGCCGGAAACCCGACGATCAGCGGCAGCATCGCGTTGCGGAACACGTGCTTCCACAGCACGGTGCGCTCGGCGAGCCCTTTCGCGCGCGCGGTCAGCACGTACTGCTTGCGGATCTCGTCGAGGAACGCGTTCTTCGTGAGCATCGTGATGACCGCGAAGCTGCCGACGACCGACGCCGTGATCGGCAGTGCGATGTGCCACAGATAGTCGAGCGCCTTGCCGGCGAGCGACAGCTGGGAAAAGTTGTCCGACGTGAGCCCGCGCAGCGGAAACAGCTGCCAGAACGAGCCGCCGCCGAACAGCACGAGCAGCAGCACGCCGAGCACGAAGCCCGGAATCGCATAGCCGACCAGCACGACGAGGCTCGTCGCGACATCGAACGGCGAGCCGTTGCGCACGGCCTTCGCGATGCCGAGCGGCACGGAGATCAGGTACGTGACGAAGAACGTCCACAGCCCGATGCTGATCGACACCGGCAGCTTCTGCACGATCAGCGACCACACGCTCTGGTGGCGGAAGTAGCTGTCGCCGAGATCGAAGCGCGCAAAGCGCTTCAGCATCAGCCAGTAGCGCTCGAGCGGCGGCTTGTCGAAGCCGTACAGCGCCTTGAGCTGCGCGAGCTGCTGCGCGTCGACGCCGGTATGCGCACGCATCCCGAACGGCGCCGCGCCCTGCTCCGTCGCGCCCTTGCGCAGTTCCTGCACGGCCTGTTCGACCGGGCCGCCCGGCACGAACTGGATCACGGCGAACGTGAGCGTGAGCACGCCGACGAGCGTCGGGATCATCAGCAGCAGGCGTTTGAGGATGTAGCTCCACATAGGGCGTCGACTCGCGATCGATAGGCTGGGTTGAACGAAGGGCCGGCAGGCTTCAGTGATCGGGCTTGGCCCACCAGGTCGATACAACCCAGCCCTCGGCCGAATAGTACAGCGGCAGCGTTTGCGGATAGCCGAGCGTGCGCTTGTATGCGATCCGGTGCGTGGTGCTGTACCACTGCGGGACCGCGTAATAGCCGTGCATCAGTACGCGGTCGAGCGCATGGGTCGCGTCGAGCAGATCGTCGCGCGTCTGCGCGGTGCCGAGCGCATGCAGCAGCGCGTCGACCGCCGGCGACTTCAGGCCGATGATGTTGTCGGAGCCCGGCTCGTCGGCGAACTTGCTGGCGTAGCGCGAGAACTGTTCGGCGCCCGGCACCTGCACGCCCGGCAGGCGGACCGTCGTCATGTCGTAGTCGAACGCGTCGAGCCGCTTCTGCAGCAACGCGTAATCGGCCGTGCGAAAGCGCGCGTCGATGCCGAGCTTCGCGAGATTGCGCTGGTAGGCGGTCACGACGCCTTCCATCGCCGCACCCGAATCGTCGAGGATCTCGAACGTGAACGGCTCGCCCTGCGCGTTGCGCAGCGCACCGTCGCGGTAGGTCCAGCCCGCCTGCGCAAGCAGCTCGCGCGCCTTCAGCAGGTTCGCGCGCAGCGAGCCCGGCGGGTTCGTGCCGGGTTGCGTGACCATCGGGCCGAACACGGCCGGGTCGAGCTGCGCACGCAGCGGTTCCAGCAGCTTCAGTTCGCCCATGCCCGGCGTACCGGTCGCCTGCAGGTCGGTGTCGGCGAAATAGCTGTCGAGACGCGTGTATGCGCCATAGAACAACTGGCGGTTCAGCCATTCGAAGTCGAACGCGAGATCGAGTGCCTGGCGCACGCGCACGTCGCGAAACAGCGGCCGGCGCAGGTTCATGAAGAAACCCTGCATGCCCGCGCCGTTGTGCTGGCGGAATTCGCGCTTGACGAGCTCGCCGCTGTCGAAGCGCTTGCCGACGTCGCGGCGCGTCCAGTTGCGCGCGATGTACTCGACCAGCACGTCGTACTCGCCAGCCTTGAATGCCTCGAGCCGCGCGACACCGTCGCCGTACAGCTTGTAGACGATCCGCTCGAAGTTGTTGGTGCCGATCCGCACCGGCAGGTCGGCACCCCAGTACGCGGGATTGCGCCGGTACGTAATGGTGCGGCCGTTGTCGTAGCGCTCGATCAGGTACGGGCCGCTGCCGATCGGCTGCTCGAACGCGAGCTGGTCGAACGGAATCCGCGAACCGTCCGCGCGCAGCCCCCACTTGCGCGAGAACACCGGCACGCCGCCGGCGATCAGCGGCAGTTCACGGTTCGTGCTGCGGAACTCGAAACGCACGGTGGCCGGATCGACGACCACGGCCTTCGCGATTTCGGCGAAATACGCACCGAACTGCGGTGCGGCCAGCTTGCTTTTCAGCGTGTCGAACGAAAACCTGACGTCGTCGGCCGTGACCGGATCGCCGTTCGAGAAGCGCGCCCGCGGGTTCAGGTGGAACGTGACCGAGCGGCGGTCCGGCGCGATCGCGATATCGTCGGCGAGCAGTCCGTAGGCGGATGCCGGTTCGTCCGAGCTGCCGGTCGCGAGGCTCTCGAACAGCATGTCGATGCCCGGCGCGGGGTTGCCGCGCATCGTGAACGGATTGAACTTGTCGAACGACGTCAGCCGGCTCGGGTTCGCGAGCACGAGCGTGCCGCCCTTCGGCGCGTCCGGGTTCACGTAGTCGAAATGCTTGAAGCCCGGCGGATATTTCGGCTCGCCGTACTGCGCGATCGCATAGGCCGCGTGCGCGGCCGTCGCGGCCAGCACCGCCTGTATCGCCCATACTGCCGCCGCGCGGCCGGCGGCCCGTACCGCATGCGCGGCGCCGAAGCGGGTGCGCACGACGGCGGCGCGGGGCAAACCCTTCGTCATAGAGGCTCTGTCGGTCGATTGAGGGATGGAACGTGGGTCGATTCTACCCATTCAATTCGACGTCGAGCCAGCTTGCAGCCATTCTTGCGTGGCGCCAGCGCGTCGCGACCTCCACGCGCGGCCCGCGCAGGCAAAAGAAAACCGCCACACGGGCGGTCTTCTTCTCATGCGTGCGCCGCGGTTCGATCAACGCCAGCCGTTGTGGCGGCCGTTGTCCCAGTGACCGCGATCGCGATCGCCGCCCCAGCCGCGGCCATGATGGCGATACCACTCGTCGCGGCCCCAGTAGCGGCGCCCGTCCCAGTAGCGATCGCCATGCCAGCCGATCACGACCGCCGGTGCCGGCACGTAAACGGGCGCCGGGGCATATACAGGCGCCGGCTGGTAGACGACCGGCGGAGGCGGCGGCGCATACACGGGCGCGGGGGCGACGTAGACCGGAGCCGGCACGCCGACGTTGATCCCGACATTGACTCCCGCCATTGCTGCGCCCGACACGAGCAAGGCCGTCATACCGGTCAAGAGCGAGGCAACACGCAAAGTCTTCATGGATTCCTCTTCGAGTTGTTTCATGTGTGATTCGACTATAGCGGCAAGCGCCGTGCCGGCATATTTCAAGTTTGTAAGAACTGATGCGCGGCATCGCAACCGGAAGCGCTCGCTAACGTCTTGTAACATTTGACGGGCCGAGCGGCACCCGGTGCCCTTCTGCGCCCCGCCCGGCGGGCCTTCGCGCCCGCCGCGTGTCGGCGACGCACGCGCGCCGGATCATGCTGCGTTCCGGCTCTCGTTCGAGCTGCCGATACCGTCGAAACGCTCGATCCGGATGTCGAGGACGAAAAAAAAGCGGCACTCGCGCAGTGCCGCTTCTTCGTGGCCGGCGCGCTGCGCCGCGATGCCGCTCAGCGCGACATCATGTTCATGCTGACGTTGTGCATCACCCACAGCGTGCCGACGATCAGGATCGCCGCGGTCAGCACGGTGTAGCTGAACGCCATCACGTTCCAGCGCTGACCGGACGAACCGTTCATGTGCAGGAAGTACACGAGGTGGACGACGATCTGCACGAACGCGAGCGCGGCAAGCGCGATCAGCGATGCGTGCGGCGACAGCACGCCGCCCATCACGAGGCCGAACGACGCGGCCGTGAGCAGCACCGACAGGATGAAGCCCGCGACATAGCCGCCGACGCTGCCGTGCCCTTCTTCGAGTTGAGACGAATGCGAATGGGCCATTTAGATCACGCTCGCGAGATAGACAAAGGAAAACACGCAGATCCACACGATGTCGAGGAAGTGCCAGAAGAGGCTCAGGCACGTCAGGCGCCGCAGGTCGCGATCGGTCAGATCGCCGCCGCGGAATACGATCTGCCCGGCGAGCACGATCATCCACAGCAGGCCGGCCGTCACGTGCAGCCCGTGCGTGCCGACCAGCGTGAAGAACGCCGACAGGAAGGCGCTGCGCTGCGGGCCCGCGCCTTCCGCGATCAGGTGCGAGAACTCGCGCAGTTCCATCGCGAGGAATGCCGCGCCGAGCACGAACGTCACCGCGAGCCACGCGAGCAGCGCGCCGCGCCGCTGTTTGTAGGCAGCCAGCATCGCGAAGCCGTAGGTGATGCTCGACAGCAGCAGCGTGGCGGTTTCCACCGCGACGCCAGGAATGTCGAACAGGTCCTTGGCGGTCGGACCGCCCGCGTACTGGTTGCCGAGCACCGCGAACGTCGCGAACAGCGCCGCGAAGATCACGCAGTCGGTCATCAGGTACAGCCAGAAGCCGAACACCGAGTGCGACGGCGGATGGTCGTCGTGTTCGAGCAGGGTTGCGCTCAAGGTTTTCTGCAACATCAGTTGGCCTCCAGTTCCACGTCGTCGACACGCGTGGCCACGCGCGCCGCCGGTTGCTTCTCTTCGATCTTGCGCACCTTCGTCGCCGGGATGTAGTAGCCGTCGTTGTCACGCGAGCTGTAGATCACGAGCGTCGCGACGATGCCGACCAGGCCGCCGATCGCCATCCACCAGATGTGCCATACCAGCGCGAAGCCCAGCACCAGGCTGAAGATCGCGACCACGAGGCCCGCACACGTATTCGACGGCATGTGGATGTCGCGGATCGCCGCCGGGTTCGGCCGGCCATCGCCGCGCGCCTTCATGTCGGCGTACGCGTCGAGCGTGCGCACTTGCGGGATCACCGCGAAGTTGTAGTCGGCCGGCGGCGACGAGGTCGCCCATTCCAGCGTGCGGCCACCCCACGGATCGCCCGTGGTGTCGCGGTACGCCGGCAGGTTTCGGTTGCGGATGCTGACGACCAGTTGGAGCAGCTGGCAAGCGATGCCGATTGCGATCAGCACGGCGCCGAACGCGGCGACCAGCAGCCACGGATGCCACGCCGGGTTGTCGTAGTGGTTCAGACGCCGCGTCATGCCCATGAAGCCGAGCACGTACAGCGGCACGAACGCGACGTAGAAGCCGACCTGCCAGAACCAGAACGCAGCCTTGCCGAGTTTCTCGTTCAGCTTGAAGCCGAACGCCTTCGGGAACCAGTAGTTGAAGCCCGCGAGATAACCGAACAGCACGCCGCCGATGATCACGTTGTGGAAGTGCGCGATCAGGAACAGGCTGTTGTGCAGCACGAAGTCCGCGCCCGGGATCGCCATCATCACGCCGGTCATGCCGCCGAGCGTGAAGGTGACCATGAAGCCGATCGTCCACAGCACGGGCGTCGTGAATTCGATCCGGCCGCGGTACATCGTAAACAGCCAGTTGAACACCTTCACGCCGGTCGGGATCGCGATGATCATCGTCATGATCCCGAAGAACGCGTTCACGTTCGCACCGGAACCCATCGTGAAGAAGTGATGCAACCACACGAGGAACGACAGCACCATGATCGCGCAGGTCGCGTACACCATCGTCTTGTAGCCGAACAGCGGCTTCTTCGAGAACGTCGCGATGACTTCCGAGAAGATGCCGAACGCCGGCAGGATCAGGATGTACACCTCCGGATGGCCCCACGCCCAGATCAGGTTCAGGTACAGCATCGCGTTGCCGCCGGCTTCGTTCGTGAAGAAGTGCATTCCGAGGTAACGGTCGAGGCCGAGCAGCGCAAGGGTCGCGGTCAGGATCGGGAACGACGCCATGATCAGCACGTTCGTGCAAAGGGCCGTCCACGTGAACACCGGCATCCTCATCAGCGTCATGCCGGGCGCGCGCATCTTGATGATCGTCACGAAGAAGTTCACGCCGGTCAGCAGCGTGCCGACGCCCGAGATCTGCAGCGCCCACAGGTAGTAGTCGACCCCTACCCCCGGGCTGAACTGCAGCTCCGACAGCGGCGGATACGCGAGCCAGCCCGTCTGCGCGAACTCGCCGATCACGAGCGAGATGTTGATCAGGACCGCGCTGACGGCCGTCATCCAGAAGGAGAGCGAGTTGATGAACGGGAATGCGACGTCGCGCGCACCGATCTGCAGCGGCACGACGAGGTTCATCAGGCCGACCATGAACACCATCGCCATGAAGAAGATCATGATCACGCCGTGTGCCGTGAAGATCTGGTCATAGTGGTGCGGCGGCAGGTAGCCGGGCGCGTTGTATGCGAGCGCGAGCTGCATGCGCATCATGATCGCGTCGGCGAAGCCGCGCAGCAGCATGATCAGCGCGACGATGATGTACATCACGCCGAGTTTCTTGTGGTCGACCGTCGTCAGCCATTCCGTCCACAGCCACTTCCAGCGGCCGGTGATCGTCAGCGCGGCGAGGATGCCCAGCACGACCAGCCCCATGAAGGCGCCGGCCACCATGATGATGGGCTGATCGAACGGGATCGCCGATAGTGTGAGTTTGCCGAACATGCGTTACCCCTTCGTGCCGCAGGCGGCGTCCTTCAGATCGAGGACGTGGCCATCGTTGTATTTCGCGATGATGTTGTGGAAGAGCCGCGGATCGACCGACGAGAAGTAGCGCACGGGCGCCTTCTCGCTCGGCTGTGCGACGGTGCCGTACACGGTCGCGTCGAGCCGGTCGGGCGAGGCCTTCACCTTCTGCACCCAGGCGTCGAACTGCTCACGCGGCTCGGCAAGCGTGCGGAATTTCATGTCGGAGAAGCCGCGGCCGCTGAAGTTGGCGGACGTGCCGGCATAGTCGCCGGCTTCGTCGGCGATCAGGTGCAGGCGCGTCTGCATGCCGGCCATCGCGTAGACCTGGCCGCCGAGCTGCGGAATGAAGAACGAGTTCATCACCGAATCCGACGTGATGCGGAAGTTCACCGGCGTGCCGACGGGAATCGCGAGCTGGTTCACCGACGCGATGCCGAGTTCCGGATAGATGAACAGCCACTTCCAGTCGAGCGCGACGACCTCGACGTCGAGCGGCTTCACCGACGACTCGAGCGGCTTGTATGGATCGAGTTCGTGCGTGGTTTTCCACGTGAGCACGCCGAGAAACAGGATGATCAGCGTCGGCACCGTCCAGATCACGACCTCGATCGCGGTCGAGTGCGACCAGTTCGGCGCATAGGCGGCATTGCGGTTCGATGCGCGGTAGCGCCACGCGAACCACAGCGTGAGCAGGATCACCGGCACGACGACGATCAGCATCGCCCATGTCGACGTCGCGATCAGCGCCTTTTCGGCGGCCCCGACGCTTCCTTTCGGATTTAGTACATCTAAATTACAGCCTGACAGGCTCAAAGCCGCGCCGATCGACATCAGCGCTGTCCAGCCTTTTGAAGCTCTTCTTTTCATCACACAGCCCGAGGGTCATTGAATCCGTTGCGTATGCCCGATGCGCATTCGATCCACGAAAGTGGCCGAATCATACGTCGCGCGGGCGCGATGAAAAACCGGTGCATGCGGCAAATCATCATTGCAAAATCCGTCGTGAGACAGATTGTCGCGGGGCAATTTCACGCAGCCGGGAGGCGGCCGCGAGCCGGCCGGACGCCACCGGCGCCTGCCAGGATGGATGTGCGCGCAACGACTGCATCGTCATGCGATGCGGTCGTTGCGTGCGATGTCACGCGATCAGCCGTGCGCCGCGGCCATGTATGCCTGCGCGGGCGCGCCGCCGTCCCCGGCCGGCAGCTTCGAATGGCTCGCGTCGTCGATCAGCCGTACGACGGTCGGATCGATCGCGTCGGTGAACGGCTTCGGATCGACGCCGACCATCAGCACGATCAGCGCGAGCGACGCGAACATCACGATCTCGCGGCGGCTCAGGTCGGCGAGCTTCGCGATGCGCGGGCTCGCGATCTTGCCGAACACGACACGCTTGACCATCCACAGCGTGTACGACGCGCTGAGGATCAGCGTGAGCGCCGCGATCGCACCGATCCAGAAGTTGACGCGGATCGCGCCCATGATGACCATGAACTCGCCGACGAAGCCCGACGTGCCCGGCAGGCCGACGTTCGCCATCGCGAACAGCAGCGCGAACGTCGCGAAGCGCGGCATCACGCCCGCCACGCCGCCGTACGCGGCGATCTCGCGCTGCTTCGTGCGATCGACCAGCACGCTCACGCACAGCAGCATCGCGCCCGCGACGAAACCGTACGACACGAGTTGCACGATCGCGCCCTCGACGCCGATCTGGTTGAACAGAAACAGCCCGAGCGTGACGATCCCCATGTGCGCGACCGTCGAATACGCGAGCAGCTTGCCGAGATCGGTCTGCGCAAGCGCGATCAGGCTCGCGTAGACGATCGCGAACAACGACAGCGCGATCACGGCCGGCGCGAAGAAGTGGCTCGCGTCCGGCGTGATCGGCAGCGCGAAGCGCAGGAAGCCATAACCGCCGAGCTTGAGCATCGCGAGCATCAGCGCGGCGCCCGTCGGGCCGTCCGTGTAGACGTCGCGCAGCCACGTATGGACCGGCCACATCGGCACCTTGACCGCGAACGCGGCGAAGAAGCCGAGAAACACCAGCAGCTGCGGCGCGAAGCCGAGCTGCAGCGTGCGCCATGCGTTCATGTCGAACGTATGCGACTTCGCGTACAGGTACAGCATCGCCATCAACAGCAGCAGCGAACCCGCGAACGAGATGAAGAAGAACTTCACGGCCGCGTAGACGCGATGCTCCCTGCCCCACGTGCCGATCAGCAGGTACAGCGGAATCAGCGTCGCCTCGAAGAAGATGAAGAACAGCAGCCCGTCCTGCGCGACGAACACGCCGACCATCAGCCCCGACA
Organism: Burkholderia sp. Bp8998; assembly: GCF_003854235.1. NCBI lineage: Bacteria > Pseudomonadati > Pseudomonadota > Betaproteobacteria > Burkholderiales > Burkholderiaceae > Burkholderia > Burkholderia sp. Bp8998. The sequence goes on from NZ_QTQF01000057.1 coordinate 16,544, forward strand.
GGATCAGGAACGACGCGTAGTACTGCGCGACGCGCACCGTCATCGATTCCCACGACGCGATCACGACGACGAGTGTCGTGAAGGCGGTCAGCACGACGAGCCACAGCGACGCGCCGTCGATCCCGACGCGCCAGCCGGCGCTGAAGGCCGCCAGCCAGTTGCGGGTCTCGGCGAACTGCATCGCCGCCGAGTGCGAATCGAAACCCGTGACGAGCGGCACGACGGCGGCCAGCCCCGCGAGTGCACCGACGAGCGCAATCAGTCTTGTGCGATGTGGATGGCGGTCGGAGCCGGCGCGCAGCAGGCACGCGCCGAACAGGATCGGAACCCAGATCGCCAGGCTCAGGAAGGGAAAATCATGCATGTCAACAGGCCTTGAGAAGGTCGCGCACTGCGTCGGGAACAGGCGTGACGAAGGGAACGAAATCAAATCGACAGATAGATTTCGTGGATCGCCAATGTTGGCAAAATGTAAAGCGGAATCAGGGCAAAAGTTGATGCCGCTCAAGCGCAATCGGGTTAACCAGCATAAGGCGATTGATTATTTTTTGCATCGCAGCAGAGCGTCATTTCACACTACTCAGATAGATCTCTGATTTTTATGAGTAATTTTTTGTATTGCGGCGCAGCGTCGATCACAAGAATCGGTGCGATGCCGCATTTTTTGTCCGAAGCCTGGTTCTTCAGAGCGCAAGAGCAGAATGTGGGGAAGGATGAATGAGTGCGAGTCAATCCTTACATTGATGCTTTCATATTTGTTTCACCAATCGCCGATCGCCGCGATCCGGAACTCCGGAAGTCGCGGCGCGTTCCATCAGCGCTGATGACTCAGCCGGTCCCACACGCGCATCGTCACCGCACGATAGTGGTTGTGTTGCGCGGGGAAATGGACGAAGCGGCTGTCGCGCGTCGCATAGACCGGCGATGATGCGAGCGACGTCGCATCGACGATATAGCGGGCGTCGATCATGTCGGCCTCCAGCAATTCGACATAGATCGCCTGCTGGTCGCCACCGCTCGCGTAGACCGACGACCGATCGTCGAAGCTCTCGATGCGCGCACATATGCGCTCGACCAGTTCGCGCATCGGCGCGACGTTGCGCACGCCGATCATGCACGAGTTGATCGCCCAGGCCGTGTGGTCGGTGCCGATCACGAAATCGCGGCCGTCGATCACGCTGTCGACCGTCTGGCGTTGGTCGATCGCGAGGATGTCGGCGTCGACCCAGAACACGAACGCGTGATCCGGCAGATGTTCGCGAATCAGGTGCAGCTTCGCCCAGTTCGAATCGACACCGGCCGGCAGGAACGCGGGCGGTTCGCGATACGCGTGGTAAGCATAGCCGTGTCGCGTGCAGTAGCGAATGAAATTCTCTTCGTGCACATCGCCATAACCAGCGATGTGCGACGTGTGCAGGCTCACGAACGCAATGCTTGCGTGCGGGTTCAGGTGCCGCGCAGGCTCGCGCGTTCGCTGCTGCGCGGCGCGCCAGTCGTCCATCGCGCGCGGCTGCTCGCCCTGCCGGACACGCGCTGCATCGTCGACGAGCGCGACCACGTAGCGAAAGTCGTAGTCGGGCGTCGGCGCCCATACGCCATCGATCTGCCGCCATTCGGGCGCATGGTGCGCAACGAGCGGATGCGCGCCGACGACCTCGTCGATCGCAAACCCGTCGCCCCAGACCGTCTGGGCCGACGCGAAATAGCCGGTCGCGAGCGGCTGATCGAACGGCAGCGGCGGGAAGTGCTCGGCAAGCAGCGTCGCCTCGCATGCATGCTGCCGCTCGGGCAGGCGCATCGCCCACTTGCCCAATTCGGCCGTCAGCTTGCGCAAGCGCTCGCGCACGTCGGGCGCGTTGCGAAAGATCATGCCGCTCGCCGCGGGCAACGGCGACTTCGACGTCTGGGTCGTGACGATCGCGTCATAACCGTCCGCGACATCCGGCAACGCATGCTGGCCGAACACGACCGAGAACGGATCGAGGACGAGCAGCAACGCGTCCTGCTCCATCGCGACGAGCTGCGCGATGATCGCGTGGTACCTGTGCAGCACCTGCTGGCGCTCGCCGTACACGTGCGTGCCGTCGACGATCGCGTGCCGGTAGCCGCGACCCCGGGCATAACGTTCGTGATTGTCGACGAGCCCGTCGACAGGTCGATGCGAGAGGATGGTCAGTACGGAATGCATGCGTGCCGGAACTCCGGATTGAGCCGTGCGAGGCGATATGCCTATTTAGCGCGTGAGCGTCGCTCGAGTCGAGCATTGATTGGCTGTCCGGACGAAGCGTGGCGCCCAGCGGCGAGCCTGGACACGAAGCAGAAAAAGAAAAAGCCCCGCAAGTCCGAGAACTTGCGGGGCTTTGTCACCGCTTTTGGCGGAGACGGAGGGATTCGAACCCTCGATCCAGGTTTTGGCCCAGATGCTCCCTTAGCAGGGGAGTGCCTTCGACCTCTCGGCCACGTCTCCCAAACTTTCGCTCGCACCAGGGAGGCAGTGCGACGAGAACGAGATAATATAGGGTTTCGAACCGCTCGTCAATTTCCGTGATGCATTTTCTTCAATGCATCACAAAAAAATCACGCGGCCTGATCGAGTTCAAATGCCTTGTGCAGCGCGCGGACGGCCAGCTCCATGTATTTCTCGTCGATCAGCACCGAAATCTTGATTTCGGACGTCGAGATCATCTGGATGTTGATACCCTCTTCCGACAGCGTGCGGAACATCTTGCTCGCGACGCCCACGTGCGAGCGCATGCCGACGCCGACGACCGACACCTTCGACACCTTCGGGTCGCCCTGCACGCGCTCGGCGCTCACATGACCCTGCACCTGGTTGGTGAGGATGTCCATTGCCTTCTGGTAGTCGCCGCGGCCGACCGTGAACGTGAAGTCCGTCTTCCCTTCGACGCTCTGGTTCTGGATGATCATGTCGACGTCGACGTTCGCGTCGGCGACCGGGCCGAGGATCTGATACGCGATACCCGGCTTGTCGGGCACGCCCATCACCGCAATGCGTGCTTCGTCGCGCTGGAACGCGATGCCGGAAATGACTGCCTTTTCCATGGTCTCGTCTTCTTCAAAAGTAATCAGGGTGCCCGAGCGCATTTCTTCGTCGAGCGCAATCAGCGGATCGGTCAGGCTCGACAGCACGCGCGTCTTCACCTGGTATTTGCCGGCGAATTCGACCGAGCGGATCTGCAGGACCTTCGAGCCGAGGCTGGCCATTTCCAGCATTTCCTCGAACGTCACGCGGTCGAGGCGGCGCGCCTCTTCGACCACGCGCGGGTCGGTCGTGTAGACGCCGTCGACGTCCGTGTAGATCAGGCACTCTTCGGCATCCAGCGCGGCCGCGACCGCCACCGCCGACGTGTCCGAGCCGCCACGGCCCAGCGTCGTGATGTGGCCGTCCGGATCGACGCCCTGGAAGCCCGTGATGATCACGACCTTGCCGGCGTTCAGATCGGCCTTCACACGCTCGTCGTCGATCGAGTGGATGCGCGCCTTCGTGAACGCGCTGTCCGTCTTGATCGGCACTTGCCAGCCGGCGTAGCTCACGGCCTCGACGCCGATTTCCTGCAGCGCGATCGACAGCAGGCCGACGCTGACCTGCTCGCCGGTCGACGCGATCATGTCGAGCTCACGCGGGCTCGGCTGGCTCGAAATCTCTTTCGCGAGACCGAGCAGACGGTTGGTTTCGCCGGACATCGCGGACGGCACGACCACCATCTGGTGCCCGGCCTGATGCCATTTTGCGACGCGTTTCGCGACGTTCTTGATGCGCTCGACCGAGCCCATCGAAGTGCCGCCGTATTTGTGTACGATGAGTGCCATTGTCGTTCTGAACTGGAGGAGAAGCCGCACGGGCGCGCTGGGCAGGCCGCGTTGCCGTTCGGTCACGCGGCTTGTGGCTGTGGACGGACGACGAGGGGGACGGCTGGGACGCAACACGCAAGCGTGACGGATTTTGCCCGGAAGGCCGATCAGGCCGCGCAAACCGGGTACGTCACGCGGAAAACCTGCACAAATCGCTCAAAAATCGAGCCGAGCAAACGTCCGAGCGTACCCGATAGAGGCCCGCTTGACAAGCCGCTCGCCGGTTTGGCATGCGTTCCGGCGCTGTTTACCAAATGGTGAAAACCGGCGCGCGATCGCGCGGCCGCAAGCGTGCCCCCGCTACGCGATCAGCAGGTCGGGACGCCATTCGATCCGGCGCCAGCCGCCGTCGCCCGACAGCCCTTCGCCGTGATTCACGCCAACCCGCGGCACGTAGACGAGCCGGTCGCCCGCGAACAACAGCGGCACGTCGCGCTGCCAGGCCGGCACGCCGCGCTCCTGGAACAGGTTCTTCAGCGTGCGGCCCGGTCCGCCGGGCGACGTACGCAGCCGCTCGCCGCCCGCACGGGCGCGCGCGGCAAGCACCGCGCCGCGCAGCAGCGCCTCCGGAACCGCGCCGTCGCTGCCGGCCTCTGCCGGCGCGAACACGAACGTGCCGCGCCACGCCGGCACGCGCCAGACTTCCTGTCCGTCCCATGCAAGCGAGCACTCGGGATGCGGCGTCCCGGTGCCGTCGTCGGCCGGCTCCGCGCTGTCGCCCGCCTCCCAGTACACGACATCGCGATAGAGCCGCAGGCACTGCCCCGCATGATCGACCCGCAGCGCATGCGCATCGTGCGCGGCGCGCAGTTGCCGCATCATGTTCGCGAGCCGGCCGGCCGATGCACCGGGAAGCCCAAGCCGGCGCATCCAGAAACGCAGCAGGTTCGCGCCGCGCGTGTCATCGAACGCGACCAGCGCAGCGCGCGACAGCGCGCGGCCGTCGTCGCGCGCGGCGCCGGCGAAATCCAGTTCGGCCAGATCGTCGAGCAGTCGCTGCGCGGCGGCCGCATGCTGGGCCGCGCGTCCCAGCGCATCGCGAAAACCCGGGAAGTGCACGGCGAGCGCCGGCAGCACGTCGATGCGCAGCGCATTGCGCGCATAACGCGTGTCGTCGTTCGATTCGTCGTCGATCCACGCGAGCGCGCGCTGCGCCGCATAGCGTTCCAGTTGCGCGCGCAACAGTCGCAGCAGCGGGCGCACGCGCTCGACGCTCGCGCCGTCCGGGCGATAGCGCGGCGCCATCGCGGCGAGGCCCGCGATCCCCGCGCCGCGCAACAGTTGCAGCAGCACGGTCTCAGCCTGGTCGTCCGCATGCTGCGCGACCCAGAGCGCCGCCACGCCGTGACGCTCGCACATCGCATCGAGTGCCGCATAGCGGCGCTCACGCGCGGTCGCCTCGATGCCGAGGCCGCTGTCGCGCGGCACGTCGACACGCTCCGATTCGAACACGACGCCGAGTTGCGCGGCCGTCGCCTGCGCATGCGCGACCCATGCGTCGGCGTTCGCGCTCAGGCCGTGATGCACGTGCAGTGCGATGCAGCGGGCGGCGCCCGCCACGTGCACGGCCGCGTCGAGCAGCACCGTCGAGTCGAGGCCGCCGCTGTACGCGATCGCGATGCGCGCATCGGCCGGCAGATCGGCAAGCGCAACGCCGACCGCGTCGAGGACGACGCGGTCGGCGGAGAATTCGGTCGGGGGGATCACGAGACAGACGCGCGCCGGGCGGCGCGCGATGCGAACACGCCGGTCATGCGCCGGGCGTGGTTTCCTTGAACTTGCCGTAGGCCATCAGGCGCTCGAAGCGGCGCTCGCGCAGCGCATCGATGCTCATGCCCTGGAATTGGCGCAGCGAATCGGCGAGCGCGCGGCGCAGCAGCGCGGCCATGCCCTTCGGATCGCGGTGCGCGCCGCCGAGCGGCTCGTTGATGATCTTGTCGATCAGGCCGAGCGCCTTCAGGCGATGCGCGGTCAGGCCCAGCGCTTCCGCGGCTTCGGGCGCCTTCGCGGCGCTCTTCCACAGAATCGACGCGCAGCCTTCCGGCGAGATCACCGAGTAGGTCGAGAATTGCAGCATCATCACGGTGTCGGCCACGGCGATCGCGAGCGCACCGCCCGAACCGCCCTCGCCGATCACGGTCGTGATGATCGGCGTCTTCAGTTCGGCCATCACGTACAGGTTGCGGCCGATCGCTTCCGACTGGCCGCGCTCTTCCGCGCCGATGCCCGGGTACGCGCCCGGCGTGTCGACGAACGTGAAGATCGGCAGCCCGAACTTCTCGGCGAGACGCATCAGGCGTTCGGCCTTGCGATAGCCTTCCGGACGCGGCATCCCGAAGTTGCGCGCCGCGCGTTCCTTCGTGTCGCGGCCCTTCTGGTGGCCGATCACCATGCACGGATGGCCGCCGAAGCGCGCGAGACCGCCGACGATCGACAGGTCGTCCGCGAATGCGCGGTCGCCATGCAGTTCGTGAAAATCGGTAAACAGTTCCGCAACGTAATCGAGCGTATACGGACGCTGCGGATGCCGCGCGATCTGCGAGACCTGCCACGGCGACAGGTTCGCGTAGAGGTCCTTCGTCAGTTGCTGGCTTTTCTTCGACAGCCGCTCGATTTCTTCCGAAATATCGACAGCCGAGTCGTCCTGCACGAATCGCAGCTCTTCGATCTTGGCCTCGAGTTCGGCGATCGGCTGTTCGAAATCCAGAAACGTGGTCTTCATGTGTTTGAATCCTTGGGTCTTGCGGCAGCGCGTATTCTACCCGCGCGGGCGACGTGCAAAACCGGCTCTCAACTATTGATGTTTAAAACCCGATAGCCATCAATCGGCGTCGGCGTCCGGCGCGTCGAGGCTGCGCCACATGTACCAGGTCGCGACGGTGCGCCACGGCTCCCAGTTGGCCGCCACTTCGCGCGCCTCGCTGCGCGTGACGGGTTCCCCGCTGAAGTAATTGACGCTGATCGCGCGGATCAGGCCCGGATCGTCGAGCGGCAGCACGTCCGGCCGCGACAGGTTGAAGATCAGGAACATCTCGGCCGTCCAGCGACTGATGCCGCGAATCTGCGTGAGTTCCGCGATCACGTCCTCGTCGTCCATCGACGTCCATTTGTCGACGTGCAGCGCGCCGGACACGAAGTGTTGCGCGAGATCGAGAATATATTCCGTCTTGCGCTTCGACAGTCCGCACGCGATCAGCTTGTCCGCGCCGAGCCGGATGACCGGCTGCGGTGCGAGTTTCGGACACGCATCCTCGATGCGCGCCCACAGCGCCTGCGCGGACGGCACCGAGATCTGCTGGCCGACGACCGAACGCGCGAGCGTGACGAACGGATCGCCGCGCTTCACGAGATGCGCGGGGCCGAACTTCGGGATCAGCTTCTTCAGGATGCGGTCGCGCTTGACGAGATCGGCGCATGCCTTGTCCCAGTATGCGGGACGCACGGCGCCATCGGCGCCGTCGACCGTCGCATCGGATACACGCACCCTGCGGGCCGCGTCGGCGGCCGCCATCGCGACCTCCGGCTGCGCCGCGTCCGCGCCCTTCGCGCGCGCGGGCTTCGCATGACCGTTGAGCGCGCCGTTCGGCACGGCGCGCGTCGCGTCCGCCTTCGCCGCCGGCGCGCGCTTGGCTGCCGGACGCGCGGCGAGCGGAGTCGCGCGCCTGACCGGCGCTTTTCTGGCCGTTGCCATCTTGCCTCCTACCTGACGGATCGGTCAGTGGAACGCACCGCGCTCATACGCGACGCCATTCGGTCGATCCGCCCGGTTTGTCTTCAAGTGCGATGCCGGCGTCGAGCAGTTCCGCCCGAATCCGGTCCGCTTCGGCATAGTCTTTCGCTTGCTTCGCCGCGACACGCGCGGCGATCTTCGCTTCGATTTCGTCGGCTGCGAGCCCGCCTGCCTGCGCGGCACCGGTGCCCTGCTGCAGGAACACGCGCGGTTCGCGGCCAAGCAGGCCCAGCAGGCCCGCCAGCTGTTTCAGTTGCCGCGCGAGCGACGCATCGCGCGTGCGATTGACTTCACCCGCCAGCTCGAACAGCGTCGCCACCGCGACCGGCGTGTTGATGTCGTCGTTCATCGCGGCCGCGAAACGCCGCGCATGCGGCTCGTTCCAGTCGAGCGCGAGCGTGTCGGGCTCGACATCCTTCAGCGCCGTGTACAAGCGCGTGAGCGACGCGCGCGCATCGTCGAGGTGTACGTCGCTGTAGTTGAGCGGCGACCGGTAGTGCGTGCGCACGATGAAAAAGCGCATGACCTCGGCGTCGTACCGCTCGAGCACTTCGCGGATCGTGAAGAAGTTGCCGAGCGATTTCGACATCTTCTCGTTATCGACCTGCACGAAGCCGTTGTGCATCCAGTAATTGACGAACGTCTGGCCGGTCGCGCCTTCGCTCTGCGCGATCTCGTTCTCGTGGTGCGGAAACTGCAGGTCCTGCCCGCCGCCGTGGATGTCGAAATGCTCACCGAGCAGCGTGCAGCCCATCGCGGAGCACTCGATGTGCCAGCCCGGCCGGCCCATCCCGTACTTCGACGACCACGACGCGCCCTCCGGATCGGCCGCCTTCGCGCGCTTCCACAACACGAAATCGAGCGGATCTTCCTTCGCATCGTTCGCGGCGACGCGCTCGCCCGCACGCAGGTCGTCGAGCGACTTGCCCGACAGCTTCCCGTAGTTCGCGAACTTGCGCACCGAATAATTGACGTCGCCGTCGCTCGCCTGATATGCGTAGCCGTTCGTCTCGAGCTGCTCGATCATCCCGAGCATCTGCGGAATGAACTGCGTCGCGCGCGGCTCGATGTCGGGCCGCTGGATGCCGAGCGCGGCTTCATCCTCGTGCATCGCGCCGATGAACCGGTCGGTCAGCGACTTGATCGTCTCGCCGTTCTCGACCGCGCGGCGGATGATCTTGTCCTCGATGTCGGTGATGTTGCGCACGTACGTGACCCGATAGCCGATCGCACGCAACCAGCGCTGGACGAGGTCGAACACGACCAGCATGCGCGCGTGGCCCACGTGACAATAGTCGTAGACGGTAATCCCGCATACGTACATCCGCACTTCGCCGGACTGGCGCGGCACGAAAACTTGCTTGTCACGCGCGAGCGTGTTGTAGATGCGCAGTGATTCCATAGAGATGAACCGTGAGCCGAAGGAAACCGCCCTGGCGAAGCTCGCCCAGCATGCGAAACGGACGGACCACCTGCTGCGGCACGCCGCCGCGCGTCCTCGATATCACATGGGGCGGTCAGGCTGCAAGCACAGCGGTGACGGCCACGAGAGGCAAAGAAAGACTGTCTGCGGCTCGCCGGAACGCGCAGACGTTTTGTTAGAATGGCTCGGAGTATAACATTCCGATTTACGCCTATGAAACCTCATCGCGGCCGCGCGCCGAGCGCTGCGACCCTCGTTGCGACCGCCGTCATGGGCGTCGCGCTGACGCTTTTCGCGGCCCCCGCGGCGCATGCGCAAAAGGCCCCGGCCACCGCCGACGGCACGCCCGAAATCGATGCGTCGATCGCCGGCAAGCAGTGGAAACAGGCGCTCGCGCAACTCGACGCGCGCATCGCGGCGAATCCGCACGACGTGCAGGCGCAGTTCAAGCGCGGCACCGTGCTCGCCCGCCTGAATCGCGACGACGACGCCATCCAGCAGTTCGTCGCGATCACGCAGGCCTACCCCGAACTGCCCGAACCGTACAACAACCTCGCGGCGCTCTACGCGAAGCACGGCCGCTACGACGAAGCGCGCAGCGCGCTCGTCACCGCGACGCAATCGAACCCGAGCTACTCGCTCGCGTACGAGAACCTCGGCGACCTGTACCTGCGCCTCGCGGCCGAATCGTACAAGCGCGCGCAGTCGCTCGGCCGCGCGAGCGGCGCGACCGCGCAGCGCCTCGCCGATTTGCAGAAGATCGTGTCGCCGCCGAAAGCGGCCACCGGCGCACGCGCCGTCACGCCGGCCACGCGCACGTATACCGACCGCGCCGCCGCGAACGTGAGCACCACCACGCTGCCGATGTCGCCAACGTTCCAGTTCAACGGTCCGTCCGGTGCGCTGGCGGCGCCGTACGTCGCGCCGTCGAAGTAAGCGGCGCAACCTTCCTTCCCTCCCAATCTGAGGATCGCAATGAAACGTCTGTTGCTGGCGCTTGGCGGCGCCGCCCTTCTCGCGACCGCGCCCGCGTTCGCGCAATCGGCCACCGCGCACCCCGTCGTGCAGCTGAAGACCTCGCAGGGCGACATCCGCGTCGAGCTCTACCCGGAAAAGGCGCCGAAGACGGTCGCCAACTTCCTCGATTACGTGAAGGCCGGCCAGTACAACGGCACGATCTTCCATCGCGTGATCAAGGGCTTCATGATCCAGGGCGGCGGCTACAAGACCAACTTCGAGGAGAAGCCGACCCGCGCGCCGATCCCGCTGGAGAGCCGCAATGGTCTGAAGAACCTGACGGGCACGATCGCGATGGCGCGTACCAGCGATCCGAACTCGGCCACCGCGCAGTTCTTCATCAACACGGTCGACAACAGCGGCCTCGACTACCCGAACCCGGACGGCAACGGCTATGCGGTGTTCGGCAAGGTCGTCTCGGGCCTCGACGTCGTGAAGAAGATCGAAGGCGTGGCGACGACCTCGCGCGGCCCGATGCAGGACGTGCCGGCCCAGCCGGTCCTGATCGAATCGGCCAGCATCGTCTCGAAATAAGCACCTGCCGGCACGTCCGGCGCCACACGCGGCCGCGTCGCACGACCGGCCGCGTGCCATTTAAACCGCCTTACCGAAGGAATTCATCATGGTTGAACTGCATACGAACCACGGCGTGATCAAGCTCGAGCTGGACGCCGCGAAAGCACCGAAGACGGTCGAGAACTTCCTCAACTATGTGAAGAAGGGCCACTATGACGGCACGGTGTTCCACCGCGTGATCAACGGCTTCATGATTCAAGGCGGCGGCTTCGAGCCGGGCCTGAAGCAGAAGCCGACCGACGCACCGATCGACAACGAAGCGAACAACGGCCTGAAGAACGACAACTACACGATCGCGATGGCGCGCACGAACGATCCGCACTCGGCGACCGCCCAGTTCTTCATCAATGTGAACGACAACGACTTCCTGAACCACTCGTCGCCGACGCCGCAGGGCTGGGGCTACGCGGTGTTCGGCAAGGTCGTCGAAGGCCAGGACGTGGTCGACAAGATCAAGGGCGTCAAGACGGGCAACGCGGGCTTCCACCAGGACGTCCCGACCGACGACGTCGTGATCGAAAAGGCCGTGGTGGTCTGACGCACAGTCGTTACGGAGGCACTTCGATGTTGCAGGAGAGTCCGCCGCGAAGCGTCTCCGCGGGCGTGCCGGGCGAGCGCGAATACGCGCAAGCCGCACGCCCGTTCCTGTTTCTCTCCGATCTGCACCTGAGCGAGGCGATTCCCAAGACGGTCGCCGCGTTCGAGCATTTCGTGAAATACACGGCCGACAGCGCCGACTCTGTGTTCATCCTCGGCGACCTGTTCGAATACTGGATCGGCGACGACGTGCTCGACCACGATCCGTTCGCGGCACGCATGGCCGCGCTGATGCATACGTTCTCGGAGCGCGGGATCGCGCTCTATGTGATGCACGGCAACCGCGATTTCCTGCTCGGCCGGCGCTTCATGAAGGCCGCCGGTGCGATGCCGCTGCCCGACCCGGCACTGATTACCGCGTTCGGCCAGCGCATCGTGCTCGCCCACGGCGACGCGCAATGCACGGCCGATCGCGGCTATCAGGTGTTTCGGCAGTTTGCCCGCAATCGCGTCGCGCAGGCGCTGTTTCTCGCGTGGCCGTTCCGCTGGCGCCGCGCGCTCGCGCAACGGATGCGCTCGAACAGTGAAGCAGGCCGGATGCGCCCCGCTTCGGCGCGCTACGATGTCACGCGTGAAGGCATCGCCGCGCTGTTCCGCAAGGGTCGCGCAAGCGTGATCATTCACGGCCACACGCATCGCCCCGCCCGCCACGTTGAACCGGGCGGGATTCGCTGGGTACTGCCCGACTGGGATCTCGATCACGGCATGCCGCGCGGCGGCTATCTGCGCGTCGACGCCGAAGGCATCCACGCGATGCCACTCGACTGACGCGATCGACGCTGCCGGCGGCCGCCGGCAGGCGCCGCGTTACGTCTGGCGCTCGACCGCCTTGCCTTCCAGCACCGCCGACAGCCTGCGCAGATCGAGACGCGCCGCGTCCGCGCCCTGCAGCGTCTCCAGATGCGTGCCGAGTTGCTCGAGCGCCGCGACGATCTCGTCGACGCGCCGGCTTTCCTTCGCCGCATGGTCGATCAGACCGTGAATCGCAAGCGACATCGGGTCGTCCGCGTTCGGCGTGATCCCGTACGCGCAGAACGCGGCGCGCTCGGGTTGCGGCTTCGGTTGCGCCGGCATCACGATGCGCGCCGGATTGCCGACCGCGGTGCCGCCGGCCGGCACCGGCTTCACGACGACCGCGTTCGAACCGATCTTCGCACCCGCGCCGACCGTGAAACCGCCGAGCACCTTTGCGCCCGCGCCGACGATCACGCCGGCCTCGAGCGTCGGATGGCGCTTCGCGCCGCGTGTGAGCGACGTGCCGCCGAGCGTCACGCCCTGATAGATCGTGCAGTCGTCACCGACGATCGCGGTTTCGCCGATCACGACACCCATCCCGTGATCGATGAACACGCGCCGGCCGATCGTCGCGCCCGGGTGAATCTCGATCCCCGTCAGGAAGCGCCCGGCCTGCGACGCGAAGCGCGCGAGCCAGTAGCGTTTCGCGCGCCAGCACGCGTGCGCGAAGCGATGCAGCACGAGCGCGTGCAGCCCCGGATAACAGGTCAGCACTTCCCAGGCACTGCGAGCGGCGGGATCCCGCTCGCGAATCGTCGCAACGTCTTCGCGCAGTCTAGTGAACATGATCTGGTCTGGGCTGGGGAAAAGGCCGGCGCGCCCCGCCGGCAATGGCCGGTCGTTATCGCACCGGGTAATTTGCTTATGACGTCCGGCGATTGTAGGGCCACTCGCGCGCGGCCGCACAGCGTCGCGCGTTCACCCCGCAGGCGGCACGGGTATTCGCGCGGAACGCCCGTCGTGGCTGGTCGACACGGCCATCCGGCGTATTCGCGCGGACTGGGTCGCGGCCATCGAGCGGCCCATGCGATACGACGACGGCAGGCGGGAACGCCGCCGCCGAACGCATGAGCGCCCGGCAGCTAACGTTCCTCGGCCGCTTACGCGTCGCCGTCGGGGGGGCCGGACTTCAGCAAGATGTGCTTCGCGATGCCGCGCAGGATATTGACTTCCTCGCGCTCGAGCCCGGTGCGCGCGAACAGGCGCCGCAGCCGCGGCATCAGCTTCTTCGGGTTGCGCGGGTCGAGAAAATCGAGCGCGATCAGCGCATTCTCGAGGTGCGCGTACATCCGCTCGATCTCGTCGCTCTGCGCGAGCGTGCCGGCCTCGGCCTGCGACTGGGGCGACGGCTCGCTCCCCTGCTCCAGGAGCGCGACGCGCAGTTCATACGCGAGCACCTGCACGGCCTGCGCGAGGTTCAGCGAACTGTAGGCCGGATTCGCCGGGATGTGCGCGAGCGCGCTGCACTGCTCGACATGCTCGTTGGCGAGGCCCGTGCGTTCGTTGCCGAACACGAGCGCGATGTCGCCGGTGCCGACCTGCGTGCACGCCTGTTCGGCGGCCGCGCGCGGCGCGAGGCGCGGCGGCCCGTATTCGCGCGTGCGCGCGGTCAGCGCGATCGACCAGTGGACGCCGGACAGCGCGTCGCCGAGCGTGGGCACGACATGCGCGGACGCGAGGACGTCGTCCGCGCCGCTCGCCATCGCGATCGCTTCGGGGTCGCTCTGCACGTGCGGCACGCGCGGCGCGACCAGGACAAGCCTGGAGAAACCCATCGTCTTCAGCGCGCGGGCGGCCGCCCCGACATTGCCGGGATGGCTCGGCTCGACGAGCACGAAACGGGTGGACGTGAAGCCGCCGGACGGCGGCAGGGACGAAGCCGCGCCCGATTCGGACGGCGCGGCGGGGTTCTGCGGGGTTTCCACTACATACGACTCGGTTCATCAGAATGGCAGTATGGTATCGCCATCGCCCCGGCAAACCCACTCGTCCGGACGGCCAGTGGGGTTTCCCCGCATTCCGGTCACCTGAAACTCTCGAAAATCGGGTAAAATCATGTGTTTACGCGTCGCATCCCATGCGGCGCGGGTCGTACCCTGCTCTTTGTCAATTCGCGTCTCATCTCGCCCGGCACGTTTGCGCCGTTCCGGGCGGTGTGTTCCACTTCGTGGCGGCCCGTGCCGCCGGCTACAGGATCCAGGCTCATGCATCCCATGCTCAATATCGCTGTCAAGGCTGCGCGCCGCGCCGGACAGATCATCAACCGCGCCTCCCTCGACCTCGACCTGATCGAGATCCGCAAGAAGCAGCAGAACGACTTCGTCACCGAAGTGGACAAGGCCGCCGAAGAGGCGATCATCGAGACGCTGAAGACCGCCTACCCCGACCACGCGATCCTCGCGGAAGAATCGGGCGAATCGGAGAACGAATCCGAATTCAAGTGGATCATCGATCCGCTCGACGGCACGACCAACTTCATCCACGGCTTCCCGTACTACTGCGTGTCGATCGCGCTCGAGCACAAGGGCGTCGTCACGCAGGCCGTCGTCTACGATCCGAACAAGAACGACCTGTTCACGGCCACCCGCGGCCGCGGCGCGTACCTGAACGACCGCCGCATCCGCGTCGGCCGCCGCGATCGCCTGGCGGACGCGCTGGTCGGCACCGGCTTCCCGTTCCGCGAGAAGGACGGCCTCGACGCTTATGCGCGCCTGTTCACCGAAATGACGCAGGCCTGCACGGGCCTGCGCCGTCCGGGCGCGGCCGCGCTCGACCTCGCGAACGTCGCGGCCGGCCGTCTCGACGCGTTCTTCGAGCAAGGCATCAACGTGTGGGACATGGCGGCGGGCAGCCTGCTGATCACCGAAGCCGGCGGCCTCGTCGGCAACTACATGGGCGACGCCGATTTCCTGCATCGTCATGAGATCGTCGCGGCGAACCCGAAGATCTACGCGCAGATGATCCCGATCCTGAATCGCTACAGCCGCGTGCATCCGGCAGCGGAGTAAATCCGGGCCGCGCCCGCGCGGCGCGGCTGTCGCATCAACCACTCGCTGGCACCGTCATGATGGCGCGCTCGCTCCCTTCCGGTTGCCCGGAGGGCGAAGTAACCTTCTCCATGCGGGGGTCGCTTCAGGCGCCCATCGTTGCGTTACCCGAGTGGTCCGACCTGGTCCGTGTGCCGCCGCGCGGTCCGCGCTTCCCGATGCCACGTGACCGGCTTCGGGGATGCGCGGGCGCACGACGCCGCCAGCACGCCGGCCCCCGCCCGTCTCAACACCGCCACGACTTCGTGGCGACCGTATCCGAATACTCATGTTACGGCTAAGCGAACTTAAACTCCCGCTCGACCACCCCGAGAGCGCCCTCGAAGCCGCGATTCGCGCGCGTCTCGCGGAGCTTGGCGTGGCGGCAGACGGGCTCCTCCGTTACACGGTGTTCCGCCGTGCGCACGATGCGCGCAAGCGCGCCGACATCAAGCTCACGTATATCGTCGACGTCGAAGTCAAGGACGAAGCGGCCGTGCTTCCGCGACTCGCCGGCACGCCGCATTGCGGCGTGACGCCCGACATGGCATACCACTTCGTCACGAAGGCGCCCGAGCACGGCAACTTCCTGCGCCCGGTCGTCATCGGCATGGGACCGTGCGGCCTGTTTGCCGGGCTGATCCTCGCGCAGATGGGCTTTCGCCCCATCATCCTCGAGCGCGGCAAGGCCGTGCGCGAGCGCACCAAGGACACCTTCGGGCTGTGGCGCAAGAGCGTCCTCAATCCCGAGTCCAACGTGCAGTTCGGCGAAGGCGGCGCCGGGACGTTTTCCGACGGCAAGCTGTACAGCCAGATCAAGGATCCGCATCACTACGGCCGCAAGGTGCTCGACGAATTCGTCAAGGCCGGCGCACCGGAGGACATCCTGTATCTGAGCCGGCCGCACATCGGCACGTTCCGCCTCGTCAGCATGGTGGAAAAGATGCGCGCGACCATCCACGACCTGGGCGGTGAAGTGCGCTTCGAAACGCGGGTCGAGGACATCGAAATCGACCAGGGCAAGGTGCGCTCGCTGACGCTGTCGAACGGCGAAACGCTCCGGTGCGATCACGTGGTGCTGGCCGTGGGCCACAGCGCGCGCGACACGTTCCAGATGCTGCACGATCGCGGGGTGTATGTCGAAGCGAAGCCGTTCTCGCTGGGTTTCCGGATCGAACATCCGCAGGGGCTGATCGATCGCAGCCGCTTCGGCAAGTTCGCCGGCCACAAGCAACTCGGTGCGGCCGACTACAAGGTGGTCCATCACTGCAGCAACGGACGCGCGGTCTACAGCTTCTGCATGTGCCCCGGCGGCACGGTGGTCGCGGCGACCTCCGAGCCGGGCCGCGTGGTCACCAACGGCATGAGCCAGTATTCCCGTGCCGAGCGCAACGCGAATGCGGGCATCGTCGTCGGCATCACGCCGGAAGACTATCCGGGCGGCCCGCTGGCGGGCATCGCGTTCCAGCGCAAATGGGAAGAGCGTGCGTTCGAACTCGGCGGCGGCGATTACAGCGCGCCGGGCCAGCTGGTCGGCGATTTCATCGCGGGCCGGCCGTCGACGTCGCTGGGCTCCGTGGTGCCGTCGTACAAGCCGGGCGTGCGCCCGACCGATCTCAGCACCGCGTTGCCCGACTACGTGATCGAAGCCATTCGTGAAGCGCTGCCCCAGATCGACAAGAAGATCGCCGGCTTCGCGATGCACGACGCGGTGCTCACCGGTGTGGAAACGCGCACGTCGTCCCCGATCCGGATCCGCCGCAAGGACAATTATCAGAGCGTGAACGTCGAAGGGCTGTATCCGGCCGGCGAAGGCGCCGGGTATGCGGGCGGCATCTATTCGGCAGCCATCGACGGTATCGAGGTCGCGCAGGCGGTGGCGCTCGATCTGATGTCGGCGCACACGTCCTGATATTGTTGGATGGACTCGGCGCACGCAGGTCCGTGCGCCGGGCGAAGGCGGCTTTTCAATGCGTACCCGGCAACGAGATCGAATCACCGTATCGGGCCAGCGGCCGCCGATCGCAATCTCCGGCCACCGGCCGAACCGCGAACTTCGCGCTTGTGCACCGAAGCCACTGGTAAAAAACTCGGGCAACTCAAGCAATAACTTTATGCCGGAGCGATGACCACGCTGTCGCCCGAGCCCTTTGCGGGCCACACCCTGATGATGCAGCGGTACCTGCGCCTTATCTGACAAGGTTCAACGCGCCAACCTACGCCAAGGCCCTCGCTCCGCCTTCTCAATATCGGGCACCCCGACTTCTCGATGCCCGTACGGTGCTCATCGCGCCACCGCCCAGGAATCCTGCCCGGTCCTCGCGTTGCCCGTTCGAGCAAAATCGGCAACTTTCAGCGAAACAGTATCGGCCTTGGCAATTGAGCGAGCCTTCCGGGCGACCGTCAGGATCGGGGCCAGGTGCTCATAAAAGCATTCGAGTTGTCGCGCGTCAGACGCCAATCGCTCAAGGTCAAACGCCCTCTCGAAAATCGACCGAGGAATATGAAAACGCTGAAGTCCACGGCCGACCTGAACCTGAAAGACGACGCCATCACTGCTATGCGGAACACCCGCCCACACAAGCGAGTTGCGATCCATCGAGCCCCCGAGAAATCATAATCGTCACATCAATATGCCAGCCATCCGTTGCGGTGCATATTTTTATTTCAATATTGTGACGCCCGACGCATCGATACTTTCTTGGAATTCGAATATTGCGATGCAACAAAAATGACCCTAGACTGAGCTCGCGAGTCCGATGTATTTCCCGACGGTCGCCCCATGACGGGAGAGCACGCCATGACGACTTCTTCACCAGCACCGAGCGAAACGTGTCCCGTGCTTCACGTCTTCCAACGAGATGGCGGCTGGCACTGGGGCATCACAATTCCTCGCCCTGCAGGATGCGGCTTCAAACTGATCGCATTCAGTGAGCACATCTTTTCCGCTGAGGACGCTGCGCAACGCGACGGTGACCGAGCGTTGGCCTCGATCGTGGCAGGGCGCGAGAATTGAGCTTGGCGGATCGAGCAATTGCGCTCTCCTTGAGTTTTCACAGCGAGATGCAATACTCCTATCACCCTTCGATCCAAGACCACTTCCCGCGCACCATGACGGACTCCGCCACGTGTCTGACACACCTGGTCGTCGGCGACGATCTAAGCCTCTCTTTTTCCGCCTATGGCCCCGGTTGGGGGTACGTTGCAATCAAGCTCCCGGCGGACGTCGTTCGCGAAAAGCTCGGCGCCGAGACCGCTACACCCACACAATTGCTCTCCGCATTTGAAAGCAATCGCGAGAAGATCACCGTCGCGGTCAACCGACATACGTTGCCGAAGAACGGCCGGCACGTCCAACTCGTCAAATCGGACTTCGAGACCGGAACGAGCGTGTTGGCCCGGATGCCGGCAGAAGACAGGAGGTAGTACATGAATATCCGGATCTTGGCTCCCTGCGTCCTGGCTCTTGTTGCTATCGCCACGCAAGCTGCCGACATCACCGGCGCAGGCAGCACGTTCGCCGCACCGATCTACACAAAATGGGCAGATGCATATAGGAAGGCCGGGGGTGGCAAGGTTAACTATCAAGGTATCGGTTCGTCGGGCGGCCTGAAGCAGATCAATGCGAAGACGATCGATTTTGCCGGTTCGGACGCTCCGCTGAAGGATGAAGAACTCGCTAAGGAAGGCCTGTTCCAGTTCCCGACGGTG
>NZ_QTQF01000058.1:0-32344 GCF_003854235.1 Burkholderia sp. Bp8998
AAAACTTACAGCGGCTTGATGCTGGCGGCCTGCTTCCCCTTGGGGCCCTGCTTGACCTCGAAGCTGACCTTCTGGCCCTCCTGAAGCGATTTGAAGCCACTTCCCTGAACCTCGGAGAAGTGCGCAAACAGGTCTTCGCCGCCGTCATCCGGCGTGATGAATCCGAACCCCTTCGTATCGTTGAACCACTTGACGGTACCCGTTGCCATACTCTGGACGCTCCAAGAAAATCGGTTGTAAGTGACGCGACTGGCCTGCGCCAGACAGCGGCTACCTTGTATCACAAGGGGGCTGCCACTGACAATCCGGACTTTTTGTAAGACCGCCTGGGATCAAGTCTTTCTTGACGTCTTCGCGACAAATGGCGTCGGTACGTGTTGAACCTGTTCGCTTCCGCAATGAGGGCACGGCGGATGAGCCGATGCATGTTCAGCGAGATGCTCGACGCTCTCGAACGTTTTGCCGCACTTCTCGCAACGGTATTGGTAGGTCGGCATGGCATTCCTCCGGTATCGATGCTGCGCGAGGATATGAGTATGGTTCTTGGCGGTGCGAACTTGGTATTGCAGTGAACCCGCATTAATGCGATGGCGAGGGAGTCGGGCTGCAGCGGCGCTCGATCGCACGAACCTCCGTCACCTGTTCATGCCCCCCGCCGGGGCGCACGCGCGATCGAGCGGGTTGGGGTGTTGAGGCGTGGCATGGGGATTCGCGTCGCGCGCCGCGTCATCGCGGCGACATTTTTCTCGCGTAAATCTATGGCACTTCGCCTGTCGGCGGAGGACCGTTTTCTCGAGGAATACCGACCATGGCGGCAAAACGCCTTCGCATCAACATGATTACCCGTCGCCAGTCGACGTTCGATGGCCGGCATCTCGACACCGAGGTGGCACGCCGTTTCGACGCGCACGCGCAGGACGCGACGCCTGCTCATCTGAAAGGTACGCAGGGCGCCGAGGCTGAATGGCTGCCGCGCGTGAAGGTCAGCGAGCGATAACCCGGTTACGCCGGGCGGACCGCCGCGCGACAGCGGTGATGTCGCCGTCCGGCGACGCTCCCGATGTCGATCCATGTGAAACGCGCCCGCCGGGCGGCGAGCGCCGAATCACGAACGGCGCGGCATGCATATCGCGCCCCGTCGTCATCGCCTGCCGGAGCTGGCGAATGCGTCAAGTCACCGGCGGCGCGTGCCCATGATCCCCCAAACCGCGAGCGTCGTCGTATTCCCGCGAAATATCCTTGTTCGTATAATCCCCGAGCCTCGATGCGGCGACCACGCTCAGCACCGCACACACCAGCACGTACGCCGCGATCGCATACCCCGAGTGGTAGTAGGCAAACAGCGCCGTCGCGATCAGCGGTGCCGGGCCGCCGGCGATGACCGAAGCGAGCTGATAACCCATCGACGCGCCGCTATACCGCAACCGCCCCGTGAATGACTCGGCAATCAATGCGGCCTGCGGTCCATACATCATCGAATGCGGGACCAGCGACAACACGATGGCCGCGAAGATCCATACCGGATTCCGGCTATCGACCATCGCGAAGTAGACGAATCCGAACACGCCGGCGGCAGCCGCACCGATCATGTACATCTTCCGCCGCCCGATCAGATCCGACACGTGCCCGAACAGCGGAATGGTGACGAACTCGACCACGGATGCGACCAGCACCGCCGCCAGCAGCAGTTCGCGCGTGACGCCCAGCGCCGTGATCCCGTAAGTAAACACGAACGCCGTATAGATATAGAACGGCGCCTGTTCGGCCATCCGCGCAAACGCCGACAGCACGATATCCCTCGGTTGCTTGCGCAGCACTTCGAGCATCGGCGTCTTCTCGATCCGACGCTCGGCCAGCAGCTTCGCGAAGATCGGCGTCTCGAGAATATTCAGGCGGATATAGAGCCCGATCGCAACCAGCACGATGCTGAGGAAAAACGGCACACGCCAGCCCCACGCGAGGAAAGCGCTGCCGGAAAACCAGCTCATGGCCAGCACGGCAAGGTTGGCGAGGAACAATCCCGCGGGCACGCCGAACTGCGGCCACGACGCGACGAAACCGCGATGCGTATTGGTGCGCGCCCACTCCATCGACATCAGGACCGAGCCGCCCCATTCGCCACCCACGCCGACGCCCTGGATGAAGCGCAGTACCGTGAGGATAACGGCGCCCCAGATGCCGATCGCGGCGTAGGTCGGCACGAAGGCCACGGCGAACGTGGCGAGCCCCATCAGCAACAGGGTCACGATCAGTGTGGCCTTGCGTCCGATGCGGTCGCCGTAATGGCCGAAGATCGCCGCGCCGACCGGCCGTGCGACAAAGCCGACGGCATAGATCAGGAACGCCTGCAGCGTGCCGACGAGTGGGTGGGATTGCGGGAAATACAGCTTTGCGAAGACCAGGCCGGTGACCGTGCTGTAGAGGAAGAAGTCATACCATTCGATCGTGGTGCCAATCGTGCTGGCGATGACGGCGCGGTGCAACTGGCGCCGGGCTTCCTCGTCGGAGAGGGGCGTGGCCGCGGATTGCATGGCAGCCATTTTGATATCTCCCGAAAAAGGGCGATAGAGAGATAAACCTTACGCCTCGTGACAAGTTCCGGCAAGCGCGCGCTGTGAATGTCTACCACGGCGCCCAGGGTCGTTTATTCGTCATCCTTATATATCAAAATATGATATTTGATTGTCATTCGCCGAGCCAATCTTGACTGACTGGCACCACGGGAGTCTGAATGACCATTGGCCGTGAAGCAACTGGATAGCACCGTCGCGTCCTTGCCGTCGATCGTCCGAAAGTTTACAAGCATCGGCTTGTCTCATTGATCTCAAGCAGCTTGCTCCCGATGGCTCGGGCGCGCACGCATCAAGCGATTGCGAAAGGCGATTCCGCTCTCGCGCGCGGGCATGCTTGTTTCCATCGACTCAATTTGTCCGATTTGATCAAGAATCCGGCGCAGATCGCGCTTCCGGTTTCCATTAGACTAACTCACATATAGGTAACGATCCGTAATGCAGGAGCGAGACATGCGAATCCGTGGGGAAGCGCACGTCTGAATGTAACGATTCCCGCGGACGTGTACTGCATGGCGATCGGCACGATCGCCGGACGCGTGAGCATGGGATGAAAGTCGGTTTAATTACTAAGTCATGCGAACGAAATAAATTTTGATGAAATCCGGTGCCGGTTACGGTCACCGGGCTTGATTGCGCGAGCGAATCGCTTCTGGGAACGGTCCACGCGGCAGGACGAGATGGGCGCGCCAAATCGCTGACGGGCGCGCGATGTTGGGGGGACGTTGCCATGTGTCGATCCCGGTGCCCGGTGGTCGGCGTGCGACAGCGATCGGCGTTACGCATGCCGGTGCGTGTCGATATTCGGCGATGTCGGATGCCACACACGATACGAACAATCAAGTACGCGACCGATAATGATCAAGCTACGTGCGAACGAGACCACGAACAAGCCGGCGGCCATTGCCCTGGGGGCGGCATTGGCATTTTCCCTGCCGGCTGGCGCGGCGGGCACGCCGGTGCTGACATCGCTGGGGCAGTCCGGCGGGCTCTTGATTCCATACGGATTCACGCTGCCTGAAGGGACATTCGAGGGGCAATACAACAACTACATCGATCCACGGTTCGGGAAGCAGACGACGCGTTCGGACATCGTCTGGGGCGCGATCGGCCTGTTTCCCCACGTGGAAATATCCGGCGGTCTGGCGAACTATCCAGGCAACGTACGCGCGACGGTGCCGGGCTACGACCATATCGTGCTTCGGCATCTGATGGCGAACGCAAAGGTCTCGATTCCGAAGTTCTTCGCATACCAGCCGGACATCGCGATCGGCATCAATGACGTTGGCGGGCAAACGCATTACTTCCGGTCCACCTACGGTGTCGTATCGCAAGTGCTCGGGCCGGCGACGCTGACGGTCGGCTACGGGCACGGCGACCGGCTCGACGGGGTGTTCGGCGGCGCCGAGCTTCGGCTGTGGCACACGGGCCTGTCGCTGCTGGCGGAGCACGATTCGAAAACGCCCTATGCGGGCATCCGCTTCCAGTCGCCGCCGATCAAGTGGCTGGCCGACGCGAGCCTCGTCGGCACCGTGATGCGCTCGCTCAGGCATACGGACGGGATCGCGCCGCGCACATCGTTCGCGATCGGCGTGCAGATTCCGCTCGGCAAGCGGTTCGATGCCGCGCGTTGCGGCGATGGCTTGTGCGGCGACGCGCCGGTTGCTGCGCCAGGCGTATCGGCGCCGGACGACGTGCGCGCGGCGGACGACGACACGCTGCGACCGGCGCCCGCGCTCGCGCCGCTCGGCGCATTCACGCGGATCGAGCCTGCCACGCCTGCGACGGTGGACGCGTCACGCGACGATCGAGTCATGCCGTCGCTTCACACGCCACCGGATCTCGTTCGGACCGCCGCGCCGGCAGCCGACGCGGCGCCGGACCCGGCGGCGCTCGACAGGATCGTGCGCGCGCTGACGGACGCCGGGCTCGAGCGCGTGCGCGCCGGCATGGCGGGCGCGGATCTCGTCGTCGAATATGAAAACCACCGCTACAACCAGAACGAGGCGGACGCGCTGGGCATCGCGCTCGGCGCGGCAGCGGAGTACGCGCCGAAGGGCGTCGAGACCGTGCGCGTCGTGATCAAGAAGGCGAACGAGCCGGTAGGCGAGGTGAGCGTCGATCGGGCGGACTACGCGCGCTTCGTCGCGGGTGGCGCGTCGACCGCCGCCGGCGCGTCGCTGTCGATGCGCACGCGGCCGACGCACGATGCGGATTCGATGATGTGGGTGGGCAACGCCCGTGCGCACGGGCTCGTACGGATCCAGATCGCGCCGGTCACGCGCTACCTCTACGGCACTGAGTACGGCAACTTCGACTACTCCGTGGGCGCGAAAATCCAGGGCTTCGTGCCGCTGTGGCGCGGCGCGGAACTGTATTCGAGCGTGATCGTGCCGATCGCGAACAGCAAGAACATGGACAACGGCCGCGTCTACGACGCGTACCGTCTGCGCGGCGGGCTGTCGACCGTTGCGCTCGTGCAGAGCTTCTGGATTGCGCCGCGCGTTTTCAACGTGACCGCGCTCGGGAAGTTCGACCTCCAGTACCTGGGCGTCGAGAACGAGACGACCGCGTTCGTGCCGGGCCGTCCCGACGTGGTGCGGCTGAAGCTCGCCTATCTGCATCACGAGCCGGGCAAGGATGCGCTGCCGGCGGAGAAGAACGCGCTGCTCACGTACCGGTGGGTCGAGCCCGCGTGGAAGATGTGGATCGAGGCGGGCGTCGCGCGCTATGTCGGTGGCGACAAGGGCCCGCTGATCACGTTGACACGCTGGTTCGACGACGTGTCGTTCAGCGTGCAGGGATGGCACAGCGGCCACGGCTCGTTCCTCGGCGCATCGGTCAGTTTCCCGTTGACGCCGCGCCAGGGCATGAAGCCGGGGATCGTGCAGATCAACGGGCCCGAGCAGTTCTCGCTCAATTTCCGCACGCGTGTCGGATCGTCGAACTATCTCGCGCAAGACGGCGCCGAGAATCTCGACTTTGCCTACAGCGCGCAACAGTTCCTGCTCAACCAGGGGCGCTTCAGCGCCGGGTACTTCGCGACGCAGCTTTACCGGATGCGCGATGCATACAAGCGCTACGCGCATCCCGCCGGCGTGGCGTCGCCCGCGACGGAGGCGGCGCTGCCGGCTGACGGCGTGCAGCCGTCGGCCGCGCGCGAGGCAAGCATTCAATGATCGAGGGACCGGAGAGTCCTCAGGAAAATCGAGTTGACCTAACGGAGAAAATCGATGAAGACGATGAAGAAAGCGGCACTGACGGCATTGCAAGTCGGCACGTTTGCGCTCGCGGGTACGCTCGCGGCATGTGGCGGGGGCAGCGACAGTTCGAGCCCGACGCCTTCGAACGCGTCGTCGGGCACGATCAGCGGCACGGCCGCGACCGGCGCACCGATGGCGAACGCGGCGATCACGATCGTGTGCGCGACCGGCAACGGTTCGGGCACGGCCGACGCGAACGGCGCGTTCTCGGTCACGTTCGTGTTCGCGGGGCCGTGCGCGATCACCGGCACGAACGGGGCGACGACGCTGCACTCGTTCGCGAGCGGCGCCGGCACGTTCAACGTGACGCCGTTGACCGAACTGCTGCTGACCTATCTGGCGGGGCAACTGGGCACGGACCTGAACGGGCTGCTGGCGGGCCTGGCGTCCAATCCGACGTATCAAAGCGTGTTGACGAACCCCGCTGACATTACGGCTGCGGCGAATGGGGTTGTCCAGACCATCAAGAACGAAACCGGCGTCACGCTGTCGACGTCGTCGTTCCTGACGACGCCGTTCAAGCCCGGCCAGGCCGGCCAGGATTCGGACCTCGAAGCGCTGAAATCGAAGGGCGCGCTCGGAGGAAACGGCCAGCCGTCCGCGACGCTGCTCGGCAAGGTGGGCGACGCCGGCAAGTCAGCTGGCAAGCCCACCGGCGGCAAGGGCGGCAGCGGCAACCCGGCGTAACGGCGAGCGAAACCGCGCGGCGCCGTGCGCGCGGATTCACGTCCGGCGCGTTGCCCGCCACGCGGTTCGACGGCGAACTCGGACTCGATATCACCTCCGAAGGAGCGGGTAGTCGTGAACCGAAGGTGAACTGCCCGGCTGCGGCGACGCCCTATGGAGCGCAGCAGAGTCAACACTGCGTGATTAACAAGAACCAGGACATGTTCATGGTCGGCTTGGCACGCAATTTCCAAGGGCGCGAGCGCTTCGACTTCCTCGGGGCGATCGTTGCCTTCCGTTCCGACCGCCTTTTACGCGTCTTTCAGCCAGGGCATTTCCACGGGTGACACGACCAGTTGCCGGAATTCGCGTTTCAGATCGAAGATGAATCCGACCAGAATCATCGACTCGGCGTAAGGAATCGGAAAGACATGCGGATTTTCCGGAGTACGCAGCGGACGCTCGGGTGTGTCCGCCGTCGCCGCGGCATTCTCGCGAACGCTTTCCAGTTCGTCGGCCATGGCCGGGCCACCGACTTTCAGCACGCGGCTACGCAGGTCGCTGAAGGGCTCGATGCGCGCAGCGTCTTCGTGATATTCGGGCACTTCGTATACGAACCAGGACATTTTTGTCTCCCATGAGCAGGGGCGTTATTCTAACGCTGCTACGGAACGCGAGTCGGAACCGGCACCGGCTTCGCTCAATGCAGATCGGGCGATAAGTAGAGAACCCCGAATTGTTCCGCCAACTGCGCGAGCCGCCGATCGCGCGCGTCCAAAGCCAGGTGCTCGGGGGCAACGGCACCGACGGCAGCAGCGTGCAATCCACCGCGCCGCATCCGCGTCCATGCAGCCGTTCCCGCTCGATCCAGTCCGCTACTTCGCTTGGCGTCGCGAGGCGCGTCTGGCGCAATAGCGCGAGAACTTGCCGCGACGGCGTATCTCGGCGCGATCCCTCCATGTCCCTGCCGTCGAGTCCCCGGTCTTGCGTGCCGTTGCATCCCCGGGAACTGACCCATGTAGCCCCACATGGACGAATTCGTCCATCGCGCAAGAATCTACCGGACGAATTCGTCCTTCCATCGGCGAGCCGCAGCGGGTCCTGCGGATGCATGCCGGACGTGCGGCCACTGGCATATGCGTTGCTTTGATTGGTGCTCGCGGAGACTCCGCGAATCGGGGCGACCCTCCTGCGTGCTCGCGATCAGGATGCGCACGGCTCAGCGCGCATTCGGGAGGTCGAGCGGCTGTTGAATCGACCGGAGCTGGTGGCGGGTCCTTGCTCGCGACAACGACCGTGCGCACCGCGCTGCCGCGCCTGTTCGCCCGGCAATGTCGTGCATCGGGGCGCTGTCGCCGAAGTGGAATCTGCAAGATGCGGGCGTCTTGCCCGCGGTTCCGACAGGACGCGAATCAATTTCCACAGGAGATCAGCCATGAATGCGTGGGTTTGTCAGCGGTCCGATCCATCGCCGTATTCACCGTATCGCGCATGGGTGCAATGAACATGGCCACTTACCCGATCAACGTCACCAGCACATACGGCGCGGCGGTGAATGTTTACACGACGATGTCGCCGACCCCGACCAATCCGCCGTCGACCGATCCTTCGGCCTACGTGCCGACCTATACGCTGCTCGGCAGCGTCCCGGCGGACGGTACCGGTCACTTCACGACCGACGAGCCGATCGCGCGCGTCGTGATTACGCGTCAGACCGACGAATTTCCGCTCAAGGTGGCCGTCGCGGAAGCGCTCACGCCCGGCTCGCAGACGATTCCGCTCGCGCAGTCCGACGCGGACGTCGCACAGGCAGGCTGGAATTTCTACCGGAATACCGTGAGCCAGCCGTTTACGCCGACGGCGCTCAACTTCAACGCGCTGGTCGAGAACACCCCGGTGACCACCCTGCCGGATGCGGCGGCGACCTATTTCTCGCAGAACGGCGCAGCGGGGCTCACGTTTGGCCTCTACTCCGCGCTGGGCTACTGGGCGACGAACCAGCTCCATGCATTCCCCGGCACCTACTATTGCTACGAACCGCCCGCAGCGAGCTCGATGGGCTTCATCCTGCCGACGACCTGCGTCGGCACACTGACGATCACCGGCGGCAAGGCGACGTACACGCCCACCGAAGGCACGCCGATTCCGCTCGACTTCGCGACCTCGCAGCTGTCCGGCGCAGGGGCAACCGCGAAGAACGGCATGCTGCTCACGGCCGTCATACGCGACCTCGCGTGGGAAGGGCACCCGGACACGATCACCTGGGCTTTCGTCGGCACGTACAACGGCCAGCAATTCATCGCGCAGTCGTACCAGGACCCGACGCTGCCGTGGTACGCGGTGCTCTATGACCTTGTCTACGGCGCGTTCTTCACCGTCCAGCTCGCGATGGCCGTCGATGCGGCGATCAACCTGCTGGCCGCGATTCCCGGCGGGCTGCAGTGGCTCGCGACCAACGTCGGCGAGATCGCCGGCAAGATCCGCGGTGCGCTGAACGCCAACGGCGACAGCGCGGCCCCGGACAGCGCGGTGGGCGACGATGCCGATCCCGTCAACGTGGACGTCGACATCGACATCGACATCGATATCGACGTGGATGTGGATATCGACATCGACGTCGATGTGGACGTGGATGTCGACATCGACGTGGACGTGGATTTCATTGCCGTGGTCGACGTGGATGTGGATGTCGACATCGACGTCGACATCGATGTCGTGACCGACAGCGACATCGACGTCGATGTGGACGTGGATATCGACACCGACGTCGATGTGCAGCCCGGGACGGTATCGCGCGTGCTCGGCGGGGTCGGCAACTGGATCATGACCAAGGCGCTGCCGACGCTCGTCGAGGGCGTCGCGATCTACGTCGCGTTCCAGACTGCCGGCAAGCTGCTCGATGCATGGCGGCAGGCAGACGAGCGCGACATGCAGAATCTCCAGCCGCGCCAGACCTCCGGGCTGGGCCTGCTCGTCAACTACATGCTGAACGATCCGATCCCGGTCGACACGCGCTGGACCACCTTCAGCCAGTACGTGCAGGAAGTGCAGGGCGATTCGACCACGCTGCAGGTGACGCTGTCGACGATCCTGCAGACGAAGAACAGCCAGGCGGATACCGAAGCGCAGAACTGGCGCTGGCCGCAGGATGCCCAGGACGCGCTCGTCGCACAGATGAAGCAGAACACCGGCGCCAACGCATATCTGGCGTTCCAGACGCTCGCGAATGCGACGTACCAGAACCGGCCGCTGCCCGTGAAGACCGGGGCGTCGGTTGCGATGGTCTACCTGAAGGGCTGATTGCCCGTCCGTCACGAGGATCGATCATGAGCACTGCCTGGGCGCAGCCGGACCCTGAACGCTATCCCGATGCGGAAACGCATCGCCGCCGCTGGCGGCATCTCGCGCGC
The DNA here is from genome assembly GCF_003854235.1 of Burkholderia sp. Bp8998. Classification (NCBI taxonomy): domain Bacteria; kingdom Pseudomonadati; phylum Pseudomonadota; class Betaproteobacteria; order Burkholderiales; family Burkholderiaceae; genus Burkholderia; species Burkholderia sp. Bp8998. The sequence goes on from NZ_QTQF01000058.1 coordinate 9,910, forward strand.
GAGATCGCGGCGCGTGCGGCGTCCATTACCGACGATCCGGCCGACATTGCGCCGCCGGCCCGGCCGGGTTTGCTGGAAATCCTCGGCTCCGGGATCGAGGCGAGCGGTTTCACCCGTGCGGACGAGGCGCGCATTCGTGCGGCAGATCACGTGTTCTTCTGCGTCGCGGACCCGGCGACGAAGGTCTGGCTGCTGCGCGAGCGGCCCGACGCCTACGACCTCTACACGCTGTACGACGACAGCAAGCGACGCTACGTCACGTACATGCAGATGGCCGAAGCGATGCTGCATCCGGTGCGACAGGGGCAACGGGTCGTCGCGATCTTTTACGGTCATCCGGGCATCTTCGTGCTGGCGACGCACCGGGCCGTCCGGATTGCACGGCGCGAAGGGCATCGCGCCGAGATGCGTGCGGCGGTCAGCGCGCTCGACACGCTGTGTGCGGATCTCGGCGTCGATCCCAGCCAGCCCGGCATGCAGATGTACGAGGCGACGGATATGCTGATCCGCAGCCGCCGGCCGGATACGGGATTGCACCTCGTGCTGTGGCAGGTCGGGCTGATCGGCGAGCTCGGGTATCGCCGCCAAGGGTATCTGAACAGCAACTTCTCGGTGCTGCTCGACTATCTCGAGGCGCTGTACGGCGCCGACCATCCGGTCGTGAACTATGTCGGCTCGCGCTATCCCGGCGTCGAGCCGTTGATCGACCGTCAGACGATCGCATCGCTGCGGGATCCGTCGGTGCAGAACTGGGTGACGGGCATCTCGACCTTCTACCTGCCGCCGAAGGACGCGGCCCTCGCCGATGCGGCGATGCTCGACCGGCTCGGGCTGCTGCACCCCGGCCAGCCGCTGCGCACGACTGCCGACGCGTTGCGCGTGATCGATCGCTATGGTCCGCGCGAACGCCGTGCGTTCACCGATTTCGCGACCTTCGACGTGCCGCAGAGCTACCAGTGGCAGCCCGACAGCGCGGCCGCGCGGTTCGTGCTGGCGCTGTGCGACGATCCGCACCTGCGCGAGCGCTATCGCGACGATGCCGCCGCGGCCGTCGCCGGCTGGCCGGGCCTGTCGCCACGCGAGCGCGAGCTGCTGAGCCGGCGCGATGCCGGTGCGATCCAGCTCGCCGCGAAAGGACTGCGTGCCGGCGGCGAGCCCGAAAACCGCCGGCTGCTGAGCCTGCTGCTCGACCGCAAGTCGGCGAGCGCGACGCTGCTCGCGGCGGTCAAGCGCGCGCCGGCCGGCCGCGTGCTGGCGGCGGCCGCGTCGTGGAGCGACGCGCGCGGCATCGCGGCCGACTGGCCCGCGCTCGCCGCCGATTTCCAGCAACTGCTGCGTCGCGACCTGGCGGTATGGAGCGGGTTCTATCTGGCCGCCGGGCAGGCACTGTCGATGTCGGTGTTCGGCCGGCCGGACGGCGGCGTCACGCGCGTCGACCTGAACGGGGTGCGCGTGCAGGGCGCGCGCTTCGACAAGGGCGTGCTCACGTGGTCCGCCGATGCCGGAAATCCCTGCTCCGGCTACCTGCAGCCCGATCTGCGCCCGGGCGGCCAGCGGCGCTGGGTCGGACTGATCTGGCAGGCGGGCGCCCACCCCGATACGTCGCACAAGCTCGTCGTGGATGAGTGCCTGGCGCGCCCGCGGCTGCCGGCAAGCGCGATCGCCGGAGTCTATCGATGGCTCGCGCCCGGTGCAGGCGAGCACCGGATCGCGATCCTGCCGACGGCGGCCGGGATGAGCGTGACGCTCGACGGCACGCCTGTCGACGAACCGCTGTCGATTGGCCGCGACCATTTCACGCTCGGCGAGCGCCGCGTGCCGTTCGCGGCCCGCATCCGCGACGACTTGCCCGCCGCGTACCTGCATGGCGAATACCGGCTGCTGCTACGGCACGGGGCGCTGGCCGAGGTGACCTCCGCGTGCGTCGATGCCGGCGGCTTCTCGATCGGCGGGCGGCGCGTGGCGGCAACGTTCGACGGCGAAGCGATGCAATGGCGCGACGGGCCATCCGCGATGGCGTGCGGATCGCTGACATTCACGCTCGATCCGGTCACGTTGCGTCCGCTCGTGCACGGCACCGCGCAAGGCGCGAGCGGCGCGAGCATCGCGCTGCGCGGGATGGCGGTCATGAGCGGCGCCGACGCCGCCGTGCTCGCCGCGACGCCGCGGCTCGGGCTGCCCGACTGGGCGTGGGCGCATCTTGTCGCGATCATGGCCGCGGCGAGCCGCAAGGGCGGGCTGTTCCTGTGGCACGGCTACGAGCGCGCATCGACCAATCTCGCACGCGCCCGCCAGGTGCTTGCGCGACTGCACCGGGATGGAGCGGACCCCGCATGAGCACCGTCATGGCCACCGACGCGTCGATTGCCGACGTCGATCGCGCGCAACTCGTACGCGAAGCCGGACCGCGCCCGCGACTCACATGGGTGCTGCTCGACTACGACACGTCGCGCTTTCCATTCGCGGCCGTGCTGAGCCGCGACGTGTACAAGGTGCAGCGCCTCGACCGGCTGCATGTGCACCTGCTCGACCATCGGCGGCGCAACGGGCGCAGCGTGCGGATCGGCCCGCGCGACAACCTGATGGTGAGCGCGATGATGGAGCGTCAGCCCGCCGATGCCGATTTCTGGAAGCTCTACCACGGCTTCATGCTCGCGCAGCTCGCGCCGCTGGTCGGGCGCGGGATTTCGTACACGAGCCATCCGAAGCTGCGCATCCACCTGTCTGGCACGGCCAGCATCAGTTCATTTCATCACGACATCTGCGTGACGCGCCGGATCGACCAGATCAACTTCTGGATGCCGTTCACCGACGTGTTCGATGGCGCGACGCTGTGGCTCGAACGCGACTATGGCAGCGGCGATTTCGAACCGGTGCCGGTGCGATACGGGCAGGTGCTGATCTTCGACGGCGGCTATCTGGGCCACGGCACGGTCGCCAATCATTCCGGCGTGACGCGCGTGAGCCTGGACATGCGCTTTTCCTACAAGCGGGCGACGACGCGCGCCGAAGGCGTCGCGCTGATGGACCGGATCGTCGACGTGCTCGAGCGGCCGCGCGGCAGCGTCGACGACGCCGGGCCCGTCGAGCGATCCCTGACCACGCAGGAGGCACCATGATTCAGGAACTCGGGCAGCAGGCGCTGGCCGTCGCCGCGGACGTGACGGGCCTGGGACACAACCGGCCGCGATCGGTCGGCGCGGTGCATTACGGCCCCGACGGCGCGAGCGTCGCGACCATGGGCCAGGCGAGCTATGCGGACGTGTCGGATATGGGCGGCACGATCCGCTATGCGGCATCGCTCGCGGGCGGCGCGCCCCATTCGACGTCCGACATCGTCATCGATGCACAAGGCCGCGCGGTGTCGTCGGCGACGCGGCTGCTCACCGCCGACGGCACGCTGCGGCGCACGGTGCAAGGCATCTATCGCGCGCTGGCGCTCGACCCCGCCGGCTGGCCGACCGACGGCGTCGCGCAATTCTCGCTCGCCGGCCCCGACGGGTCGCCAAGCCATGTCGCCGAGATGACCTACGCGAACGAACGGCCGGCGCGTTACTCGCTCGTCAACGACACATCCGGCGGGAAGGGCGCGATCGCGAGCCGCCTCGAGATCGATTTCGCGAACGCCGTGCTGGTCGGCACGCGGCTCGCGGGCGGCGAACTGGCGATCGTCCGCCATGCCGGCCCGGCGCTGACGCTCGCGAGCACCGCGCGCTCGATCCTGACCGCGCACGGAACGCCCGGCCGTCTGCTCGCGACCAACTACGCGGAAGACGGCTCAACGGCGCGCCAACGTGTCGAATCCGACTACGGCGGAGTCGTGTTCGATGCGCGCGGCAAGATTCTCGACGGGCATCTGCTGGTCAGGTTGCAGCCGGCGGCCAGCAACACGCAGGTGCTGACGCTGTTTCGCTTCGCGAACGGCAAGCTGACCTCGACTCGCGTGCTGAAACCGGGGGACCCCGTGCCGCCGCCGCGCGAAGCCGCGCCGGCAAAACCCGTGCCGGGGCCCTGGCAGCCGACGCGTGCGCCGGATCGGACCCGGCGGGCGTTCCGCGCCGACGGCAGCCTCGCGCAGGTGCGCGACGAATGGCTGTCGAGTGGCCGCGCCGCGCCTTGGCGCTCGCGCGTCACGGGTTTCGCGACCGACGGCCGGACCGTCGTGCGCGTGACCGACGTCGACTATCGCACGGCGCAGTTCTCGACCGACGGGCAGCCGATCGGCGGCACGATCATCTCCATCAGGTTCGAAGGGGGCGTGCGCTCGAGCACGACCCGCGTCGAGTACTAGATGCTGACGCGGCGTGCATGCCGCGAGCGACGTCATCACCGTCAACCCGCGTTGTTCCTGCTCACCTACGGAGAAAAGCGATGGCTATCAACAAGAACTGCTCGATCACCAACAAGTCTGGCAAGAGCGTCGTCGTGCTCAATGCGTTCAACTCGTCGACCAACGTCGCGCAGAACTCGCCGAAGCAGGGCTATCTGCAGGAGCTGACGCTGCTGGCGCTGTCGTCGGGCAGCAAGGTGCTGGCCAACGGCGCGGCGGGCGCGGTCACGCTCGACGGTACCTACACCGATTCGAAGGGGCAGACCAAGCCGTGCTTCATCTACCAGTTGCTGATTTCGCAGCCGGATTCACTGTTCCCGGTCATGTCGGTCGGCGAAGCGCTCGATTTCAGCACGCAGGGCTACCCGCCGATCTCGGTGACCGAAGCTGCCGCCGCCAACATGGCCAAGGCGCTCAGCTTCTGCCAGAACATCATGACGTCGCCGACGTCGAAGATGGCGACCGGCTTCCAGAGCGCGATGACCGACGCGTTCAAGCTGCCGTCCGTGTCCGACAGCGAGAAGGCGATCGCCGCCTTCTTCAACCAGTACGACCTGTTCAAGGGGCTCGACTTCCCGAGCTACGTCGCGGTCAGTACCTGGATGCGCGGCTATGCGTATCTGTGGGGCATGGACGACAAGGGCCAGCCGGGTCGCACCTACTACGTTTATTCGGCGCCGGGAGAGGGCAAGACCGGCGCGACGTCCGAAGGCACGATCGTGTTCGCCAGAAAGTCGGGGGCACCGTCGCCCGCTGATCCGGCCGACCGCTCGAGCGGCATGACGATCACGCTCACCGGGTCGAGCGGCTCGACGAGCACGCTGTCGTTCGACAATGGGCAGATCGTCGATACCGCCGGCGCGGTTGCGCTCAATGCGGCATTCGGCTTCAAGGGGACCTTCACGGGCAAGGAGAGCGACACCACCGCGTGGCCGATCCTGACCGGCACGCTGCTCAACAAGAAGGTGATCGCAATCCCGCTCGCGCCGGAGTCGGGCTGGGACAAGTTCTGGTCGAACCTCACGTTCGAGAAGGTGCTCGGCTACTTCCTGCAGGCGATGGGCGTGTGGATGGCGATCGATTTCCTGAAGCAGAAGCTGACCGGCAAGGACAACAAGCTCCAGGACGACCAGGCCAACGAGAATCGCGGTGATGCGCCCAACCGGCAACAGCAGCAGGATGCGCAGGATGCCGGCGACGAAATCGGCAACGACGCGCGGCAGCAGGACCAGCAACTGGCCGACCGGGCCGCGGGCGACGGCAACGTGCAGGTGCCGGCGGACGATGCCGCGTTCGCGAACGACGTGAGTGCGGCGCGTCAGTCGGGCTCCGAAGCCTACAGCGAGGTGGCCGGGGACAACATCGGCGGCGGGATCGACAGCGCAAGCACTCAGCTCAAGGATCTCGCGCAGATCGAGGTCAACGAGCAGATCGAGGAGGCCGAGGGCAACCTGGTCGACGCGAGCTCGAAGCTCGAAGCCGGTCAACTGGGCGAGGCGAACCAAAGCCTCGGCGAGGTCACGCAGTCGCTTCCGGACATCGTCGAGAATCTAGGCGACCAGGTGAGCCAGCAATTGAAGGAGCAGGTCGAGGAAGCCGTCGAGGTGCAGCAGGAGGCGTCCGACGTCGCCGAAGAGACCAGCGATAACGCCGACGAGGCGGGCTCCGGCGACGAGGAGCCGTTCGAGGATGGCGTCGTTCCCGAGTGACCGGGAGCGCGGCGCGGAATTCGTCGGTCCGTCGGGTCGCCCGTATGGGTGACCCGACATGCTCGTCAGGTGAACAGGGACGCTGATGCGCGCGGCATTGGCGGTTCACCGCCCGTGCCGAAGCTTTCCGCCCATGCTTGGTCTTTTCATCGATACAGGGGGTTTCACGTTTGACCTGGGCGATTAACTGCAAAGGCGGCCTTATGGCAAGATCCATCCGATGCGCGACGGCTCCGATATGAATGGGCGTTGCGCAATGTCTTGATCGCGAGGGCCGATGATCAATGCCCTTACCGCCCTTCAAACATGTCTGGCGGCATGGTGTTGCTGCGTCGGACGGATGCTCGGCATTCGACGTGAGCCACAGAAGTTTCCACCGTAGCGCGGCCGCCGCTCACCCCGCGAACGGGTTCTTGATCTTGCCGGTTGGCGCAGGCGGTGCTTCGGGCACATGCTCCGGCAGCGCGGGATCGTGTTGCAGCGCGTCGACGATGCTCGCGACGGCCTGCTGCAAGGCGAGCGCGGCGGCGAGGCCGGCTTGGTCGCGCGTCACTTCCAATGTGCCGGACAGCACCACACGCTCCGGGTCGTTGGTCACGGTAAACGCGTCACCGTGAATGTTCAGGATGGAAGCGTCATCCGCGAACGCCTTGAATGCCATTCAAACCTCCGATACGTGTGTTTTTCAGCGACTCCGGGATGCCGGGGAATCGCAATCCGCTTTGTGCCTCGAGCTCGTGCACCGTCGCGATCTCGTAGCGGTTGGCCGCCGTGTTGTTGACGACGATGGCGAATGCCAGGCGCTGCGTGGGCACATAGACTACCTTGAAAATCTGTGTCGGGACAATCACGCCCGTTGCGCCGATCGTCTTCAGTTCCGCGCCCTTGAACATCGGGCCGGTGACGACGTAAGTGTCCGCAGCGCTCATGCCGATCCGGCGCACGGCCTCCTCGATGTGCGCCCACAGCCGGCGGTTGTTCGTCGGGTTCTGCGGCACCATGTTCGCGAGCGAGAACGAATCGGCCATCGCCTCGTCGTTCCAGCGGTCGCCCGCCGGGCTCATGTGCCCGCGATCATAGCCACTCTTGCGGTAATCCGCGAGCCGCGCACCTTCGCCGTCCGGCAGGCGCCGTTCTTCGAAAAAGCGGTTGGTGCGGACTTCGTCTCTGGCGGCCGCGAGGTGCGCGCGGGTCAGGTGTTCCGCCGACCATAGCGGGCCGTGCGTGATGCCGGAGTGCAGGACCTCGAAATCCGAATAGCACAGCAGGCGGGTCTTGGCCGCCATCCTGGCATTGACCAGGACCGGAGGTTCGCCTTGCGGGCTGAATTGCGAACACGAGTCGGAAGCGAAGGCGTGTGACGCGACGGCGATCAGCAAGCCGGCGAGATATTTCCGCATGAATCTGACGTTGAGTGGTGGGGCCGGAAGTATACGACCGAACTGGAGCGCAGGGACCAAATGCAGCTTCCTGAGTTTCCCGGCACGAGGGAATTCGTGAATGTTTCTCGAAACTAGTCCTGATGAAGACTATGAAATGACAAAATTTCGAAAGTTGTGAACGTTTTTCGAGCGGACCGGCCAAGTACAGTACAGCGTGGAGGGAAATTGTTTTCGAGCTGAAACCCCGGAAGCAGTGCGTGCGCCGAGCCATCCGGAGCACTCTCAATATTGAAGTTTTCTGGTTGCAGTCTCTACCGGAGAAATGTAACTTGACCCTAATTGATTGATAATAATCATTATGTCAAATGCGATGGCTGCCGAACTAGACAGCTCCCTCCGTCCCCCGAATTGCACTACCGTTCATTCCGACATCACCCGGCTTACCGACAATCCTTCACCGAATTTTCAACAGCACCGCGAACAACACGACGAGCAGCAATACCGACACCATTTGCCAAAACAGCACGGGCTCGCGTTCGAGCAAAGGTGCGGGCCGCACCGGTTGCGCGGGGGGTGAGTCCGCGGAGAATCGCTCGAGATCGGAGCAGACTTCGAGCACGTCCTGATAACGGCGCACCGGATCAGGCTGCAGCGCTTTCTCCAGTATCGGATCCAGCCACACCGGTGCGTCGGGTCGATGCTGATAGACCGGCACTCGCCCATTGAATCCGTACGGAAACTTTCCGCCGCTGAACAGGCGATAGAGCGTCACACCGTACGCGAAAACCTCGGAGCGGGCATCGCCCTGCGCGCCCCGCATCAGCTCCGGCGCCATATAGGCAGGCGTGCCGGGCGAAGCGTCCGGAACCGGGACACCGATGCCGGGCATATAGGCAAAACCGAGATCCAGGAGCCGCGTGCTGTTGTCGCGCATGACCAGCACGTTCTCGGGCTTGATGTCCCGATGATAGATATTGCGACGGTTCAACGCATGGATCGAGTTCCCAAGCCGCCGCGCAATCTCGAACGATTGCGCGAGCGCGAGCGGCCGTGGCGAAGTCAGGATCTTTTCCAGCGTGACGCCGTCGCCAAGCGGCATCACCACGTACAGCCGGGTCTGGCGCTCGGGGTCGATCGGCATCGGCGCAAGCACGCCGTCTTCGTCAATCTTTCCGGCCAGCCAGCGCTCGCGCACGATCGACTGGCGGACGTTGTCGTCCTGATCGACGCGCGGCCTCGGAAACTTCAGCGCGAGCGGCGTCGACGGATTGGCAAGATCGTGGCCGGCAAAGATGCGCGAGTGAAAGCCGTCGCTCAGCACGCGCGTGAGCGCGTAGCCGTCGATCACGTCGCCTGCCTGCGGCACCGCGGGAATGGGCAACGCGCCGACCACACGTTCGAGGTAACCGAGATCGACAGTGGGCAAGGTGTCCACGTCGATGACAGCAGCAGTCGCGTCGTCCGACGAATGGCGCGCATCGGCGAGCGCGACGAGCTTTTGCGCCGCCGCGAGCGAACCCGTCGTCTGCAACAGAACGGCGTGCATTTCCCGCATCGGAATGCGGCGATAGAGACCATCCGAACACAACAGCAGACGGTCCTTCTCACGAAGCTCGAATGTTTCGACGCGCGTCACGAGGGCTGGCTGCATGCCTATCGCGTGTGCGACGTATGCGCCGAATGCTACCGGCACAAGGTCGTCGTTACCCACCTGCGTCAGCTGCCCGTCACGCAACAGGTACAGGCGGACGTCCCCGGCAGCCACCAGCCAGGCATTCGCGCGTCGCACGATCACCGCGGCAAACGATGCCGCCATCTGACTCAAACCCGGATCGGAGCGGCCGATCTGATGAAGCCAGCCATGTATCGATTCCAACGCACGGGCGGCGGCCGCTTCGGGCTGGAGCGTGTCCGTTATCCCGTAGTAGGCGTCGATGAACGTCCGCACCGAAAGCTCCGCCGCTACGCGTCCGCCTTTGCCGCCGCTCATCCCGTCGGCCAGTGCGACCACGATTCCGCGCGCAACGCGCTCGGAAAGGTTCCCTGCCATGACGCCCGCGTAATCTTCGTTCGTCCGGCCCGCTCTGCTCGCGCGAGCCGGTGTCGACACACATCCGACGCTGAGCGCCGCGCATTCGCCGCGCTCCGGCTCCACCGTCAGTTCGAATACGGTGTCCGGGCGATCGGGCCCGCCGTTCGCCCGGCCGTCCGCTGCGTCGGGCGCACGCGCCTGACGGGCGACGGCCGGCCTGTCGAGGTCGGAACTCATTGAGCAACCACGCGCTGTCACTTCTTGCCGAAGATTGCCGATTCGTTCGTTTCGAGGTCGTGCTCGATTCTGTCGAGCACCTGCGGCGAACGCATTTTCAGCATCATCAACCAGATGACTCCGACCAGCATGTAGGCCACGAACAGGTACGGCAGCACATTGTACGGATAGTCCGGCACCGGGTAGACGCTGCCGATGAACGCGCCGATCATCGCGATCGCGCCGAGTACGCCCCAGACGACGTTGATCGCCTTGAGTTCACCCTGCTTTTTCAGGTAGATCGGCGCCGAAATCGAGATCAGGAAATAGGCGACCAGAAAACCGAACGTGGCGAAGGTGCTGGTATAGCCGAACGTGTTGAGCGGGCCGGCGCCCAGCATCGCGAGACACACGCCCAACGTGACGACGGCCGAGAACGCGACCGCGTAGTGCGGCGTCTGATGCGTGCGATGAACCATCCCCATCGAACGATGCACGAACTGATAGCGCCCCATCGAGAACAGCAGGCGGCTTGCCGAGTTCAGCGATGCGAGCACGCAGGCAAACGCACTGAACGACGCGATCAGGTAGAAGACCGGCCCGAGCGGCGACGCGCCGACGTTCGTCAGCAACGTCATCAATACCGCCGAGTCGGCGCCGAGCTTGCTCACGTCACCGTTGTAGGCCACGACCATCGCGTAAGCGACGAACATGAAGAAAAGACCGGAGAGCACGAGGCTCAGAATCACGGCGCGCGGGATCACGCGCAACGGATTTCGGGATTCCTTGCCGAGCGACGCAGCGCTTTCATAACCGACGAAGGAGAAGATCCCGAGCACCATCGCCTCGGCCAGACCCTTCGAACTCGTGCCCTGCAGCGTGAGTTGCGCATGATCGACGATGTGATCCGGATGCAGCCAGAACACGTAGAGCAGAACGCCCATGACAATGACGACCGACGCCGCCTCGATATACAGCGAAAGGCGCGACGACAGCTTGATGTCACGGGCGGCGAGGAACCAGGCAAGCGCCACCAGCACGACGTAGACGGCGAGGCTCGGCACCTTGAAGCCCCAAGCCGCGCACGCATTCTGCACGAACACGACACCCGCGGCGCCAACGCCCATCGCGGTGCCCGTATACGCGGCGATCAGCCCCCAGCCGGCAATACCGCCCGCCATGGGCCCTAGCGCGCGCGCGATGAAAATGAAGAACGATCCCGCAGTCGCGACGCGGCTCGCCAGCACGATGATGTTGAGGCTCACCAGCAACAGCCCGATCGTCGACAGGCCATATATGAGCCAGGTCCCGGTGCCGGCCAGCGCCGCGATGGCGACGACGTTGATCGACGGCGTGAAGGTCGGCGACAGGTTCGCCACCGACTGCCCGATCACCTCTGAAAATCCGAGGCTTCCGTGGCGCAGGCCCGCATCCTGAGCGGGCTTCGATATCCGTTGCGTTGAGCTATTCATCTCGCACTCCACAATAAATGAACTTGATCGGAAAGACACGGACACTGCAGCGGGCATTCCGCACACACGTCGAACTGCCCTATTCATCGCAAAGGATCGTGAACTCCACTGCGGCAATCGGGAAAATCAGGAAAAGCGCGGATCCGGATCAATGGCCCGGAATCCAGGACGTGCCCGCGAGCGGCACCCGCGCCATCGCGGCGGCCTCCACGGTCAGCGCCACGAGGTCCTCCGGCTCGAGGTGATGCACGTTCTGCTTGCCGCATGCGCGTGCGATCGTCGCGAGTTCCATGTTCAACGTCTTCAGGTAGTTCCGCACGCGGCGCGCGCCTTCCTCCGGCTCCAGCCGTCGTTCGAGCACCGCGTCCTGCGTCGTCACGCCAACCGGGCACTTGCCGGTGTGGCAGTGGTGGCAGAAGCCGGGTGACGTGTTCAATGCCGCGTAATCCGCTTCGGCGGAGTGCAGCATGCCGTTCTGGAAGTACCGGTCGCTGTTGCACCCGAGCGCCATCAGCACGCCCTGCCCGATGGCGACGGCGTCGGCGCCGAGCGCGAGCGCCTTCGCGACGTCGGCGCCGGTGCGGATCCCGCCGGACACGATCAACTGCACCGTGCCCTTCACGTTCAGATCCTCGAGCGCGTCGACGGCCTGGCGAACCGCGGCAAGCGTCGGTATGCCGACGTTCTCGATGAAGCAGGTCTGGGTCGCGGCGGTGCCGCCCTGCATCCCGTCGACCACGACGACATCCGCGCCCGCATGCACCGCGAGCTTCACGTCGTTGAACGTGCGGGTCGCGCCAACCTTCACGTAGATCGGGGTTTGCCAGTCGGTGATCTCGCGCAGCTCCTGGATCTTGATCGCGAGATCGTCCGGGCCCGTCCAGTCGGGATGGCGGCTCGCCGAACGCTGGTCGACGCCCGGCGGCAGCGTGCGCATCGCAGCCACGCGCGGGTTGACCTTCTGCCCGAGCAGCATGCCGCCGCCGCCCGGCTTCGCGCCCTGCCCGATCACGATTTCGATCGCGTCGGCACGGCGCACGTCGTCGGGATTGAAGCCGTAACGCGACGGCAGGCACTGGTAGACGAGCGTCTTCGACGACTGGCGTTCCTCCTGCGTCATCCCGCCGTCGCCGGTCGTCGTCGACGTGCCGGCCGCCGTCGCCGCGCGGCCGAGCGCTTCCTTGACGTTCGCGGACAGCGCGCCGAAGCTCATCCCGGCCACGGTGATCGGAATGTCGAGCACGATGGGCTTCTTCGCGAAGCGCGTGCCGAGCACGGTCTGCGTCGTGCATTTCTCGCGATAGCCCTCGAGCGGATAGCGCGACAGTGACGCGCCCAGGAACAGCAGGTCGTCGAAGTGCGGTACCTGGCGCTTCGCGCCGAGGCCACGGATTTCATACAGGCCGCGCTGCGCGGCCGCGTGGATATAGTCGATCGTCTTGCGGTCGTAGCCGTGCGACTCTTCGTGCTGCAAGCGGGCGAAGTGAATGGTCTTTTCCATGGCGGGTTCTCGATCGAGCGTGGATTCAGTATTCCTGGTTCGCGTCGGCGTTCCAGTGATAGAGCGTGCGGGCCGACGCGATGCGCTTGAACGTGTGCGGATCGTGATCCAGTCCGGCCGCGTCGAGCAGCGCCGCGACGGCGCTCACGTCGGCGCCGGTCATCGGCTCGAACCGCGCATCCGCACCGAGCGACTTCACGTCGCCCTTCACGTAGAGCACCGCCTCATACAGCGAATCGCCGAGTGCATCGCCCGCGTCGCCGCAGATCACCATGCGGCCGGCCTGGGCCATGAACGCGGAAAAACTGCCGACCGAGCCGCCGACCACGATGTCGCCGCCCTTCAGCGAAATCCCGCAACGCAGCCCCGCATCGCCGTCGATCACGAGCAGCCCGCCGTGCGCGGACGCGCCCGCGCCGTTCGACGCGAAGCCCTTCACGTGTACCTTGCCGCTCATCATGTTTTCCGCGACGCCCGTCCCGGCGCTGCCTTCGATGACGATCGTCGCGTGCTGGTTCATGCCGCCGGCGTAGTAGCCGGCGTGGCCATCGATCGTGACCGTTACGTCGGCATCGACGCCGACCGCGATGTTGTGCGCCCCGTTCGGCGACGTCACGACGATCTGCAGGCCGTCGAGCGTGTCGGCGCTGCCGTGCAGGTACTGGTTGACCTCCCTGACGGTCGTGCGCTCAAGGTCGAAAGTCACGCGTTCCATACGTACATCTCCTCGGGTGCGGGTTCGAATACCTTTGCATGCTTGATGTCGGGCAGATGCGCGAGCGAGCGGAACTCGGACGCGATCGCGACGTAGTCGTCGTTCTCCGCAACGACGGCGGGCTTGCATGCGAACGGGTCGCGGATCAACGCCAGCTCGGTCGGCGTGCCCATCAGGAACGTGTAGAAGCCGTCGAGCTCCTCGAAGCCCTTCTGCAGCGCGTCCGGCAGCGCGTCGCCTTCGCGCAGGCGCCATTCGAGGAAGCGGCACGCGGCCTCGGTGTCGTTGTCCGTGTCGAAGTGAATGCCCTTCGGTTCCAGCTTGCGGCGCACGCCGTACGGATTCGACAACGACCCGTTGTGGACGAGGCAGAAATCCTCGCCGGCCGTGAACGGGTGCGCGCGGTCCGGCGTGACCGCCGATTCGGTCGCCATCCGCGTATGGCCGACCAGATGCGAGCCCCGCAGGCCCGAGAACGCATAGCGATCGGCCACTTCGGCCGGCGTGCCGATGTCCTTGTACAGGTCGATCGAGCGCCCCGCCGACAGCACGTAGACCCGCGGATAGTGTTCGTGCAGCCAGCGCCGGACCGTCTCGGCCTGGCTCTGCACGGTCAGCACCGCATGATTGCGCTTCGCGTCGATGTGCGCCGTCACGTCCATCGACGCGTTGAGCCGGTCGGCCAGCGCCTCCCACGCGAAGTGCTCGCCTTCATCGGTGAAGCCTGAATACAGGCTCAGCTTGCGCTGGCTTGCATCGACCGACTTGCCGAACACCGCGAGCCCGGCCGAATCCGGGCCGCGCTCCGTCATGCCGATCAGCATCGGCACCATCAGTTCGCCGAGCCGCTCGCGCAATGCCGGCGTCTTCACCAGCAAACCTACGATTCCGCACATGTTGCTTTCTCCTTAGAAGAATTCGAGGTACTGCCTGACTTCCCAATCCGATACGTGCCGCATGTATTCGAGCCACTCCATCCGCTTCAGCTTGAGGAACTCGTCGGCAACCGGCCCGAGCGCTTCGCAGATCACGCGATCGGCCTCGAGCGCGTCGAGCGCGTCGCCGAGGTTTTGCGGCAGCACGCCGATGCCGTGCTCGCGCAGCTTCTGCGCCGACCACTCGTAGAGGTTCTCGTTGGCCGGCGCACCGGGCGACAGTTCGCGGTCGACGCCGTCGAGGCCCGCCGCGATGACGGCCGCGGTCGCGAGGTACGGGTTGCAGGCGCCGTCGGGCAGGCGCAGCTCGATCCGGCCGCCCGGCATGCGCACCATCGTCGAGCGGTTGTTGTCGCCGTAGCTGATGTACGCGGGCGCCCATGTCGCGCCGGTCAGCGAACGGCCGACGACGAGGCGTTTGTACGAATTGATGGTCGGATTGCAGAGCGCGGCCAACGCGGGCGCATGCGCGAGCAGGCCGGCCGTGAAGCGGTAGCCGAGCGTCGACAGCCCCATGCCGAGCGAATCGGCGTCGTCGGCGAACAGGTTGCGCTTGCCGTCGCCGATCGACATGTGCATGTGCATGCCGTTGCCCGGGCGGTTCGCGAACGGCTTCGGCATGAACGAGCAGATCATCCCGAGTTCGTTCGCGATCTCCGACGCGGCCATCTTGAAGAACACGTAGTGATCGCACGACGTCAGGCAATCGGTGTACGTGTAGTTGATCTCGAACTGCCCGTTCGCATCCTCGTGGTCGATCTGGTAGACGTCGATGCCGACCGCGCGCAGCGATTCGGTGAGCTTTTCCAGGAACACGCGCGTGCGCGACAGGCCCTTGTAGTCGTAGCACGGCTTCGCGAGCGTGTCGCTCGGGTCGCACGGCTCGAGCGTGCCGGACGCCGAGCGCTTGAGCAGCGAGAACTCGGGCTCGAGGCCGGTGAAGAGCGTCCAGCCGCGCTCCGTCATGCGCGCGACCTGCTTCTTCAGCGTCACGCGCGAATCGAAGGCCCACGGCGCGCCGCCCACGTGGCCGTCGCAGACGATCCGCGCGAGCCCCGGTTGCCAGGGCACCGGCGTCAACGTCGCGAGTTCGCCGACCGCCATGTAGTCGGGCCCGTTCGGCTCGATGCCGACACCCCAGATCGCAAAGCCGGCAAAGCCCGCGCCTGCCGTCAACACGCTCTCCAGGTGGGCGACCGGCACCGACTTCGCCTTGGCCACACCGTGGATGTCGACGAATTGCGCGAGCACGTACTTCACGCCCTGCTGCGCGAGATACGCCTGCGCCTCCGCCGCGGAGGCGAAGCGCGGCACGCTTCCGAGCGCGTTGACCGGCAACTTGCTCGCATCGTTCAGGTTCATCGTCACTCCTTGCAACTGCATCGTTTGCTGGTTTGAGAAATCCGCTCGACGCGCGAGGGACCCGGCTGCGATTCATCGGCACGCACAGCCCGGGGTGAGCTGCGACCGTGTCCGCAGTACATGGCGGAATTTATTAGCGTGCAACAATAATTCCCGTCATGAAACTCGTTGCCCGCGCACCGGCGCGTCCCGCCATGCCGGTGTGCGCACTGCAATCTGCTACCCTTGCCCTTTTACGAGGTCGACGATGCACCCCGCAGACGACAGCAAGACACCGCTCGAACGCTACCTCGGCGCGACGATCCGCGAGCTTCGCCAGCACCACGGCCTGACCATCGCGCAGGTCGCGCAACAGGCCGGCATCAGCCGCGGCATGCTCTCGAAGATCGAGAACGCGCAGACGTCAACCGGTCTCGACGTGCTCCACCGGATCGCGCAGGCGCTCGGCGTATCCATCTCGACGCTGTTCCGCAACTTCGACGTCCCGCAAGGCGGCGCCCAGCTCGTGAAGAAAGGCGCCGGCATGGAGGTCGTCCGCAAGGGCACGAAGAGCGGCCACACCTACCATCTGCTCGCCTACGACCAGGGGCCGCGCAAGCTCTTCGAACCGTTCCTGATCACGATGGAGGACGAAGCCGAGCGCTTTCCCGTGTTCGAACATCCCGGCACCGAGTTCATCCACATGCTCAAAGGCGTGATCGAGTACCGGCACGGCCAGCAAACCTACGTGCTGCATCCGGGCGACACGCTGACGTTCCGCGCCGATATCCCGCACGGCCCCGAACGCCTGATCAAGACGCCGATCCAGTTCCTGTCGATCTTCGTCTACGGACAGACCGCCGAAGAATGAGCGCAGCGTCGCCACAGATAACGCAAACTTCGTGCCATGTTTATCTGCAGGAATCAAAGATTCCCGTAGATAAACACTTGCGGCGGAGTCGGGCCGGTTGTTCAGCGGTGTCATGCGTGGGTGCCTGCCTGTCGACGGTGCGGTTCCGTGCCGAATGCGGTGCAGCGTCGCACTGAAACGGGAACCGCGGTTACGAAGATCTATCAGTCATGCTTATGCTGCTGCGGGCAGCGACGCGAGCGCGTCCAGCGCGCCGTCGATCATCCGGCGCAGCGTCGGCTGCACGGCGGCTGCGCGCACCGCGTCGTAGTCGAACGAGTGGGCCTCGCTCATGTACGTCGACTGACACATCTCGAGCTGGACCGCATGCACGCCGCGCGCCGGTTCACCGAACCGGCGGGTGATGTAGCCCCCCTTGAAGCGGCCGTTGGCAACCGACGTGAACGGGCTCGCGGCGGCCGCGCGCACAACCGCGGCCTGCACGGCCGGTGCGGCGGTCCGGCCGTCCTGGGTGCCGATGTTCAGGTCGGGCAGCTTGCCGTCGAACAGCCGCGGCAGCACGCTCGCGATCGAATGCGCTTCCCATAGCAGCACATGTCCATGACGCATGCGCAGGCGCGCCAGCTCGGCTTCGAGCGTCGCGTGATACGGCTGCCAGTACGCGGCCACACGACGCACCTGCTCCTGCGCGTCGGGCGCGCGCCCGGCCCGGTACAGCGGATCGCCACGGAACGTTTCGGCGGGGCACAGGCCGGTCGTCGTCTGCCCCGGATACAGGCTCTCGTCGTTCGGCGGCCGGTTGAGGTCGATCACGTAGCGCGACACGCGCGCGCCGAGCACGGTTGCGCCGATTTCGGACGCGAACGCGTAAAGGCGATCGAGATGCCAGTCGGTATCGGCGAGCGTCAGCGCATCGTCGGTGTACGTGTCGCGCAGCGACTCGGGAATCTCCGTGCCGAGGTGCGGAATCGAGATCATCAGCGGCGCGTCGCCGCTTTGCAGCGTATAGAGGTCGCTCACTCAGGGCTCCATTTGAATCAAAGCAATGCGTCGTCGGGCAGTTGCGGCAGGCTGCGCGCGAGCGCGGGCCGGATCGAGCGCTCGACCACGGTTCGCGTCAGCGCGACGATCTCGCCGACGAACTCTTCCCACTCGCCCTGCCGGTGCAACAGGAAGAAATCCCGCCGCCCGAGCCGCCCGGACGGCAACGGGATCACGGCGATCTCGCCGAGGTAATGGCGCGCCTGCCACAGACACAGCGGTGTCGAGATCGCAAAGCCGAGGCGCGCGGTCACGAGACTCAGCAGCGGGTCCGTCGCATCGAATTCGAAGCGTCTCGGACTGTCGATGCCGAGGTGACGCGCGAAGCGCTCGACCTGCTGGCCGATCACCGACCGCGCCGTGTAGCGGATCAGCGGCAGCTCGCCAGCAAGCGCGCGCCAGTCGAGCGTCGGCCGGCCCGCCAGA
Organism: Burkholderia sp. Bp8998; assembly: GCF_003854235.1. Taxonomy (NCBI): domain Bacteria; kingdom Pseudomonadati; phylum Pseudomonadota; class Betaproteobacteria; order Burkholderiales; family Burkholderiaceae; genus Burkholderia; species Burkholderia sp. Bp8998. The sequence goes on from NZ_QTQF01000058.1 coordinate 27,881, forward strand.
TGGCTGCGCGCGACGACTGCAACGAACGCCTCCGAAAACAGCGGCACCTCGACGATGCGTGCATCGGTGAGCGCCGTCTGCGTACACACCGCGACATCCAGTTCCCGGTCGTGCATTTGTCTGGAGAGTCCCGGCGTAAGCCCGGACCACATCGAAATCTGCCGCGACGAGCCCGACACCGCGCGGATCAGTTCCGGCCCGACCGTCGCCGCGAACGAATCGACGCAGCCCAGCCGCACCGGCATGCGGCCCGCATCCGTCGCGTCGCCGACGCGCGTGCTGACCATCTGCGCATGCTCGAGCAGCGGGCCGGCGAGTTCGAGCAACGCGCGCCCGGCCGTATTCGGCCGCGGCGGGCGGCTGTCGCGATCGAACAGCGCGGTGCCGTGCTCGCGCTCGAGCGTGGCGATCGACTGGCTGATCGCGCTCTGGCTCACGCCGATGCGCTTCGCGGCGGCAGTCATCGAGCCGGATTCGCACACGGCGACGAATGCCTGCAGCGCGCGCAGATCGATTGGCGGTGGGGTGCGTCTCATTGCTTCTCCAAGGTTGCCCGTCGGATGTGGCTGATCCGGCAACACGGGACGAATGGTGCGCCGGATCGGACGGCTTGCACGCTGAATGAGGATTTAAGGGCGCGCGTCATAAGTTTGCCTAATACAAAATTCGGCGGCGCCGCGGCTTTCTAGAATCGGCTCACCGCCTACCCAGAGGGAATCCATGAGCCACTACGACTTCATCGTGATCGGCGCCGGCGTGATCGGCGCGTCGGTCGCGCATCACCTTGCCGCGCTTGGCGCCGGCAGCGTGCTCGTGCTCGAGCGCGGCATGATCGGCGCCGGCACCACGTCGCAATCGTCCGGTCTGCTGCGCACGCACTATTCGGTCCGTCAGAACGTCGAACTGGCGCGCGCGTCGTGGTGGGCGTTCAACAATTTCGCCGAATACGTCGGCGACGACGAGGCATCGTGCGGCCTCGTCAAATGCGGCTACATGATCTGCGCGCCGGACGGCGACAAGCTCGAGCCGCTGCGCGCGTCGCTCGACGCGCAGCGGGCGATGGACATCGAGGTCCGTCTGCTCGACCGCAACGAGGCGCACGCGCGCCTGCCGATCGCGCAGTTCGACGGTGCCGCGCTGATCGGCTTCGAGCCGGAAGCCGGCTTCGCCGATGCGTACCTCGTCGCGACGGGCTTCGCGAAATCGGCACGCCGCCGCGGCGTGAAGATCCTCGAAGGCACGACCGTCACCGGCGTCGTGCGCGACGGCCACCGCATCGCCGGCGTCGACACGAGCGCGGGCCGCTTCACGTGCGGCACGCTGATCAGCACGCAGAACATCTGGACGCCCGAACTCTCGGGCTGGATCGGCGTGCCGTTGCCCGTCAAGCCCGAACGGCACACCGTGCTCGCGCTCGAATGCGACGCGAAATACACGTTCCAGATGCCTGCGTTCAAGGATCTCGGCTCGCCCGGGATGCTGTATTACCGCAGCTACGGCGGCAGCCAGATGCTCGTGTCGGAGGGTGTCGTCGGCGAGACGCTGAACGCACCGGAAACCGAACAGGGCGACATCTCGCTCGACTATGTCGCCGAAGTCGGCGCGCAGGTCGCCGAGCGTTTTCCGGCGTACGAGACGGCCGGGCTCGCGTCGTCGTGGACGGGCGTCTACGACGTCACCCCGGACTGGAACCCGGTGCTCGGCGGCGTTCCCGGCATCGATGGCCTCGTCGTCGGCTTCGGCTTCTCCGGCCACGGGTTCAAGCTGTCGCCCGGCATCGGCAAGCTGCTCGCGCAGCATGCGCTCGGCCTGCCGACCGACGTGTCGCTCGCGCCCTATGCGCTCGAACGCTTCGCGACCGGCGCGCTGCTCACCGGCAAGTACGGCCACGGCGCCGTGTCCTGATCCCAATCGCTTCGACGAGACATTGCCATGCCCATCAAGATCCTGGTGCCCGTGAAGCGCGTCGTCGACCCGAACGTGCGCGTGCGCGTCGGTTCGGCCGGCGCGATCGACACGGCCGGCCTCAAGATGTCCATCAACCCGTTCGACGAATGCGCGCTCGAAATGGCGCTGCGCCTGCGCGAAGCCGGCCACGCCGTGCAGGTGAGCGTGCTCACCTGCGGCCTGCCGGTCTGCCATGACGTGCTGCGCACCGGCCTCGCGATGGGGGCGGACGATGCGATCCTGATCGACACCGGCGACGCGACCGCGTCGCTCGACTCGCTCGGCGTCGCCCGCCTGCTGCACGCGTATCTCGGCACGTCGCCGTACGACCTCGTGCTGTGCGGCAAGCAGGCGATCGACGACGACACCGGCGGCGTCGCGCCGATGCTGGCCGGCCTGCTCGGCTGGCCGCAGGGGCTCGATGCGACGACGCTCGCGCCCGACGGCCACGGCTGGCGCGTGACCTGCGGCGACGACAGCGGCACCGCGACGTGGCGGCTTGACGGGCGGGCCGTCGTCAGCGCCGACCTGCGCCTCGCCGAGCCGCGACGCGTGACGCTGCCGAATATCGTGAAGGCGAAACAGAAGCCGATCGCGGTCGTCGAAGCCGGCCACTTTGGGGTCGACCTGACGCCGGCGTCGCGCGTGGTCCGGCTCGCCGAACCGGCCGTGCGCCGCGCCGGCGAGCGCGTCGCGGACATCGACGCGCTCGTCGCGGCGCTGGCCGCGCAGAACGTGTTTGCCCACACAGGAGTTTCCGCATGAGAACGCTCGTTGTCGCAGAAGCGACCGCCGACGGCATGCTCGCCGATGCGGTGCGTCGCGTGGTCAGCGCCGCGTGCGCGCGCCGACAGCCGGTCGACGTGCTGGCGCTCGATCCCGCGACGGCGCCCGAGGCGGCGCTGATCGATGGCGTGGACGCGGTCATCCGTCTGGACGCGCAACACGCAGCGGCCGCGATCACGCCCGAGGGCCTGGCCGCTCAGCTGGCCGCACTGGCGCCGCGCTACGCGTTGATCGCGGCCGCGCATCGCACGCTCGGCCGCAACGCGCTGCCGCGCGCCGCGGCGCTTGCCGACGCGGCGTTCGTCGCCGACGTGACCGGCATCGCCGACGACGGCAGCTTCGTGCGCGGCCTGTATGCGGGCAGCGTCGTCGCGACCGTGACCAGCGCGGGCGACACGACCTTCATGACCGTGCGCGCGTCGTCGTTTGCGCCCGCCAGCGTCCGCACGGAACCGGCCGCGATCGTGCCGCTCGCCGCGCAGCCCGCGTTCGCCGCGACGACGCTGCTGGAACGGCACGGCGTGCAGTCGAGCGGCATCGATCTCGCGAATGCGCCGATCGTCGTGTCGGGCGGGCGCGGCCTCGCATCGGGCGAGAACATGGCACGGCTCGGCGCGCTCGCGGCACGGCTCGGCGCTGCGCTCGGCGCATCGCGCGCGGCCGTCGACGCAGGCTACGCGCCGAACGCGATCCAGGTCGGGCAGACCGGCAAGACCGTCGCGCCCGACGTCTATCTCGCGTTCGGGATTTCCGGCGCGGTGCAGCACCTCGCGGGGATGAAGGATTCGAAGCTCATCGTTGCCATCAACAAGGACCCGGACGCGCCGATCTTTTCGCTCGCGGACGTCGGCTTCGTCGGTGACCTGTTCGATGTGATGGCCGCGCTCGAGCGTCACGTCGGTGCAGGAGGTCGCACATGACACCGCTGCAATCCGCAGGCGGCGGGCGCGGAACGCCGGCCGCCGTCGAGCGCGCAGCGGGTGGCCAACCGGCGTCGCGCTATCCGTCCGTGCACTTCATCGACTGCACCAGGATCGCGCCGGAATCCTGGGCAAACGGCAGCGGCGTCACGCGGACGATCGCGAGCCGCACCGGCGCCGATGGCGAGATCGACTGGCGGATCAGTCTCGCGACGCTCGACGGGCCGGCCCGTTTCTCGCGGTTTCCGGGAATCGACCGCCTGCTCGTGCCGGTCGACGACACGAGCGTCGAACTGCATGCGCAGGACGGACACCTGATCGCGCGCCCGACCGAGCCCGCGCAGTTCCCCGGCGATCTGCAGATATGGACAAGCGGTATCGCGCGGCCGACGCATGTGCTCAACGTGATGACGCGCCGCAGCGCCTGCCGGGCGACCGTCGTCGTGGCGACGCATTCGTGCCGTGTCACGCCGGCGTCGACGCATCTGCTGATCTGCGCGGCGGGTCAGTGGCGCATCGGCAGCGTGCTGCTCAGCGCGCAAGCGCTACTGCCCATGCATGGCATGTGGCTGGACGGTCGCGGCGAGGCGCTCGAGCTGAAGTCCACTACCCCCGAATCCAGGCTGATCTCGATCGCGATCGAGCCGGCCGTCCGATAACGCTTGTGTCTCGACGCTATCCGTCGCCTACTCCTGGTACCCGCTCATGTCCCACGTCTCGCTGATCGAACGCCACGGCCCGCGCGAATCGATGGAATACGACGTCGTGATCGTCGGCGGCGGCCCCGCCGGGCTGTCTGCGGCGATCCGGC
>NZ_QTQF01000059.1:0-29859 GCF_003854235.1 Burkholderia sp. Bp8998
CTTTCGGTAGCCGCGCTTGATTTCCTCGTTGGTGGCGTTCTCGCACACACCGAGCAATTCATACATTGTCGTCATTGCGCGTCGGGATGAAAGTCGGATCGCGTTGATCGTAGCATGTCGCCGCCGCGCCAATCCGTCGGGTCGAGAATTCACCACGTTCTGAACACCCTGAGTGCAGGTCAGGGGCGCTTTGGCGGATGACGAAATCCGAATCATTCTCATCGGAACGGCCGTTTGCCGACTGGAACCGCCATTCGGGTTCGGGCCACCGCAACCACCGTTTTCGCGTGTACAGCCGCCGCATATCATGCTTATACCGCGCCTGACGCAGACTCGGATCCGTTGCACACGAGCACGACCTTGCCTGTCACGCCCCCCGCGCCGAGCAACGCTTGCGCGCGTCGCGCCTCTCCAAGGGGAATGCGTTGCGCGATGAGCGGTTTGATCTTCCGCTGTTGCAGAAGATCGAGCAGGGAAATCAGATCTTGTCGAAACAGTGCCGGTTTCAGCCGTTTGAGCCACTGGATGCTATAGGGGATCACCCGTTTCCGGCTTGGCAACAGCCAGCCGCCGGCAATGTACAACCCGAAAATGGCGATTGCGCGAAAGCGATGACGACGGCCTGGACCTGGACGAGCTGAAGCCAGTCTACCCGCACGCAGAGAGGAGGTTAGTCCGTATGCGACGACTGTCCCTCCGGGACGGAGCGCTTTGCGGGAACGCCAAATGTGGGTACCACCGATCCCATCAAAGATGACATCCGCACCGCCCCGCGTGAGGCGCTGAATTTCCTTGACGAAGTCGAGGTGCCGGTAGTCAATTGGGACGCCGCCCAGGTCTGAAACGGTCGACGCCCCATCCGATGAACAGGTCCCGTACATCTCCAGTCCGGCGAGGCGCCCAAGTTGCAGGAGTGCCGTGCCCACCCCACCTGCCGCGCCGTGGATCAAGACGCGCTGGCCCGGCCTGACCTTTGCAGCACGATGCAGCATCTGGTAGGCCGTCACATAGTTCAACACGAGGCTGACAGCCTCGGCAGCATCCAATCCGGGTGGCACCGGAACCAGTTCATTATGCGGCAGGCATACATACTGCGCGTACGCGCCACTGATCGGCAGTGCGGCGATCATCTGGCCGGGTTCGATTCCGGAGACGCCGCGGCCGAGCCGATCCACCACGCCAACGAGATCCCACCCCGGCGTGAAAGGCAGTCGTGGCGTTTCGGGATGAACGCCCTCGCGCATCATCAGGTCGGGCAAGCTGACACCAGCAGCCAGCACTTTCACCCGCACTTCACCCTCGTTCGGCTCGGGGCACTCCTCCTCAACTACCCTGAGTGCTTCGGGACCACCGTACTGAGTCACGATGATACGGGTGTGTCTCATGGTCACCTTCTCCGCTTGCCGAGTACTTGATCTCGCGACCGCTAAAAAGAAGTCAAGACGACTTGGCACCAGAAATTCTCAAACTACCCGCCACCGCCCCCGCCACATTGATGCAGGTCAATGCCGTCAACGTACATCCGCGTCGAATGTCCGCAAGCGCCGACATGCGAAGGCAGCGTCCGACCACGACCAAGCGCCACGCGTGAGGCACGTGTGTCCTGAAGTCGGTAGCGGGTTTGCCATTGACATGTGTCAAGCGCCCGATGACACGGTGCTCCATGCTGGGTTTGTTTCAAATCGGGAGACGATTCATGAATGAACCGATCAAGCAAAAGATACTGGCGCTGCTGGATCAGCACCGGATCATGACGATCGCCACGCTCAGGCCGGACGGCTGGCCGCAGGCGACGACCGTAGGCTACGTGAGTGAGGGACTCACGCTCTACTTCCTTTGCGGTCTGGAAAGCCAGAAGGCGGCCAATCTGGCTGGGGACGATCGCGTCTCGCTTACGATAGATCACGACACCGCAGATCTGATGGCGATTACCGGCTTGTCCATGGCAGCGCATGCACAACCCGTAACCGATCGTCTTGAAGCGGAAAAAGTCCTGAGCATGCTTCCGCTCAAGTATTCAGACCAGATTTCCTTGCCAATGCCAATGCCCCGCCCCGAGGAAGTTCGGATATTCCGTGTAACGCCGACAGTTATTTCCGTGCTCGACTATTCGAAAGGCTTCGGGCACACCGATCTCTTTACGTGCTGAACATTTCATGACATGAGCGTGGATCACCATGACGCGGTGCCCCCGTAGTTGGATCAGATGGGCAGCCACCTGTGCCGAAGCGGGCTGCGTGTATGCAATGAGTGTTTTTGCGATCGGATTTGCCCTCGGAGCGATTCGCGTCCTGCTACTTGTTCCGCGCTTGGGTGATATGGTCGCCGTATTGCTGGAAGCGCCATTCATGCTTGCCGTCAGCTGGCAGATGTCACGATGGAGCGCAAAAAGGCGCGGCTTGATGACCGATACCTACGGCGCGTTGCTGATGGGGGCAATCTCCTTTACCGTCTTGATGTCTGCAGAATGGGTTACTGCCGTGATTTGCTTCCATAGGACTTTGGCAGAATACCTGGCTGGCTTCTGGTCCGTGCCCGGGGCGATCGGACTCGCGGCCCAATTTTGCTTTGCCGGCTTTCCTTTCCTGCAGGCCAGCGGTAACCGAATTGCAGCTAGCAGGTGAACGCGTTTGTCGAAGCCGGGCGGATACGTCGGCAGCCCGACTCACGAGTGCCTCGCTGGCGCCTCCGTTTGGCACATTTCTCAACCCGACACGGGAGGGATGCGTGGGCGGCCAACCATTTCTATCCGGAATTCCGGTTAATCACGTGCTTGACCGCCTCGCGAAAGCCGGCGGCAAAGAGATTGAATCGGGCAAATTCTCGAGCCCTGAAAGCTCTGCGGCACTCGCGATCAATTGCTTTGGCTGGTTCATTGAGCGACCTCACCAACTGCCGCCGCTGAAAGGTCTTGAGGACGCAGGAGTCCCTGAGTTGGTCGACATCGAATTCTGTGCGCGATTTCCCTGGGCCGGTGGGCGCCATCCTTGGCTCGACGCCGTCGTGCAGACACCCGGATACCTCATTGGAATCGAGAGCAAGCGTTTCGAGCCGTTCCGGGATGCGAAATCGGTCAGCCTGTCAGATGCCTATGACCGCCCCGTGTGGGGCGCCAATATGAAAGGTTATGAACGAATGCGAGACCGATTGCGCTCTGGCGACGTGAGGTATGTTCACCTCGATGCCGCGCAACTGGTCAAGCATGCGTTCGGTTTGGTAACAGAAGGCAGCCGACGCAAGCGTGCGCCCGCATTGTTCTATATTTTCGCCGAACCCGCCGCGCGAAGCGGTCTCGCCATCGCGCCGGATGCACTTGCCCGGCACCGGGACGAAATTGCCAGCTTTGCGGAAGCGGTTATGGGTGATGCAGTCACGTTTCGTTGCGCGAGCTACAGGGAGTGGCTTGGGACCTGGCATCTGCTCGACAGCCAAATCGCGGCACATGGACAAGCGATCATCGAAGCGTTCGAACCGTGACAAAAACACGCGGAACGAATTGAATCACTGCTGTCGTTGGAATGGCGCGATTACCGGCCAAGCGCAGCCTGCCGAAACAGTCGCGTCGCATCGGGGCCATTGGATGATGGGTCGAATCCGACCCACTGCCGCCGGTCGCACTGTCAGCCGTTCAACGGCAAGTAACAGCGCGGTCCGGTCGTCCAAGCTGGTTGGAAGGGCCGTCACCGAGGCCGCCAGTGAAGCTGCCAGTATTCGCATGGCTTTCTCTTTATTCAACTGATACGCACACCGCGGAAATCTCCGCGGAACGCTCATTCATCTGTTGCGACGCACGGGCGCTGGCCGGCTTCCGGGCGACAGCCAGGACCGCGGGCGCAGGGACGTTGAACACGCCGTCGGACAGATACGGTGCCGCCCTTTCGGCCACCGACTGTTCGATGCGCGTGAGAACTGTTGGGTGTTGTCGCCTTAGAATGGCGGCCATGCGCACGCCGCCGTGCAGCAGCGCATGAAACGGCGTCTCCGGCGCACGCAGATGCCATGTCTGGTCGACCTCGGTCACATCAGGCGCTGCAAAACCCGCCTCGCTCAGCGCGCGAGCAAACTCGCCGTGGTCGCCGAAGCGGAAGAATGGCGGTGCCTCGGGCAAGTCGACATCCAGGTTGCCGTGCTCGCGAATCGCGGCGAGCACCATGCCGATTGCGATCGCTCTCTCGGGACGCGCCCAGACGGTGAGCGCGATGCGCCCGCCGGGTTTCAGGACCCGAAGGGCCTCGGCCAGCGCCTGCTCAGGCCGAAGCAGATGGTGCCATCCGAAGTTGCAGCCGACGGCATCAAAGGACTCGTCCGGGAACGCCAGGGCGTTCGCGTCTCCAACTTCGAACTGCATCGTCGGGTGAAGCTCCTTCACCAATTCCACCATGCCCGGCGCGAAGTCGATTCCGATGGCGTCGGCGCCAAGACGCGCCGCGGTCGCCGACAGGTAACCGGGGCCGCATGCAACGTCGAGCAGTTCGGTGCCGGCCCGCACATCGAGGGCGCTCAACAGGGCGGGCAGCGACTGGCAAGTGAGATCCATGTAGTACGCGTGGTAAGACCGCGCGACTTCCTGCCAGCCCTTTCTCTCAAAACGCTCAAAGGACTCGCAGTTGTTCGAGGCGATGCTATGCATGGTTTGCTCCTTTGACGAATCAGCCGTGTCGCGTCTGCAACCAGAAAACGCCGCGATTTGCGAACGCTGCGGCAGCGAATTCGCGCACGAACGGCCGAACGAATGGCCTTCAGCGAGTCATCGCGCAAAAGGGCCGCCCTGACGCTCATGCGGATTGGGGGTGGTGGCTAGGCCGAATCCGCATATGGAACGCGGGCCACGCCGACAGCAGCCACGGGACGCAACACCCATACCAAAAGTCGGCCCTGCCGATCCCGGTGTTCGCCGCGAGCATGGTCTTCGCGCGGCAAATCGATTCCAGAAAAACCGGCACCGTGCCGGTGCGTGTGAGTCACGCGTCCGGCAGGATCTCGGGCACTGGCGTACGAGTCGTTGGCATCCTATGCTCGTTCAATCGGCGAGGATGGTAGGAGTCAGCGTAGCCAGGGAGGCGTCGAGTCACACGACGATTGACCGAATGAAAAACGAAGATTTACCGAAATCTGTCGCGACGTCAGCGCCCGTTCGAAGCGTGGCGGCGGTATTGCACTATCCCGGTTTCGACGTCGATATTGCGCGCGGAGAGTTGCGCGTCGAAGGTCGGCCCGTGGCCCTACGGCCCAAGACGTTCGCGCTGTTGCTGCATCTCGCGCAGAATCCTGGTCGATTGCTCAGCAGAGACGAACTGATCGAGGCCGTGTGGCGCGACATCATCGTCACTGATGATTCCCTTGTCCAGTGCGTCAGCGAAGTGCGCGCGGCGTTGGGCAGTGAGCACCAGCACGTCGTGCGCACCCTGCCGCGCCGGGGCTATATGCTCGACGTCGCTCGCGTGGACGCTCCGAACGACGCGAGGCCGGCCTCGGCCGAAGGTCCGCACGCGGCGGCAAACCGGTACAGCGCCTTCGCCGAGCCGGTGCTCGAGGCGCGAACCTCGTGGGCCGCGCAATCAGGCGCCGTGGCCACCGAAGGGCCGGCGCCGTCGACGACCGACGCCGCTCTGCAACGACCCGGCCTGACAGAGTATGGCGTCGTGCCCTCGGCCAGCAATTTGCCCGCAGAGCTGCCACCCCTGTTCGGGCGTGCGGAAGACGTGGCCGCGCTGGTGCGCCTGCTCGAGATCTCGAGGATGGTGAGCGTGGTCGGCTCGGCGGGCATTGGCAAGACGAGAGTCGCACAGGCGGTCGCGCAACGCCTACGAGACCAACCGTGCGATGGTGTGTGGATAGTCGAACTGGCATCGCTCGCAGATGGACGGCTGCTCGTGCCGACGGTGGCGCGCGTACTGCGACATCAGGTGGCGAACGATGATGGCCTCCCGTCGCTCGTTCGGCTGATCAGCACCCAGCGCCTACTGCTGGTCCTTGACAACTGCGAACACCTGCTTGAGCACGCGGCCGTTCTGGTGACGGAGATCATGGCCGGCGCGCCGGGCGTGCGCGTTCTGGTGACAAGCCAGGAACCGTTGCACACGGAGCACGAACAGGTGTTCCGACTAGATCCGCTGGGCGTCCCCACGAGTGACGACGCGGCGGCTGCGCTCGGCTTTGGCGCCGTCCAGATGTTTGTCGCGCGCGCGAAAGCGGCTGATCCAAAGTTCAGCTTCGACGCTCAGAACGCGAGAGACGTCATCGACATTTGCCGGCGACTCGATGGAATTCCGCTGGCGATCGAATTGGCGGCAGCCCGGGTGTCACTTCTTGGCGCGTTTGGGCTGCGGCAGCGGCTTGATGAGCGCATGAAATTGCTGGCGGGTGGAATCCGAACGGCGCTGCCACGCCATCAGACGCTGCGGGCAGCTTTGCAGTGGAGCTATGGCTTGCTCACGCCGCCTGAGCAGGCGGTGTTCGATCGGCTGGGTGTATTTATGGGGTCTTTTTCGCTCGACGCCGCACAGCGCGTGGCGAGCGACGATACGTTGGATCAGTGGGCCGTGCTCGATCAGCTTGGTTCGCTAAAGGATAAGTCTCTCATCATCGTCGAAGGAACGCGCATACCACGCTATCGCCTGCTGGAAAGCAGCCGTGCCTTTGCATTGGAGCGACTGGAAGCTACCGGGTTGCTCGAGGCAACACGCCGGCGCCACGCCGAAGCGATGACCGAGTGCCTGACTGGGAGCGATCGTCTAGAAGAGCCGTTGGTGCGGACTCGACGTATCGCGCCGGAACTGGACAATGTACGCGCTGCCGCCGCGTGGGCGATCGGACCGACTGGAGATCGCAAGCTCGCAATCGATCTTGCCGCGGCGACGGACATGTTGTGGGATACGCGCGGCTTCAATGACGAAGGGGCGCGGTTGTACCGCGACATCGAGCCTTGGCTGGACCAATCAGTGCCGCCAAACTCGGCGGCGCGTTTCTGGTTTGCGGTGGCGGACTTGCGCATGCGCACCGAGGCAAAACGGCAGGCCGAAGCTGCATTGAAGGCGGCCGCCCTCTTTCGAGGCCTCGACGACCGCTTCGGCACCTTCAGGTCTTTGACGGTTGCCGCCCATCAGTTCACCTTGCTGGCCAATCGCGAGGACGCGAGACAGGCGCTGGACGAGGCGGCGACATTGTATGACGATGCTTGGCCCACATGGCTGGAAACGTCCCTCGCTTTTTGCAGAGTGCTCTTCGCGTACCTCGTCGAGGGAGACCATGCCACGGCGAAGAAGCTGGCCGATGCGGCCATTGTCGGCCATCGTCTCGGCGACACGTTCTTTGTCGATCGTTGCGCGCTGATGCTTCCGTCCTTCGATATGGCCGCCGGCGACTTCACCTCCGCTTTACATCGATGCGACGATATCCTGGCTAGTTCGAGCGTCGAGGAGAGCATTCAGTTGCTGTCCCAGACCCTCGTCATACGTGCCGCGGCCCTCTTGAATCTTGGCGCCCTCCGACAGGCGGACGCGACCTTGCGCACCGCTTGTACGTTGTTGATGCATGCAATCGGACCCAGCACCTATCCCTACTGCTACGTGGCACACCTCCTCGCTTTGCAGGGACGCTTAACCGATGCAGCGAAAACGATTGGGTGGATTGAGGCACGCATGCGTCAGACAAACCGGGATAGCATTCCGCCAATCGCGCTGTCCAGTTACAAGGCGGCGCGCGACATTGTCGATGCTGCATTCAGCGCGGAGGATCGCGAACGCCAATCGAGCGATGGCGCGCTGCTTAATCTCGAGCAGATCACGAGCATTGCATTTCCCTGCGAGTAGAACCGCCGACGGAACCCGACCGGCCCAAGACGGGCCTCCTGCGCGTCGCAGCCCCTTCTCTGAGGCGGTGAGCGTCTCGAGCGTTTTCGCGATGTATTCGCTGAGTAAAGTGGACTGCTGGCGTGCAGGTCAGAGATGCAGGCGCGTACGCTGGGCTGGCTTATCCTCCCATCGTGATCAACAGCGTGACGTCCTTCACGATATCCTGCGCCGGAGACCCGGGGTACAGGTCATCCTGTTGAAGGTGGATGGTTCCTCCATAACGAATCTTGTGTGACCCGGGCGGCAATTGGAGCATCACGAAGTACCCCTCTCCGACCGACGTACCATTGCCGCCAACATTTGCAAAAACCCACGGTGTCGGCGCGTGAAAATGAAACTGTTGGGTCTCGGCGTGATAGCTCGAGATGTTGGGGACCTGCACACCATCGTCGATAGTGCAGAACAGGTCGCCGATGCGACTGAAGAACTTTTCGGCGATGGCTTGTTGGTCCGCTGGGGTAGTGGCGAAGAATGGCGAGGGATCGAGCGATGAAGCTTCCACGTCGAGCATGGTGAGAAATATCGCCTTTCCGGCCGGAATGATCGTCGCCGATTGGTTGCAGACTTCTACTGCGTCCGGCGCCGACCAGAACCATACGTTGCCGGTTTGGTCTGCAGAGATGGGACGGGCGTTACAGTCGTTGAACGGATGCGGATAGTTCTGCGGAGAAGTGACCGGCAAGGCCAGTGCCCACTGCCAGAATGCCGTCGCCCATTGGGCATACGTTTGTCCGGCGAAGGTTCCGTTCGGCGGGACAATCTGGGCCGTCTTGACCGCTGCCGCGGCTACGGCGTCGCGAGCCACCGCTGTTGTACCGCCACTATCATCTCCCCCACAACCGGCCAGCCCCGTTGCGAGTGCCGTGACGATTGCGGATGCCTGCAACGCTTTCCTGATGAGCGGGATCACATACTTCATGGCGACCTCCAGTTTGTCGAAACATATTCCTGTGAGAGTTGGAATCGCGTGGGCGTCCGGCGACGATCGAACAATTGGGAAGCCCGTTGCAACGAATCGCGCCTGATAGCGGCACACGCGGCTTCGTTGGCAAGACCAGCATAGGTAGGACGGCATGGCGTCGCACGACGGTATACCGAACGAATGCCGAAAATTCCCCGAAAGATGCGGACACTACGGCGTCAGGACCGACTGCCGGTACCTTGGCGGCGCGAGAAGTTGGGTTGCCCGAAGGTGCGCGAAATTATGCGCGCGGTGCGGCATCTGCCTGCCGATGGTCAGGTTGACAAGACGCGGTATACGCCGCTGCACCCGGATCGAATGGCCGTTCGTGGGTGTGCATTTGCCGTCTGAACGTCTGAACGTCTGAACAACAGTACCGGCGAATGGCGCTTTATGGCCGACTGCCTCCCGATGTGGCCGGCCATAGCCGACCCGTTGCCGGCGGTTAGCTCATCAGATGCACTACGGTAGCTATCAAAGTCAAACGGTCGCTCGGTACGGCCACTCGTGGACAAGTATTCGGTGCGGACACATATTGCCTTGCCGACACGGCGGCGTCTGCGGTCGCGTTTCTCGCCGGCTATGGCGAACGTCAGCATGCCAGCATCAAAGCTCACCTGAGCGGCGCCCGGCGCGGGCATGAAAACAGCCCGACCGCGAGCCGGCAATCGCGCCCAGGATCAGGTGGATGATTGCGAGCGTTTCTTCGCGAGGCGCGAGGATGCTGGCAGTGATTCGGTTACCGATGTCGCGCAGGAAAGCCACCCACTCACTACAACCTTCCCGTATAAGCGGCGCCGTTCCGTGTCGTGGATTAACCGCCGAGAGCGTGGCTGCGCGGGCGCCGAGCTCATGTCGAGGCGGGCAAGAATGCCGTCACGCGACAATCTCGCCGCCCGCATCGTGGGCTTTTGCCTGCGCGCTGCGCCTGGCTCGTGAGCGATCCCCGTGATGCCGCGGTGCGAGGGCAACCAACCGGCTTCCAAGACACCTGTTTCACCGCTATCGATGGCTGGTTGCATCTCGCGCGTCAAGGTTTCACTTCATGCCGCCGACGATCTTCTCCATTTCCGCTTCGCCGAAGGCACGCATACTGACGGTTCGAACATTGCCCAACTGCGCCAGCATCAATCCGAGCCGCGTCGCAGTTTCGTCGTCGGGCGCATCGAGCGTCGCGACGATGTCGTAAGGCCCAAGTGTCCATTTGAGCGAGCCGACGGTGACGCCCATCGCCCGCGCCCCTTCCTGAAACGCTTTCGCTCGCTGGACCGTGTCTTTCACGGCTTGCACACCTTGGTCCGTCCAATTCATCAATACGATGTATGTCGCCATATTGCCTCCGATGGTCAAGGAGCCCATCCACGTGCCCCCGTCCATGCACGGGCCGAACGCCACCGACCGGCCACAAGCGTTTGCGGTCGGTGCAGTTTTCGTTTACCCCGGGATTTGTCGGACGTGTGCGTTGCTGACGCACGCATGCCCTTGATAATTCGGTCAACCTACACAGTATAGAAAGCGAATCAGCCGCCGGCGGGTCGATGATTGCGTCTTGTGCGATACCCGCGTCGCCGCGGATCGCATGTCATGTCCAAATCCGTGGAGCCGACCGTGGTCGAGGAAAACACGCTTCGACGGGACAAGCTTCGCTGTCCCGAGTGCGGTGAGACCATGTACTTGTGCCGTTCGCCGGGGTGCCACGATTTTGCGAAGGGCACAGCGGTCCATGACCACGAACTCTGCCCATCATGCACTGAAACCGCGGGCAACGTGGCTGGCGAAATCGGCAAAACGGTACTCAAGGTTGGCGGGGCCGTGGCAACGGCGCTAGTTACGGCTGTAGCGTTAGGCAAAACAAAAAAATAGCCACGAGTGGCTTGATCGGCTCGCCCACTGCTCCAAAGCGGGATCGCGCCGGATCGACTCCGGCTCGATTGCTTGATCTGCACTCTCCGTGGCGATAACGTCGGATTTTGTCCCGCCGAAGTCTGACCGCCGGCGAGCGCGCCTGCCGCGATAAATGACGTTTGCGGTCGTTGCGTCGCGTATGTCGGGAAGGCAACGCGTCGCTGTCTCGGTATCGCCTGCACTCGAACGCCTGCCAAGGCCAAAGACATGACACGGGCTTTGGCCGACAAGCGCCCGCTCGTCGGGCCGCTACACACCGAAGAACGCCAGCCCGGTCAGTACGACGCCGATCGCGGCAGCCCCCATCGACAGGTGTTGCATCCATTTCCGCCGCGTGAGAATCGTGATCGCGGCAAGCGCGATCGAGATCTGGATGATGGTCGTGGCCTGCGCCCAACGATGGTGCCGGTGTAGCCGCTCCTCGCTTGCAGCATTGCTCTTCACGACTTCCTGCTCGAGCGCTTCGGCGCGGTTGCGGATCGGCTCCTTCTCTTCGCGATACCGCGCCGCGTCTGCTTCGAAACGCTTTCTTTGCGGCGACGCTTCCTGGCTCAACGCCGCACCGAGCTCGGCTAGATTCTGCTTTTCGCCCTTTGCCTGGTAATAGGCCCACAGGTTAGCCGCCTCGGTTTTCTGGATCGCGGCCTCGTTCTTGTGCAGCAACGCGAAATTCTCGTCCGCGCCGCTCTGGTATGCGGAAATCGCGCCGACGCAGGCCAGGACAGCAGTCATCACGGCGATGCGCGCCGCTCCGTGGTCTTCTCCGTGCGCCGCAGGGTGCTCTACTGCATGATCGTGCGGGCCGTGAACTTCGAAATCTTCTGGCATGACAAGAACGTTCGCATGAGTTGAAGGGCTTGTACGCGGTTCCCACGCACGCGAGGTGCGGACAGCAAAAGTGGTAGCACTATCGCTGGGTCGCAGCTCTGTTGGGGCAGTCCGTTCGGGCGAAAGTGTGAACGGACGGACAATGGTCTGCGGAACCTCACGCTGTTTGAATGCCGACACCCGCCAAAAGGGCGACGGTTCGACATTGTGCATGAATTGCCACGTCCCAAGTGTGAGTCGACAGCAGTCGCCCCAGAGCGGCCGCTCAACAATAGTGAGCGGTCAACGGCTGCTTTCCAAATCCAGCGGACGCCGGCGAATGACCAGGTCGGAGAGATTTCACATAGCGGCCGAAGCGAAGGCCACCTCCGCTAGCGCCACTGCCTGCTCGCGCGCAGTCTGTCTGGCCGCCTCATCGACTTCCGGGCCAAAAAGCGTTTTCTCGACGACAATCGATTCGACATCGGTGACGCCGACGAATCGCAACCATGCTTCCATGAACGGCCGCTGAAAATCGAACGAATGGGCGGGCGTGGCCGAGTCCATCGAGTAGTCAAGACCTCTCGCGTAAATGACGACCGCTTTCCTGCCTTTCAGCAGACCCGCTGACCCTCGTTCGTCGAAGGAGAAGAGGATGTCCCGCTGCGATACAACGTCAATGAAATGCTTGAGCTTGTAGGGGATGGAGAAATTCCACAGCGGTACGGAGAACAACAACGTGTCTGCATCGTGCAGGCGTTGCGCGAGGTGTCGAATGCTTGCCCAGGCCGTCTGCTGGGCGGC
Organism: Burkholderia sp. Bp8998; assembly: GCF_003854235.1. Classification (NCBI taxonomy): domain Bacteria; kingdom Pseudomonadati; phylum Pseudomonadota; class Betaproteobacteria; order Burkholderiales; family Burkholderiaceae; genus Burkholderia; species Burkholderia sp. Bp8998. The sequence goes on from NZ_QTQF01000059.1 coordinate 12,331, forward strand.
GTTGTGCGGCGTGCCGCTCAGGTCGGCATATTTGGCATTGAGGGCGTCGCCATTGAACTCGGGCAACTCGGCAGCCCAAAGATCGAGGACATCAATCCGATGATCCGGATGAGCGTTGCGATAGGTGTCCAGATACGCGCGCGCAACGTTAAGTGACGCGGACCGCTCCTTGCGTGGCGAAGATTCGATGTGCAGTAAGGTCGGCATGGAATGACTCCTGATGTGCTGAGAGTCACCATGAAAACATATTTCAAATCAAAATATAAATTAAGTATTATTGTGCAACTAAGTTAGATTTGCACTGAATCAGGATGACTCATGTTCGATACCGTCTTGTTGCGATCCTTCGTGGCCGTCGTACAGGAAGGCGGCTTCACGTCGGCCGCTGCCCGTCTCAATCTGACCCAGTCCGCGGTCAGCGCGCATTTGCGGCGTCTGGAAAAGCAGATTGGGAGAGACTTGCTTGCACGTACCACGCGCTCCGTGACGCTCACGGCGGAGGGTGAACTGCTATTGGGTTATGCACGCGCGATACTCGCGCTCAATCAAGACGCGCACGCGCAGTTGTCTCGCGGTCCCAGCGAAGGTACGGTCCGCGTCGGCCTGTCAGAAGATCTCGCCAACGTCAGGCTGATGAATGTCCTGCAGGCATTTGCGGTGCGTTACCCGCGCATCGCGTTCAGCGTGAGGGTTGGAATCCTGGCCAACCTGCTCCACGCGATGAATCAAGGCGAACTCGACGTCGTGATCGGCGGCCGCTGCCAGGACACCGGTCCCGGACAAGTACTCTGGCGAGAGCCGCTCGTCTGGGCCGGCGCAGACTGGGCATCGCTGACGCCCGGGTCGCCGGTGCCGCTGGCGCTGCTCCCGGAACCCTGCCCGTATCGTGAGGCGACACTGGCCGCGCTCGCCCGAGCCGGCCGCGATTATCGGATTGCGATGGTGTGTTCGAGCGTTGCTGGCCTGTGCGCTGCTGCGCAGGCCGGCTTTGCCGTGACGCCGATCGTGCAAACCCAACTCGCGCACGGCTTGCACGCGGTCGCGCCGGATACCGGCTTGCCTGCACTACCGGATGTCGAATTCACGATGTTCGCAGCGCCGGGCCCTTCGGCACATATCGCTGACGAACTTGGCGACGCGATCGTTCTGGCATTCGCGTACAAAAGTGGACCCGAGGACGCGCGAAGGAATCGGGCTGTTGGGACTCAGTTACGCAAACGTCCGGCAGCGTGACCGAAACAGTGATCACAGAAACTGGCAACGAAAATACGTCAATTGAAAAGCGGCGACAGCATCTTCCTGACGAACTGCTCCGGCCGACGATCTCATGCAGGCAACTTCGCGCCCCAATGGCCATCTTATGAGTCGAGCCGACGATTTAGCGTCCGCGCTAACCCGCACGCAACTGACCGCTCCTGGCCGGGTTCCGACGTTCGTCCCCGGCGTTCCCCGGAAATCCGCAATGAACCTTTTTTGTCTGGATCGGGTTACGACGGCGCAATATGCAGTGTCGGTGAGTGATCAGGAACATCAAACGAGTGCATCGCGTTGTACTTGAAAGAGCAGCACGAATCCGCACCTCCCTTGAGCCGGCCGGCACGCAGTAAGCATGCAATCGTGAAGACCTGGGTGTTGTCGGATTCGCACGTCCACGCACGCTATTCGTCGTCGGGAAGCTCGCTGGCTGCCGAGCAAAATGGCGAGCTCCGCATTGTGTCCGAAGCTCAGCGCCTTTTGCGCACCCGCAACGGCGAACAGGCCGAGCCCAATCGCATCGAAGAACAGGACGGGCTGCCGTAGACGGCGCACCGGCGCATACGCGAAAATCGCGACCGCGGTCGCGAGCACGGAAGCCGCCAGATATCTCCAGTTCGAAAGCCCTGCCGGCGGAATCGCGCCAATGCAGACGTCACGCACGATTCCGCCGCCGCATGCCACCATGAACGCGATGGACAAGATGCCGAACAGGTCCAGCCGCTTTTGGCGAGCGGCAACAGCGCCGCTCATGGCGAATACGAAAGTCCCGACCAGATCGAGGGCGAAGTAGGCCGCGTGCGAATTCACGCCGACGTATGTCGCTTGTCGAGCCACGCCCCGGCCGCGCACAGCATCGCTTCCAGGCCCGTACGCAGCGTCGGGTCGAGTACCGGCGCGAACTTCGGCGAATGGTTGCTGGGAATCTCGTTCAGCTTTTTCTCTGCCAACGCCTTTCTAAACGTATCCGGATCGGTCCCGCCGATGAACCAGAAACCATATGGCACGCCCCATTCGCGCCCGAATACGCTGAAGTCCTCGCTCGCCGCTGCCGGGGGCGTTTCGTAGGCGCGCTCGCCAAAGTGCGCTTCGAAAGCCGCCCGCACACGCTCGCTTGTCTGCGCGTCGTTGATCGTCAGCGGATAGCTCGAGAGCGTCGTGAATTCGGGCTCGCGTGGTGCGTTGGAAGCCATGCATTCCGCGCAACAGATGCGACGGATCGCACCCAGCATGTATTCGCGCACGTCTTCGTCGAATGTACGCATGTTGAGCTTGAGCGTCGCCTCGTCGGGGATGATGTTCTCTTTCGTTCCCGCCTGCAGCGCACCAATCGTCAGCACCGCACTATCGCGCGGGGAGATTTCCCGCGATACGATCGTCTGCAGACGGAGCGTCGTCGAAGCCGCCATGATGACCGGATCGATCGAGGTTTGTGGCTGCGATCCGTGCGAACCGCGTCCAAACAGCCTTACCTTCAAACTGTCGCCCGCCGAAAGAATCGTGCCGCTCCGATAGCCGACCGTGCCCGCCGCGCCAACCATGACGTGCTGGCCAAGGATCACGTCAGGCTTCGGGAAGCGTTCGGCCATGCCGTCGTCAATCATGCTGCGGGCGCCGCGCGCCACTTCCTCGCCCGGCTGAAACACCGCCATCAGCGTTCCGCTCCAGGCGTCCCGGTGCGCAGCCATCAGGTGCGTCACACCCATCAGCCAGGTCACGTGCATGTCGTGGCCGCACGAGTGCGCGACGCCCACTTCGAGGCCATCCTCGTCCTTCGCCCTCGCCGTGCTGGCGTACGGCAATCCGGTCGCTTCTGCCATCGGAAGCGCATCCATGTCGGCGCGCAACATTACAGTCGGACCGTCGCCGTTGCGTAACACCGCCACGACGCCGGTCACGCCGACACCTCGCGTAACGTCATAGCCGACATTTTCGAGATAATCGGCGGCAATACGTGCGGTGCGCACTTCCTGCATCGACAGTTCGGGATGCTCGTGCAGGTCCTTGTAGATCGCTTCGAGCTCAGGCAAGAGGCTTTCGATGGAGTCCTTGGTTGCTTCCACCAATGCAGGCATGATCGATCCTTTCAAATAGTTCGTTGCGCTGGCCGATGTCGCATCGCATGCGCCGGCCGTCGGTGAAGCGTGGCAGCGCTTGCGCCCGATCTGGCGACCCGGCGGCAGGAGCGCGGTACGCAATCCGCCGAATAGTCGGATGCATGCGACAGGGCGAAACACGGAACATCCGGGCGAGCCGCCTCTACCCCGGCACTTCGTACTACGTTTCCGTCAAATCGCTTACCACCCCGAAGCGGGACAGGAATACAAGAGAACCATAGTCTCGATAGCGGCAATCCGGGAAGTTCCTGTCGATTCATGAGACAAAGCGGTCTGCCGCGGATGTCCCGCAACACAGCATTCCCAGCATAGGTGACTGGGCTGCAGGCAGGGAGCGCCCGTCTGCACTCCGCGCTTCGCTGGTGCCGACCTTCTGCAGACGCTCAAAATCTGCCGCACCGGCCAGCACGAGATCGCGATTTGCATTCAGGCTGCGCCTCGTGTTGGAGGCAACGCGCCGGCGCGCGACGCGTCGATCGCCGAGATGATGGCTTACCCGAGAACATCGCTGAGTAGCGGCGGCGCAATGCCGGACGACTCGCACTGTCATTTATTGCAAACACGTCTGCTGCGGCGTCAATCCAGGCCCGGCTCGCCTTTGTGGGGGGGAAGTCGCTGCCTCGGGTTCCGCCCATTTGACCAGCGCCTGTAGTCGGCCGGCGTCATACCGGTGAGTTGGCCAAAGGCACGCCGGAATGATGTTTCCTCGCTGTAGCCGCATTGCAATGCGACCTGCTTGATGCTTGCACCCGGTCGCTCGAGCAGCACGCACGCCGTTTCAATCCTCACGCGCGTGATGAACGCCTTGGGCGACTCGTTAGTCAAGCGCTTCATCCGCCGATGCAATGTCCGTTCGCTAAGACTCAGCGCGCTCGCCAAAGCTTCAGCGGTCAATCCGGGGCTGGCATGACGGACGATCTGCTCCGCCCGCAGAAGCAGCGTGTCGGCGGCGTTGACGAATCCGCGGGGTGCATAGACCAGCTGCGGCAGCGGCAAACTGTCGGCGACGGAGATATCCGCGGCCAGACGGGCGACGTCGGGGCCTGCCTCGTGTCTGATGACGTGCAAGGCCAAATCCACCCAGGACAGCGGGCCGCCCGTCGTCACGATACGATCCTGTTCCTCCACCGCAGTACCCCACACCGCGCGTGCGTTAGGGAACCGCTGTCTGAACGCGTGGTGGAGCCACCAGGTGGTCGTGCAGCGCCTTCCGTCGAGCAAACCTGCTTCTCCGAGTACGAACGTGCCCGCACACGCCGCACCGACCAGTGCACCCGCCTGATGGCGTTCTTGCAACCACTTTGCCGCGTGCCTGATCGATGCCGATACAGGCGGTAGCCGGTCCGGTCCCAGCGCCATACCGGTCACGAGTGCCACGTCGCAGAGCGACATTCGCGAAATGATGCGTCGACCGGAATCAGACGGCCCTGCGGATCGCGCAGCGCCTTCCCGTCCGCGCTTGCGATGGTGGTCTCAAAGGTTGGAATTGTGTGATCGGGCACGCCATAGGACCCGCCGGCAGGCGGCGCGCGCAACGCCTGCCCCGTCATCCAGAATAGGTCGGCATTGGTCAACCCCACCCATCAGCGTTAGCGCGTACCGCGACCACCAGCGGGCTTGCCGGCCGGTTTCCGCGCCCCCGCAGCCGGCTTGCCCGCGGGTTTGCCGCGCGGCTTTTGCACGCTGAACGGACTGCCGCTCAACACGCTTGCACCCTTGCCCGAGGCGCCAGCACGCTGCCCCTCGGCCTTGCGCTTGCCCTCCCCCCCTTGCGGCTTCGGCTTTTTCCCAGCCACCGGCACAGCCCCCGCCCCACCCTGCGGCACTTTCGGTTTCTTCGGCTTTTTCGGCTTCTTGATGATCTGCCCCGTCGCGCTGGTTTCCGGCACGCGGTGTTCAGCTTCGAAACCCGGTTCTTCTTCACGACGCAGCGTCTGTCGGATCAGCGCTTCGATCGCGGCCAGTTGCGGCGCTTCATCCGCACACACCAGCGACACCGCCACGCCACTGGCACCCGCGCGGCCGGTCCGGCCGATACGGTGCACATAGTCTTGCGCCACGATCGGCAGATCCACGTTGATCACCAGCGGCAGATCGTCGATATCCAGCCCGCGCGCCGCCACATCGGTCGCGACCAGCATCTGCACTTCGCCCGTCTTGAAGCGCTCCAGCGCACGCAGGCGCGCGGGTTGCGGCTTGTCGCCATGGATGGTGTCGACCGCATAGCCCGCATCGTCCAGCATCGCCGCCAGGTAATCCACGCCCACGCGGGTCTTGACGAACACCAGCGCGTGGTCCCAGTTGTTCTCGGCCACCAGGTGCATGAAGAGGTCCGGCTTGTTCCTTTTATCCACCGGCACCACCCACTGCTTGATCTTGCTGGCAGTAACGTTGGGCGGGCTCACGCTGATATTGACCGGACTGCGCAGAATGGTCGCCGCCATCGCGCGAATATCGTCGGTAAACGTGGCCGAGAACAGCAGCGTCTGGCGCTGAGCGGGCAACGCGGCAAAGACGGCGTTGAGTTCGCGCGCGAAGCCCAGGTCGAGCATGCGGTCGGCCTCGTCCAGTACCAGCGTCTGCACCTGATCGAACTGCACCGCGTTCTGCCGATTGAGGTCCAGCAGCCGGCCCGGCGTGGCAACGAGCACATCCACACCCTTGCGCAATTTCATCATCTGCGGGTTGATGCTCACCCCGCCGTAGGCGGCCAGGAACCGCAAGTCGAGGCCTTTGCCGTACTCGACAAAGCTTTGCAGCACCTGCTCGGCCAGTTCACGCGTGGGCACCAGCACCAGAACGCGCGCACGGTTGCTGGACACCGCCGGCCCGTGTTGCACCAGGCGTTGCAACAGCGGCAGCGCAAAACCCGCCGTCTTGCCGGTGCCGGTCTGTGCCGCGGCCATGACGTCCTTGCCACCGAGCACCGCGGGAATCGCCTTGGCCTGCACCGGCGTCGGTGTCTGGTAATTGAGGCCCTGCAGATTACGCAGCAAGGGATCGATCAGGCCGAGCGAGGCAAAAGACATGGACGTGTTCCGAACTAAAACTGCAATTTTAGCCGTTGTCGCCGCGGCAACCGCATCGCGCGGGCCCATCGTCGAAAAGATCGACCGGGATCGCGTTGAATCGCGCGGCACTCATGAACGGGCACGCCGCGTATCCGCACGCAACCACGCGCCACGATCGCCATCCGGCACCACTCAAAATGATGGTGGGGCTGGCGTGGTCCTGGGCGGCCGAACTCGCGCCGCAAGGCATCACCGCCCGGTGCCACGGACACGCCGTTCCTGCGTGACCCTGCGCGCGCGGCAACGCCGCCCAAGCTTCCGCCGATCGGGCGGTTCATCACGCCCGAGGAAGTCGCCGCGCTGACCGGCTTCGCGTTGAGCGCGGACGCGAGCGCGATCACCGGCCAGCAGATCGTCATGTGCGGCGGTGCGTCGCTTTGATTGCCTTACCCTCCCGCCAGTCCCGTCGAATCCGGGAATAACCGTCGTGTGCCCACGGTATTGCAAGAAACACGAACCGGGGACCCCTATGGACATCATCGACACGGCCCGTGAATCGGGTATCCAGCAAGAATCGCCCCCGGTGCGCGCACCGCACCGTGAATCGAGGGTTCAGATGCAATCCGTTCTGCGCGGTTTTCAACTCGGATCGGGCGTGGTGCTGCTGAGCTATCTCTTTCTCCACCTGGTCAATCATGCACTCGGGATCTGGTCGCTCGAACTTGCCGGACGCGGTCTCGTATTGGCGTTGCGGCTGTGGCGTAGCGCACCGGGGACGTTCGTGCTGTACGGTGCCGCATCGCTTCATTTTGCGTTGGCGTTGCGCACGATATACGGGCGCCGCCACTGGGCACTACCGCCCGCCGAATGGCTCCGTCTCTGGGCGGGCCTCAGCCTGCCGCTGCTGCTGATCCGCCATGCAGTGACAACCCGACTCGCCTCCTCGCTCTATGGCTTCGAGCCTGATTACGCGCGCGTCGTCACCGTGCTGCTGACCAGCGGCACGCAGGGCCTTCAACTGGCACTGCTCGCGCCCGGCTGGATACACGGATGTCTCGGACTGTGGTTCCGGTTGCGCCATCATCCGCTGGCGCGCCGCGTGAAGCCCGCGCTGCTGGTACTCGTCGTCCTGTTGCCACTGCTTTCCGCAGGCGGCTTTATCCGGATGATGCGAGTCGTCGAGGCGAAGGGCCCCGTGCTTCTGCCCCCCGATCCGAAACTGGTTTCACACCAACTCGCCCTTGACGCCTGGCGTCACCATCTCGTCACCCTCTACTTGTCCCTGATCATCGGCGCGGTGATCGCAGGCCTGTTGCGCAACCGCCTTGAACGTCGAAGATTGCAGAACACGTGACGACCACGCAGCCGCCCCTGTCAAACCGATCGATCCGCGTCACCGATCCTGTTTCGACGCGACGCGCGTGAAAGGCTGCGGCAGCCTGCCCGCCGCCTGACGATCGATCATCCAGCCGGGATAGCCGGGGGGCAACGCACTCACGGCGTCGAGATGCGCAAGCTCGTCGTCGGTCAGGACGACGTCGACCGCGCCGAGGTTGTCTTCGAGCTGTTCGACCCGTTTGGCGCCGATGATGACGCTCGTGACGTGCGGCTTGGCGAGCAGCCACGCGAGCGCGATCCGCGCGACCGAGACACCGCGCGCGTCGGCGATGGCGCGCATCGCGGCAACGCACGGCCAGGCCCGCTCGAGATCGACCGGCGGAAAATCGAAATGGCTGCGCCGCGAACCTGCATCGGTTGGCGCCCCGGGACCGAACTTCCCCGAAAGCAGTCCGCCGGCGAGCGGCGACCAGACGAGGAGCCCCATCTGCTCGTCGATCGCGAGCGGCACCAGTTCGCGCTCCACGTCCCGTCCGGCGATCGAATAGTAGGCTTGCAGCGTCTCGAAGCGCGTCGCATGGAGCGCCTGGCTGAGGCCGAGCGCCTTGCCGATCTTTCCGGCGCGCCAGTTCGACACGCCGACATAGCGAACCAGCCCCTGGCGCGTCAGGTCGTCGAGCGCCCGCAGCGTCTCCTCGATCGGCGTGACGGGATCGTTCGCGTGTATCTGGTAAAGATCGATATGGTCGACCTGGAGCCGTTCCAGGCTTCTCTGCACCGAATCCATGATGTGGCCGCGCGACGCCCCCTGATCGTTGGGCTTCGGGCCCATCACGCCCGCCGTCTTCGTCGCCAGCACGATCTCGCCGCGCGGAACGCCGATGTCTCGAAGCGCCTGCCCGACGAGGCGTTCGGACTGGCCGAAGGAATAGATGTCGGCGGTATCGATGAAGTTGATTCCCTCGGCCAGTGCGCGGGAAATCAGCCGGGTCGCGTCGTCCTGGCCGACCGCACCGATCGACGCCCACATGCCGGCATCGGCATTGCCGCCCAGCGTCATCGTGCCGAGACACAGCTCGGAGACATACAGGCCGGTGCGGCCCAGTTGCTTGTATTTCATACCTGTTTCCTTCATGTCGGTTGAACGCATGCCGCGGCGTCCGGTCTGGCGCGCCCCGCACGCCGGGATGTCAGCTGACTCGCGCGTGGCCGGCCCGAAACTGTGCGGCGATCGTTGCGACGCGTGCGCCATAGCGGCGAGCCGTCTCAAGGTCGCCCGGCGACATCTCGTCCGGCGATGCATCGGCCGGCGTCTGCGCCATCGGCGCGAGGTAGGAACCCATGCGATTCAGGTCGTCGCGCATCGACGCCTTCACGTTCGCCGGCTTGATGTCCATGCTCACCCAGATACCGCCGTGCTGCCCGGTGAGCAGTACGAAGTATTCGAGCGTATTGAGCTTGTCGCCGTTGATGCTTGCGCTATTGGTGAAGCCGCCGAAGATCTTGTTGCGCCACCCGCCGTCGAACCAGGCCTTCGACGATGCGTCCGCGAATTTCTTGAACTGCCAGCTGGGGCCGCCCATGTAGGTCGGCGAGCCGAACAGGATCGCGTCGGCGCCAGCCAGCGTGTCCCACGCTTCGTCTGCAATGTTTCCGTCCGCGTCGATCGCGACGAGTGCGGCACCGGCGCCCTCGGCGACAGCCGTTGCCATGCGTTGGGTATGCCCATAGCCGGAGTGGTAGACGACGACCGTCTTAATCGGAGAGAAGTGTTGTGTCATGGTTGCGCCCTTTCGTTCAGATTGTCGTCGGGGGACGACATCGGAAAGCACTCTACTGAGTCACAACTGAGTTATAAATAACGACCGATTGAACGTTCTGTTACTCCCCGGGTGAACAATGCAAAACCTTGACGCGCTGTTGATCTTTGCCCGTGTCGCCGAAATGACGAGCTTCACGCGGGCGGCGGAAAGCCTGGGCATTCAGAAAGGACGTGTCTCGATGGTGATTCGCAGGCTCGAGCACGACGTGGGCGTCGCGCTGTTGCATCGGACGACGAGAAGCGTGCAGCTGACCGAAGACGGACGCGCGTTCTATTCGCGCGCCCGGGACCTGCTGGCTGAAGTGCAGGAATTGCAATCGATGTTCTCCGGCAATGGCACGCAACTGCGGGGAAGATTGCGCGTCGACATGCCGACCGAGCTGGCGCGCAGCGTCGTGATTCCCGCACTCCCGCAACTGATGGCGGCGCATCCCGAGCTGGAGCTGGAACTTTCGAGCACCGATCGGCGTGTCGATCTCGTGCAGGAGGGATTCGATTGCGTGATTCGTCTGGGGCCGATCGTGGACGAGACGCTGGTCGCCCGACCGTTGGGCCGGCTGCGCATGATCAATGCGGCGAGCCCCGGTTATCTGGCGCGATACGGCGTTCCACGTACGCTCGACGATCTGATTGGTCAGGGGCACCGGATGGTCCAGTACACGCTGACACTCGGGGCACGTCATCCGGGATGGGAGTACCCGAACGGTGACGGCTATGCGTCGCTCCCCTTGCCGAGCGCGATGCAGGTCAACAGCGTGCAGACCTATCACGCAGCCGGGCTTGCCGGCATCGGGTTGATCCAGGCCGGATATTCAGGGGTCGCGAATCACATCGAAAGCGGTGCGCTGGTGGAGGTGCTGCCCGATCTGCGTCCCGAGCCGCTCGCCGCGTCGCTCGTGGTGGCCCATCGGCGCAATCTGTCGCCGCGCGTCCGGGCGTTCATGGACTGGATCGAGGGGGTGTTGGAGCCGTATTTTGATTAGGGGTGGGGAGGCCGGCGGTGGTCGACCCGTAAGAGACGTTCGGTCCGCCGTTCCCTCAATGGCAGGTCAGAGTGGGACAGCGGTCATTACATCCAGGACCGCTGCCTGGTCGCGTCACAACCTGCAGTGGGTCCAACAACTGTTGCCACCGACGCCAAATGAACCGGTCGCCGACGCGCCGATGATCCAGTCTGCGAGTTCGCAAATGCTGCCTGTTCCAGGATGAGTGGGCATCGGGCCGGCTGACGTGAATCCCGGTATCTGGGTCAAAACGGAGTCGGCGACAACACACATCTCGGAAAACCGCGCTCGGCCGGCGGACGAAGGGAGCTTGCTCGCTGACGATGGGTATTTCAGCGAGCTGCTAACGCCCCTCTCCGGCAAGCGTCAAGCCACCGAGAATTGCGGACGCACGCTCGTATCCTTGCGCGGCAGGCCGAGCATCATGCGTGCCTCGGCCGGGGACGCGACGTCGTAATCCATCTCTCTCAGCAGACGTACGGTTCGCTCGACGAGCGCAACGTTGGTTGTCAGTTCGCCCTGTCTGTAATACAGATTATCTTCCAGCCCGACCCGAATAATCGCTCCGCCGAGAAGCAGCGCATTGATCCCGGCAGGTAGTTGAGCGGGACCGATACCGCTCACGCAGAACATGCTGTCCTTTGGCAGGAGATCGACCATCGACTGCAGCACGCGCGGCGTATACGGCATCGCATTCTGGAAGCCGCGATGGGCATTGAGCACCATATTGACGATATACGGCGGCTCGTCGAACCCCTGTTCGATCAAGCTGGCGACGTCCTGCAGAATGTGCGCCGGATTGAACACCTCCCATTCCGGCTTGATCCCGCGCTGCTTCATTCCTTCGGCCAGTTCGCGGCAACGCGACGGCGGCGTATTCAGCAGGACTTCGGTGCCGTTGAATGTCGCGTTCATCGTGCATGCGTCGAGCGTGCACATCTCCGCGCCCGCATCCATCCCCTTCAGACGCTCGGTCCAGACGGTATCGAGCAACCCGTCCTCGAATGGCTTCACCATGTCGCCATGGATGCCGCCCCCCGTCGAATTGTTGATGACGATGTCGCATTTTCCGCGGATGCGCGTATTGATGTCGCGATAGATCTCCGTGTTACAGGTCGCGAGATCGTTCGGCAGGCGGGCATGGATCGCCGCTACGCTCGCGCCCGCGTTATAGCAGTCATAGACGTCCCGCGCGATCTCTTCTGGTTGGGTCGGCAGATTCGGATTCTGCGACTTGTACGCCATTCCGCCCGTCGGCGCGACGAGCACGATTACTTTCCTGTTTGCCATCTCAGTTTCCTCTCGACTTCGTTTGAAATTTCGACCTTCACACGACCACTGAAACACGACGATCCTCATCGAGGATCGCGCGCCGCTTCTGCGGGTTGCAGATATCCGGACAGTCGCTCGCGCAATGACGATGGGAGCGGCACGGGGCGATGCGTATCGAGCGACATCAAAACAACGGTCTGCTGCATCGTCAATCGCGTTTCCGCGATACCTTCCCGATTCACTCCTTGCACGTCCATCACGAGGTCGATCGAGCTGTTGCCCAGCCGGCCAACCGCGAGCGAGAACGTGACTCTGTCGCCCAGACGACTCGGCGCGAAGAACTCGCACTCGAGTCGAACGACGGGAATGCCCAGACGCTGCTGCCCGATGAATTGCCCATATGGCAACTCGAGCCCTTCATCGAACCAACTTTCGATGAAGGCGTGCAGCATCACCAGATACTGCGGATAGAAAACGATGCCGGCCGGATCGCAATGGTGGAAGCGGATGACTCGTTCGCGCCGAAACGCCATGTTGCAATGCATATTCGAAACGGTTCCTTGCTTATTGAACATCGCTTGCGACGCCTCGTTTGATCGTACAAAGCGCAATGCCGGCGCCGACGACGAGAATCGCGCCCATCACCTGCAGCCCTCCCGAGAGACTGCCGGTGACGCCGCGAGTCACGCCAATCAGCGTCGGGCTGAAAAAGCCGCCGAGAATGCCTATGCTGCTGACGATCGCGATACCGGCAGCGGCACTGCGCGCCTGAAAAACGGCCGATGGCACCGCCCAGAACACCACGCCGGCTCCCATCAGGAAGAAGTTCGTCACGCTCAGCAGCGTCAGCGACAAGAAGAGCGACTTGTTCACGAACGTGGTCGCACTCAATGCACCGGCCGCAATCAGCAGTGACAGCACGATGTATACGCGCCTCTCCTGTCGGCCGTCCGAACGCGCCGCGACGAACCACGTGCCCACCGCGCCCGCGGCATAGGGCAGAAGCGAATACCAGCCAATCTCCGCGGGATTCGTCACGCCGAGCCCCTTGAGCATCGCCGGCAGCCAGAATGTGAACGCGTATGAACCGCTGGTAATTGCGAAATAGACAAGTCCGAGCGAATACACTTGCGATTCGGAGAGTGCATCGCGAATGGCCGACCAACCATCGTGCATGCCAGCCCTCCTGGGCGGCAATGCCGTGGCGACGATGCGCTTCTCGCCGTCGGTCAGCCAGTTCGCATGTTCCGGTTTGTCACATAGATACAGGTAGCAAAGCAGACCGACAATTGCCGTCGGCAATCCTTCGAGCAGGAAGCACCATTGCCAGCCAGCGAGACCGCCGAGACCATTCATGCCGCTAATGATCATTCCCGACAACGGACCGCCCACTACGCCCGCGACCGGCAATGCAAAGAGGAATGCACTGGTCGCGCGACCGCGCCATTCAGGCGTAAACCAGTAACTGAGGTAAAGAATGACGCCTGGGAAAAAGCCCGCCTCGAATGCACCAAGCAGAAAACGCATCACATAGAACTGGAGCGGTGTCCGCACGAACATCGTGGCGGCGGACGTCAGCCCCCAAAGCAGCATGATGCGCAGGAACGTCTTGCGCGCGCCGAGTCGCTCGAACAGCATGTTGCTCGGCACTTCGCACATCAGATAGCTGACAAAGAAAATGCCGGCGCCAAGGCCGTAGACTGAATCGGAAAAGCCCAATGCATCCTTCATCTGCAGTTGCGCGTAACCGATATTGATGCGGTCCAGAAACGCGCATAGGTAGCCGATGAAGACCAACGGCATCAGTCGCCACATGATCTTCCGGAATATCCGGTTGACGCCGTCGGCCTGAAACGCTGCCGACGTAGCAATGGTTGATTGCATCTTGTCTCCTCTCCAGGCCTCATCGCGTACTCGCGGCCAATACGTTTGAATGTTCGGAAGTCTCGCCGACCCTGCCGTGGTCGTTTGGTTATCGGCTGGCTCAGTGTATGAATGCCGCAGCCGTGCCACAATTGGCGAGTGACGCAAAATTCCGCCAGGCGGAAAAAATATGCGCGCGATCCCGCCAACTCGTCGTTTTGCTCAAGCGCCCGCGCAAGCGAGCAGACGGCGCCCCGTATCGGGCAACACACATGACAAAGAGACTGAAGGCTAAGAGCGCGGTGGAGCCAGATCAGGGGGCCACTCACGGCGCCCTTGCGCCCACGCCGGGCGATCTCGTGCGCAGCACGGAACGCGTCGCGCAGATTCTCGGCGCGGTGGCGATCGGTCAGGATCAGGGGCGGCGTTTGAGCGAAATCGCGGAGGAGCTCGCGCTTCCACCTGCCACGGTGCATCGGTTGCTTGTGACGCTCGTTGCACAAGGACTCGTGGAGCAACCGCCGGGCGAACGCCGCTACTACATCGGCCAGGAAGTGTTCCTGCTCGCGCTTTCGCGCCGCAATCGCTTTCCGATCAGGACGATCGCGGCGCCCCATCTGGACGCGCTGCGCACCCGCTTCGGCGAAACGGTATTTCTGACTGCACGCAATGCGCTCGACTCGATCTGCATCGATCGGCGTACCGGCGAAAACCTGTCAAAGATACTTTACGTTGACATCGGGAACCGGCGTCCACTCGGGGTCAGTGTTGGCGGCATACCGCTGATGCAAACAATGGCACGCGTCGAGGTCGACGCGCTGCTGATACGCAATGCCAAGCGCTTCGCAGCATTCGGCACCACGACGACAGAAATTCGCGCGCGCGTCACACACTGCCGGCGACACGGCTTCGGGTGCATGGACGTGAATCTTCAAAATACGCACTATCGCGGCATCAGCGTTCCGATCGTGACCGACGCTCAGGAAACGATCGGCGCGATCGGACTCGGTGCAATCGCGCCCCGAATGACCGATGGCAACATCAAGCGATATGTACGATCGATGCAAGAACATGCGTGGCAGATCGCGCAGAACGTTCAGGCTCAGTCATGATGCGGATGTCATCCACATGCGGGCGACAAGCAGGCACACGCTCGTCAATCACGGAATCGTTATGGCCGTAATCTCGCGCGACGTACCATTGCGTCGACCGGATCGACAGGCGTGCATGCGCCCCCTTCCGCATGCCCGGGACTGCGGAGTTTCGTGCGAAATGAAGCGTCGGGATGAGGCTGCAGCGTCGGAATCCGTCAGGCGCCGTACACGGCGCGGCGCGCGGAAACGCTTCCGCTATACAGCTACAATCAGCCGCCGGACTTGAGGTGCAGTCACAGTTGCTTCTGGAGCCGCGCGATCTCCGCGGAACGCGGCATGGCGAGCGCCATCTTGTTCAGCGCAGCGCCCGGCAGATACACGTCCGGATTCTCGGCAATGGCCGGCTTCACGAATTGGCGTGCGGTCAAGGTCGGCATCCCGGCATCGTTGCACCGGAAATTCGAAAGCGTGCGCCTCCTCGTCTATCGCGAGATGCCTGGACATTCAGTCGAGCCCGCCATGCACGGCCTCTCCTTCGAACAGCGTGAGATCGACGTCAACGTCGGCAAGACAATGCGGTTGCCGGGCACGTACGTCGTGCGACAGAATCGCCAGATTTGCCGGACGGCCGACGGCGATTTCTCCCTGTCGATCGTCGAAACGCAGACTGAACGCCGAGTGATGGGTATAGGCCTGCATCATCACTTCGAGATTCACCCGTTGCTCGGGTAGAAACACCGGCGCATCCGGCTTGCCCGCGGATGCACGCCGAACCGCATGTTCGATTGCGACCATCGGGTTCTGAGTCGACACCGGCCAGTCCGAACCGCCGGAAAGCATCGCCCCCGTATTCGCGAGATCGCCAAACGCATATTGCCGGGACAGGCGTTCGTCGCCGATCCGGTGGCGATATAACGCCTGCATCTCGGGCGAAAAGTCGGCCCAGACAGCCTGAATCGACGCGATGGCGCCCAGCTGGGCAAAGCGCGGAACGTCGGCCGCATCGATCATCTGCACGTGCGCCAACTGCGGACGGCGATCGCTTTTGGGACGTTCCCGCTTCAATGCATCGAGGACATCGAGCGTCATGCGTACCGCGCGATCGCCGATGGTATGAAAGTGAAGATCGAAGCCTCGTGCGTCGGCGCTGAACACGGCATCTCGCAAGTGGCGCGGATCCCAATGCGCATCGCCCCGATGGGCAACATCGGCATATTCCTGCAGCAGTGCAGCAGTGTGACTTTCGATCACGCCGTCGATGAAGAACTTTGCGGTATGGGTCTTCAAACGGCCGCCGTCATGCGCGTCGCGCCATTCGCAGAGCTTGTCGATCTGCGGCTTCAGCGCCGTATTCGGCGAAACCAGCAAACCAAGGCTCACGTTCGCCTTCAAGTTGCCGGCATCGCGTGCGCGGGCGTACGTCTCCACAAGCCGTTGCCCTGCCATCGCGTCGAACCAGCCGGTGATGCCGAATCGATGGGCCTGCTGCTGGGCACTTTGAAGAGCGCGCGCCGACTCCTCCGCACTCATTTGAGGCAGGTGACGAAACAGCGAGTAAAGCGCCGCTTCATGTACGACGCCGGTGGGCTCGCCATCCCCGTCTCGTTCATAAACGCCGCCCTCCGGGTCCGGCGTATTGGCGTCAATGCCAAGAAGGCTCAAAGCCGAACTATTCAGGCAGCCCGAATGCACGTCGTGCCCGATCAGCAGCAGCGGACGATTCGAAACCCACTCATCCAACGTGTCGCGACGCAACCTCGCGCCGAGCACGTCGAGCGTTACGTTGCCGGCCATCACCCAGCTCCGATCCGGATGATCGTGCGCACAGCGCCGGACTCCCTCGGCGATCGCTTCCAAAGACTGCGCTCGCGTCAGATCGGCATCGCAGATGAGCTGAAAACCTTCGACCGGATGCGCATGCGAGTCGGTAAACGATGGGACGATCATGCGCCCGGCGAGGTCGATTGTCTCGGTATCGCAAAACGACGTCGGGCAATCGACATGGGCTCCCACCCACACGACTCGACCATCCCGAATCGCCATCGCGTCGGCATAGCGAGGGGTCGCGCCCCCCGTATAAACGACGCCATTGCGGAACAGGCAGTTCGCGTATCGCCCGATACCACTCACTTGTCTCGTCTCTAGATTCATCGAAGAAGCCTCTATCTCCGTGGTTCACGTCCATAGCGAACTCTAACGGCGGGGGCGTACCGTGTCTGTCATGCAAATGAGGACAGCTGCGGCTGCAGATGACAGCTTTTCCGGAGATTTCCGCGTAGGCAAGAGATATTTTTCGTGCTCGCTGTAATCTGAACCCGATAAGAAAGCGAGACACGTTGTGAATACAGGCGATCCTTCTCCCCGACCTTCAGTTGGCTTCCCGGCTGACCTCCCATTGATTTCAATGCTTTTTACCGGGTAGCGCTGACTTGGCGCGACAAGGGCTTTTGGTCCACCCCTAAAATAATATCCAGGAAAATAAAATGCTTTCTGTCTGGGTGTTTTTCATAGTCCATCGCGTAGTCGCAAGACCGCAAACCCGTCGGTTTGCTATAGGGCATCGACAATCCGAACGGTTCTGGTCGGCTCCGGTGCCCTAATGCTTTGCATCGTAAGCAGTGGGGTAGCTTCCGTGCGTCACCTGCCACGCATCGAGCGCTGACGAGTAATCGCCTAAGGAAGGTCTGCATAACCGCGTAACTCTCGACGAGGCATCAATTCAGCGACCGATGCCCCTGCCCATCACGCCATACA
>NZ_QTQF01000060.1:0-29639 GCF_003854235.1 Burkholderia sp. Bp8998
GTTCGGAGAGCGATTTATGCAGGCGCGCGGATAACGCGTTGTTCAACCGCCTCACCCACAAAAATGCGGACAGGTTCCAGTGCCCTTGTTCTCGAATGAGCATCGTTCGTCTCTGATTCCATACGATCACACCAGAGCATAACAAAACAGCACGTCATGAACGATTGATCGACGGCTCATGTCCGATCGCGTCATTGTCCGCCAAAAACGTCCTCGCTGAGCTGAAGCGCGCTGGCGCGTCGCACACCTGGCTGAGAGGCTTACTTCCCGACCGCTTCATGTCGCCGCTTGCGGCGAGTCCTTTCGGTTGTCGTGATGCTAATGAAATAACACCGAGCACACCAGTGGCCACGTCGAATCGTATTCGGTGTAGCGAGCCATCGATGGCCCTGGGCACATTCCCACTCAAGTCTGGTTGCGCTATTCACATAGGTCGTCGAGACGCACTTCCCACCACGCTCGAGCGCAATGCTTTTCATCAGCTCGAGCCCGAGCCTGGACCCGTCGCGGCTGCACACTGGGCACCAATGCCCCCGAACAACTGCCCCGGGCGCAGCCTCCCAGCGATGGCCGTGTTCGCACTCCCATTTCAGCCGCGTCGCCGCGTTTCGGTATGTTTCGGACAAGCACCGCCCGCCGAGTTCCCTCGCCCGCAGGCGCATGCGCTCGATCCCAAAGCGCATTGCCTCCCGCTGACACTCCGGGCACCAAGCGCCACGAAAGATTCTCGCGCCTTGCGTTTCCCACTCGTGGTCTGCACCACATCGGAACCGATAGTAGGCCTTGCTGCCCTCGTAGACCTTCGAGAGACAGACCCCACCATGGCTCCTCGCTCGTTCACGTAACCTTGCCAGGCCGTCCTTGTGACGATATGCGTGTACCTTCTCTCGGTCCGCGCAAATGCGGCACCAGGCGCCCCGCACGATCTCACTACCGGAAGTCTCCCATTCATGTCCAGCAGCACACCGGAAACGATAGCGCTCTGTCAGTTTCGTGTAGCCGGTCGACAAACACTTGCCGCCTCTCGCGTTTGCGGCCCCTCGCATGCGCGTCATCCCGTCCGGATCGGCCATGCGTTTCGAATGTTGCGCCCTCGCGCAGAGCACGCACCAAGAGCCCTTTCGCAGATTCTCGGCGGTCTTTTCGAACACGTGCCCGGCCTTACATACAAACTGGAGTGGTGTGCCGCGGCCCGCATACTGCTCCGAAAGGCAGCGCCCGCCGGCCTGCCGCGCGAGTTGGTGGATCTGACGAAGTATCTCGTCAACGCGACATGCCGGACACTGGGCCATCGTGTAGAACAGATAGGAGCCGCATCGGCTGGATTCGTGTCCCTTGCGACATCGAAATCGATACTGCGCGTGCCGACCTTTCCATTCTGATTCCAGCAACTTCAGTCCGTATGGACGAAGTGCCTCTCGCATTCGCTTCAACTGATCGAGTGACAACGTTGCTGCTCCGCTAAATTCCTATCGTGGGCCTACCCCCGCATAGAGGCCGAGAAGTCGACCACCCCAACGTTTGATTTTCACACGTTACTCTCGTGAAATCGCGGCCACCCGTGCCATGCCCTGACCAATCAACGAAAGTCGCGAAATCCTACTTCTCAGATTGCGAAATGACCTCTCCGAACTCGAACCCTTTTAACTTATTTTGCTCCACAAGCTCCCTAAAACGCTCGGATACAAATACTGTAGCAGGGCTTTCTTTTAGGCGAAATATATCAACCCCCTCGACGCGACTCTTCAGAAGAAATATTTTATTAAAAACCGTCGCCTGAGGGTAGACTTTGAATTTTGACGCATCCATATCGACAGCGTTCTCTACCACCCGGGTTACATGAAATCCAAACATGTCTTTTATCGGGGCCTCGACCTGCAATATCTCCCCGCTGTCACGAAGTACCGGCGCCAATACATCAAGCGCCCTCTGACTAAACACGAGAAACGGAGATAGCATCGTATGAACGTCGCTGGTCTTTTTTCTGCGCGAAGTGCCCCACGTAAGCTTAACGGGGTCATAATCTTGACCAAACCCTCGTCCGCATAGAGCGGTTGCTCGTATAGCTACGCTCTCGTCATATGCGATTTCACCGTCATCATCGCCTTGGACGAGCGGCTGAAATGCCTCATCCTGCCTCATGCCATAAATATTACCCATATAGCCTCACAATTCAGAAAGAACGGACTTCCATGGCGTGTCTCTGGATGCGTTCTGCAGCGTTTCTCTTATCGCTTGCAACTGGTCAAGAACAGCTTCCTTGCCACCCAGATCGGCCTTTTGCAGAAGTTGGTTGACTTTCTGGAAATAAACATCAGGATGTTTCCCGTTATGCAATATACCGCCAAGATTGTCGGCATTATTCCTATTAGGCAAAAACACCCCATTCAATTCAGAGTCAACGTCAATACCGTATTTGCTCAAAATAGCACGCGCAGGGGCAGCTTGCTTCGAAGTATCGCCAACGATATGGTGCGCGGCAGAGTTGGCCGGGCGAGTTATGCCCGACTTCTCCATATTGTTACTCAGCTTGACTGAACACCAACCCCATGGGTCGGTCCATTGCTGCGAATTCGGGCCATAGGCATATAAATTTCCGCCGCCGTATAGCCCAATCGGATCCTGATTGATAAACCGTCCCACGTCCGGATCATAGAACCGGAACGTGTTGTAGTGTAGGCCCGTACTTTCGTCGGCATACTGACCGGCATAGCGCAGCGGCTGATCCGTCCGCGCGGTTGCGAGCTGCCGCTTGCTCGGCTCGACTTTGCCCCATGCCGTGTATTGCCCCGCCCACGCCAGTTCGCCTGCCTCGTTGGTGACCTCTTGCGGCGCCCCTGCCAGATCCGTATGGAAGTGGTAGATCCGCGACGCGCGCTTCGCCGTATCGATCGCGGCCGCGGCGAGGGCCTCCGCGATCGCCGCATCGACGCGGGCCGCTGGTGAATACGGATCATCAGGGCTGTACACATAGCTGCTCACGCCAGTCTCGCGCACCTCCTGCGCGAGGCGCAAGCCTTCCCATACGAACCGTTTCGTCTCGCTGCGCAGTTTCACTCCACGCACGTCGAAAGTGGTATCGGTCTTCGAAATACGCCGGCCCAGCGAATCGTAATGGAAGCGCGTTTCGACCGCGCCACGCGCGTCCTGCGTGCGCACAGCGATCAGCCGATCCTGCCCATCGTAAGTGAAGCGCTGCTGCTGGTTGGCTCCGCGAAGCTTCGTCGCCAGATTGCCGAACGGATCGTATTCGAAGCGGATGTCCTGCCACATCCGCAGACGATTGCCTTCGACGTATCCGCGACTCTTGCCCTGTGCGCCGTCGAGCATATTGCCAGCGGCATCCCAAGCAAATTCCTCGAGCTCGCGATCCATGGTGTTCACACGACGTGTCAGCTGTCCGGCCGGATCGTAGCTGTACTGCGTGCTGCCACGCAGGCAGTCGCTGGTCTCGATCAGTTCGCCTGCCGCGTCGTAGCCGTAGTTACGCCACAACTGCCCGCGCCCTCGACCGAGTGCGTCCGGTTGGAAGCCAGCGGACTGCCAGACTCTTCGGCCAAGCGGATCGTAGGCAAAACGCTGAGTCAGCCTTCCCTGCGTTCTCGCGATCTCGCGATGCAAGTCGTCACGCTCGAAGTCGCTCACCACCTGATCACCGCAACGGATCTGATGAACGTGACCGGAGCCATAACGCAGCATCTGTAGCGTCTGATCGTTGGGCAGCGCAAGCGATATCACGTTGCCCAGTTCATCAAGGTCGTATTCAACGTCGCCATTCGCACCGTGCTCGGCGACAAGACGACCAACCTTGTCGTACTCGAAACGCACCACGTCCGCCGTGATGCCGAGTGCTGTACCGGCGGCCGTCGGTGTACGTTCGACCTTCACCAGTTGGTCATTCTTGTTACGCTCGTAACGTGTAACGTCGGTCGGCGTATGCTGGACCTTCAGGTTACCCATCCGGTCGCGTTCGAATCGAATCGTACGGATCGGACGAGCCGCCGTCGCATGACGGTCCGGCGAGCCCACGATGTCCACAGCAAGCAATTCTCCGCCTTCGCCATACTCGAATCGCCGCTGGACACCATCGGGCCTCGTTTCGGTCAACAGACGGCCGCCGGCGCTGTACGTGAACACGTAGCGTGCGTGGCCTGCTGGAGTTCGCGCAGGCGCCCCGCTACGTCATAGTGATAGCGGGTCCGTCGTCCGGCAGGATCGATCGCTTCGACAAGTTGACCGCGGGCATTGCGCAGTGACTGTTGCATCCGGCCTCCGAGGCCGACATGCCGCACGACGAGCCCAGCCGCGTCGTATTCGAAGGTCTCCGTGCTGCCATCGGGATACGTGATGCGACGTGGCTCGCCGGTCGGACGTATGTCATATGCGACGCGCTGCCCCAGGGCGTTCTCCCGCGCAAGCGGCAGTCCAAACGCGTCGAAACTGCTGCGCGTGGTTTTACCAGAGCAGTCCGTATAGGCAACCAACTCTCCGAGACGATTCCACTCGAGCGTCTTGCGTCCACCACGCGCGTCGATATGTGCGATCGGCAACGCAGTCAATCCCTTCGGATACTCGTAGCGATTCTCATGGCCAAGCGGATCCTTGGTCGACAGCAACCGGCCTTGTGGATCGTATTCCGCGCGCCAAGCGCCGCCATCGGCGCCGAAAACTTCCACGGGCCGCATGCTGTTGCCGTCGTAACGAGTGCGAGTCGTACGGCCCAGAGGATCCGTCTCGGCGACGATCCGGCCCGCGTCGTCGTACTCGAACTCTGCCGCGCGCTCTCCCGGTAGCATCAGCATCACGGGCATGCCGGCGTCGTTGTATTTGATTCGGTAAAAGCCGCCTTCGAGATCGGTGTACTCGACAATCTGAAACTGTGCGTCGAAGCGCCAGTGCGCGGTGCGACCATCGGCGTACCGAACGCGAGTTTGACGGCCTTCGATGTCGTATTCGAGCGTCGCGTCCTCGCCTTCGCTGGTGCGTGTCGCGACAACCCGCGGCTGCCCTTCGATCGTCGACCACACGTAACTCGACGTGAAACCCAGTGCGTTCACATGACTCGCCATCAGGCCGTTGGTATATGCGAACTGGCGCACGACCGCCCCATTTGCATCCGTCACCGACGCCAGTTGGCCGTTCTCATCGTATCCATAAGCGACGGCCAGCCGGCGCTCATTGCCATGAACGAGCGTGACCGCGCTAAGCCGTCCGTGTTCCTGCTCGTAATCGAGCACGGCATTCAATCCGCCGCACGTCAGAATCTCGGTGACGCGGCCGCGGCTGTCGCGCTCGAACTGGCACCACTGACCCGCCTGATCCTCGATGCGGCGCACCCACGTATCGATTTAGCTGAGTCAGTCGAGCAACGCCGCCGGCCGCATTGTTGAGCGCGTCCGCAATCGCGGCCGGCGTCTTGTTCATCAGCGAGAAACCGGTCTGCGCGAGCCGGACGGCGCGTTGCACGGTGTCGATATGACTTGCGACGCCGGCGAGCGGGCCAATCTGGCCTGCTACCGTGGACGCAACCGGCCCGGCAAGGCCGCCGAGCGCGCTCAGCGAGCCGAACGGATTCCCGCCGGAACCAGCCGGAATACCGCCATTCGGGGCGAAACTCATTTGAATTCCCTTTATTTTCGCCTCATGTTCTGTCCCCAATTGGCTCACCAACTTGAGGCCTCGCTACTGTAGGACAAAACGTTTGCCAGCGAAAGCTACCTGAAATTCCTTTGCAATTTCCCTGCTGATACCCTTTCCACCGGCCAATCAAATAAGTGGTTGGGTGCCGGCGCAGGGTTCACCGCGTCGCAATACCGCACCGGTCTCCGCCGAGACCAAGACGATTTGCACGAAGCTGGTGACAGGAACGTACGGGGAAAATAGTCGATCCATCACGCGCCCCAATCCGGCGAGACTGAATTGGACGAAACGCGGCTCGTCAATCACGAGCCGGATCTCCAATCCTTGGACGAACGCTGAAGCGGGCTTGCCTGGCATCCAGCGCCGCGCCCGTTCAGTCGAGAGGGATACGAGCGCGTCGAATCGCCGCCCGGCGTCGGGGGCAAACTTGCCGAATCGGATGCACAACCGCTTGAATTCATTGAGGCCTTCGGCGTTCAGCCGCACTGCCTGCGGGACCAGCCACGACAGCAATTCCCACAGCTCGCCGCGGCGAAGCAACGGCGCGGGACTCGCGCTGGGCTGAGCCAATAACTCGATCTCGTCACCGGAGTCCCCGTCGCGCACGGCCAACTGGCTCTCGCGCATGCCTGCCAGGTTGCCATTGGTGCAAGACAGCACGATGTCGAGTTGGTGCTGTGCGGCGGGATCAACGGGCTCGCCGCGAGCGTTCACAAGCGCGAGCTCCAAGCCACGCAACCCGTCTGCGCGCGCTCCGGTTGCCTGTCCGCGCAGCGCTTCCTGTCCCGGCTTGGCGGGCTCGGCAGGTGGCTTCGGCGCGCGCCGGGCTTCGTCGCGCAAAACAACCCAATACAGGCCTGGCGCTGCGCCAAACGCGTGCTGCAAAGACGCGAAGGGCGGCAAAATCGCGGTGCCCCGGGCGGTCGTTATGCGAACCTGATCAACTGACCACACCTCGGTCGTAGCTGCGGTCTTGAGCGAAAACGGTTTCAGCGGATAGTACGCTTGCCCGGCCTTCGTTTCGACCGGCTCCGCATTGCTCGAGAACAAGTTAACTACTGGTATGCAAAATAGCCGGAGATTGTCGGGCGACGCTGCGACCAGCCGTTGAGCGCGACGTGAGTCCGGATGGATGCCGGCAAGGGCCAAATGCAACGTGATCCGGCGCGCGCCAACCGCCACACGCGCACCACGCGTCGGGCACGCCAGCTTGCAAACTCATCCGTCTATCAATGCGCATCAGACGCTCGGTGTGATTCGCGACCGCAGTCAAACAACGCTCGTTTCCCAGTCCGATCTGATCGGTAAGCCAAAGTCCGGATTCACCACGCAACTCTACGAACACTAAAAAAACACTAAAAATCGCGGCGCGAACAGGTGCTCGATAGATATCGGCGGCTCACCGCTCGAAGGCCCTTGCCAGTTGGAGCTTCGACGGATTCCACCGCACCCCCGCGGAACTTCCCAGACGTCACGAAACCTTTAACTTTCCGTGAGGACTTCGACACCGCCCCCTGCCTACTCTGTGCGCATGTTTTCAGCACCTGCTTCCAGGAGCCTCGCCATGCCCACCCGCAGAAACCTGCTGTTCGCCGGCGCCACCGGCCTCGCCGCACTCGCAGCGCTGTCGTCAGCCGGCCGCCGCGCGCTGGTCGGCCGTGCATTTGCCGCCCAGCCCGCCGCCGGCGCACAACCCGCCAGCCGCTTCGAAATCACCCGCAGCGACGCCGACTGGCGCCGCCGCCTCACGCCCGCCCAATACACGGTGCTGCGCGACGCCGGCACCGAGCCGCCGTACAGCAGCCCGCTGAACGACGAGCACCGCCGCGGCACGTTCGCGTGCGCCGGCTGCGACCTCGCGCTGTTCTCGTCGAGCACCAAGTTCGACAGCCACACCGGCTGGCCGAGCTTCTGGAAGCCGCTCGACCACGCGGTCGCGACCGAGGCCGATGCGTCGTACGGAATGGCGCGCATCGAAGTGCACTGCCGCCGCTGCGGCGGCCATCTCGGCCACGTGTTCGACGACGGCCCGCCGCCCACCGGCCTGCGCTACTGCATGAACGGGCTCGCGCTCGCCTTCCACCCGGCCGCCGCCTGACGGGCCGCCCCCTTCCTGAACGACCGGAGACTGCTCCATGCTGCTCATCGTCCTCGCCTATCTCGGCGGCGTGCTCACGATCCTGAGCCCGTGCATCCTGCCCGTGCTGCCGTTCGTGTTCGCGCGCGCCGACCAGCCGTTCGTGCGTACCGGCCTGCCGTTGCTGATCGGCATGGCGCTCACGTTCGCCGTCGTCGCGACGCTTGCCGCCGTCGGCGGCGGCTGGGTCGCGCAGGCCAACCAGGCCGGCCGCTGGCTCGCCATCGTACTGCTCGCGGTATTCGGCCTGACGCTGCTGCTGCCGCGCTTCGCCGAACACCTGACGCGCCCGCTCGTCGCGGCCGGCAACCGGCTCACCGGCTTCGCGCAGCGCGACGGCCGCCCGGCCGGCCCGGTGTCGTCGCTGCTGCTCGGCGTCGCGACCGGCCTGCTGTGGGCGCCGTGCGCGGGCCCGATCCTCGGGCTCGTGCTGACCGGTGCCGCGCTGCGCGGCGCGAGCGTCGGCACGACGCTGCTGCTGGTCGCGTATGCGGCCGGAGCGGCGACGTCGCTCGGCGTCGCGCTCGTGATCGGCGGCAAGGTATTCGCCGCGATGAAGCGCTCGCTCGGGGCCGGCGAATGGATCCGGCGCGGGATCGGCGCGGCGCTGCTGGCCGGTGTCGGCGCGATCGCGCTCGGCCTCGACACGGGGGCGCTCGCCCAGCTGTCGACCGTCACGACGGGCGGTCTCGAGACGAAGCTCGTCGACCGGCTCGGCGGGCGCTCGAATGGCGCTTCGACGGCGACGTCCGCGACGGGCGCGACGTCCGCAACGGGCAACGCCGGCAGCGGCAACGGCGGCACGGCGAGCGGTGGCGCGATGATGGCCGCGACGTCCGACGGTGCGCCGGCGGCCGGCAGCGCGATGATGCGCGCCGTCGGCACGACGCCCGCGCTGCAGGCGCCGGCCGCGCTGCCGGTCGAAGGCACGCTGCCGTCGCTCGACGGCGCCGTGCAGTGGCTGAACTCGCCGCCGCTGACCACGGCCGGCCTGCGCGGCAAGGTCGTGCTCGTCGATTTCTGGACGTACTCGTGCATCAACTGCCTGCGCACGCTGCCGTACACGACCGCCTGGGCGCGCAAGTACGCGCCGTACGGGCTCGTCGTGATCGGCGTGCACGCACCGGAGTTCGCGTTCGAGCGCGACATCGGCAACGTGAAGAAGGCCATGCACGACCTCGGCATCGACTACCCGGTCGCGATCGACAACGGCTATGCGATCTGGCGCGCATTCGGCAACGAATACTGGCCCGCGCACTACTTCGTCGACGCGCAAGGGCGGATCCGCCACCACCACTTCGGCGAAGGCGAATACGCGCAGTCGGAACGCGCGATCCAGTCGCTGCTCGCCGAGGCCGGCCATCCGGAAGCGCTGAACGTGCCGCTCGGGCTTGCCGGCGCGCCCGCGAAGGGCGCGCTCGCAGCAGCGGACAGCGCGGACGTCCGCTCGCCGGAAACCTATGTCGGCTATGCGCGCGCGGACGACTTCACGTCGCCCGGCGGCGTGGTGCGCGACGCGGCACACCGTTACGACGCGCCCGCGCACCCCGACCTGAACGACTGGGGCCTCGCCGGCACGTGGCAGGTCGGCGCCGAGCGCGCGACGCTCGCCGCGCCGGCCGGCAGGATCGTCTACCGCTTTCATGCGCGCGACCTGCACCTCGTGCTTGGCCCGGGCGCGAACGGCAAGCCGGTGCGCTTTCGCGTGACGCTCGACGGTGCGGCGCCCGGTGCGGCACACGGCGCGGACGTCGATGCGCAGGGTTACGGCACCGTCACCGGCCAACGCCTGTACCAGCTCGTCCGGCAGCCGGGCGCGATCGCCAACCGCACGTTCTCGATCGAGTTTCTCGATCCCGGCGTCGATGCCTATGCGTTCACGTTTGGTTGAACGCGGACGCAGTCACGCGCGCCGCCGCCCGACCACCGTCTTCCGTCCCGCATTCAGAAGGAGCAAATCATGATCTCGACCTCCCCTCCCGATTCCGCACCGCGGCGGCGGGCGGCCATGCTGCGCCGCATCGGCGCGATCGCCATCGCGGCCGCCGCCGTGTTCGGCTACCAGCGCGTCGTCAGTTCCGCGGAACCGATGCGCACCGTGCCCGCGCCGACGCTCGACGAAACCCCGGGCGCATCCCACGAGGAAACGGCCGTGCTTGCCGGCGGCTGCTTCTGGGGCGTGCAAGGCGTGTTCGAGCACGTGAAGGGCGTGAAGCAGGTCACGGCCGGCTACGCGGGCGGCGCATCCGAAACCGCACACTACGCGCTGGTCGGCACCGGGCTGACGGGCCATGCGGAATCGGTACGCATCGTCTACGACCCGACACAGGTCACCTACGGCCGGCTGCTGCAAGTGTTCTTCTCGGTCGCGCACGACCCGACCGAACTCAACCGTCAGGGGCCCGACGAAGGGACGCAATACCGGTCCGCGATCTTCCCGACCACCGCGCAGCAACGCGCGGTCGCGACCGCGTACATCGCGCAGCTCGGCACCGCGCACACGTTCCCGGCGCCCGTCGTCACGCGCGTCGAGCCGTACAAGGGCTTCTATCCGGCTGAGGCGTATCACCAGAACTACCTCGAGCTGCATCCCGACGCGCCATACATCGCGTTCAACGACCTGCCGAAAGTCGCCGGGCTGAAGCAGCACTTCCCGGCGCTGTATCGCGCCGACGCGGTCCTGTGGCGCGACGCCGGCCTGTGACGCACCGCCGGCCGGCCAGCGACCGGCATGCGCCATGACCCGGCCGGCCCGCGCCGCCGGCCGCGTTTGCGCTGCATCAACGAAACGCATGCTGCCGCGACCGGGCAAACCCGGATCGGGTCAGCTTCACGGGCCAACTTCGCGTAGACTTCTCCAGAAGAGATTCCCGCCGCGACACGCGGCGCCCGGAACCCTTCAGCCAGCCAGGAGGCGTCACGCATGCGCGCAGTGCCTTTGCCTGACAGCAGTGCCCTCGAAGAACCGTCCGGCGGCGCGGTCGTGCGCGACCTGCGCCGCGTGCCCATCCATCCCGATCACTGGTATCCGCTCGCGTGGTCGCGCGAACTCAAGCGCGGCAAGACGCTCGGCGTGCGCTTCGCCGGCGATCCGATCGTGCTCGTGCGCACCGAGTCCGGTGCCGTGTATGCGCTCGAGGATCGTTGCGCGCACCGCCAGGTGCCGCTGCATGCGGGCGTCGTGAGCGGCGAAACGCTGCGCTGCTGCTACCACGGCTGGACCTACGCGTGCGACAGCGGCCGCTGCGTCGACGTGCCCTACCTCGGCCGCGAGCGCCTGCCCAACGGCGTGCGCGCGTACCCGTGCCGCGAGGCGTACGGGCTGATCTTCGTCTTCCCCGGCGACGCGACGCTCGCCGACGAACGCCCGTTCCCCGCGCTCGAATCGGCGGACGACCGTGCATTCAAGACGCGCCGCTTCGGCCGCGAGGTCAAGTGCCACTACTCGTTCATGCACGAGAACCTGATGGACATGAACCATCAGTTCCTGCATCGCAAGCAGATGGGGCAGATGCGCGCGCGCAGCATCGGCCGCCGGCGCGGCGACGACTGGGTCGAGGTCGACTATACGTTCGCGCGAATGGAAGGCAAGCAGCCGGTCGGCGAGGCACTCGTGTTCGGCGCCAGCAAGAAGCCGGCCGACCAGGCCGACAAGAGCGTGATGACGGTCCGCACCGGCTACCCGTACCAGACGCTGCAGATTCGCTCGAGCGAAGGCACGCTCGTGATGGACCTGTGGATCGTCTACGTGCCGCTCGACGCGGAACAGCGCACCAACCGCACGTTCGGAGTACTGTCTATCCACAAGCCTGGCATTCCGTTCGCGCTCGATCTCGCGTGGCCGCTGCTCGTCTGGTTCACCGAGCGGATCTTCCGCGAGGATCGCTGGATCGTCGAGCGCGAACAGGAAGCGCACGATCGGCAGGGCGCCGACTGGAACCACGAGGTGTTTCCGGTCATCAACGAACTGCGCGACCTGCTGCGCCAGTGCGGCGCGCGCACCGTGATCCCGATCCGCGACGGCGCGTGATGCGTGCGGCGTGCCGCGGCGCGCTCGGTTACAGGCTGAACGCGCCCGGCAGCAACGCGCGGGCCGTCGTGACCTCGACGGCCCCCTTCAGGTTGGCCAGGATCACCTCGATGTCGGGCATGCCGATCTCGATGATTACCTGACGACATGCGCCGCACGGCGCGATCGGGCCGTCCGTGTCGCCGACCACCGCGAGCCGCGTGAAATCCCCCGGACGATAGCCGGCGGCAATCGCCGCGAACATCGCCGTGCGTTCCGCGCAATTGCACAGTCCATAGGACGCGTTCTCGACGTTGCAGCCGTGAAAAATCGTCCCGTCGCGCGCCTGCAGCGCGGCGCCGACCTTGAAGCGCGAATACGGCGCATACGCGCGTTCGCGCGCCGCCTTGGCCTGTTCGATCAGTTCGTCTCGTTCCATCTCGATGATGCCTCCGGTCGTGTGCCGGGATGCATCGACACGGCGCATCCCGACCGCCACGATACGCCCGTCATGTGAAGCGGGCGCCGATACCCGCACGGTCCGCCGTGCCGGCATCGGCGCCCGGTCAGCCGATCTGCTGGTAAAGGGTCGGCGGCGCCTCGCCCGTCTCGCCCAGTACGTAGCTTTGCCGGACCTCGTCCACGGCACGTGCCGCGGCCGCGTCGTCGCTCGCATGCACGTAGCCGAGCGGCTCGCCGGCCGCGACGCGCTGCCCGATCTCCGCGAGTGCCGACAGGCCGACACGGGTGTCGATCGCATCCTCCGCGCGCGTGCGGCCGCCGCCGAGCGCGACGACCGTGAGCCCGAGCGCGCGGCACTCGACACGCTGCACCACGCCGCTCGCGGGCGCCGGAACCGGCACGATCACGTTCGCCCGCGCAAGATGACGCCAGGGCGCGTCGATCAGGTCCGCGGGGCCGCCGAGCGCCGCGACCATGCTCGCGAAGCGTTCCGCCGCCGCGCCCGAATCGAGCGCCTGCAGCAGCATCGCGCGCGCCTGTGCGACATCGCGCGCCAGCCCGCCGATGACGAGCAACTGCGCCGACAGCGCCATCGTGACGTCATGCAGGCGCGCCGGACGCGACTTGCCCGTCAGGTAGTCGATTGCACACGCCACTTCGAGCGCATTGCCCGCGCACGGCGCGAGCGACTGGTTCATGTCGGTCAGGATCGCGGTCGTCTTCATGCCCGCGCCGTTGCCGACGTCGACGATGCTGCGAGCCAGTTCGGCGGATTTCGCGGCAGTCGGCATGAACGCGCCCGAGCCGACCTTGACGTCCATCACGAGCCCGTCGAGCCCGGCCGCGAGCTTCTTCGACAGGATCGACGCGGTGATCATCGCGACCGACTCGACGGTTGCCGTCACGTCGCGAATCGCATAGATGCGCTTGTCGGCCGGCGCGAGCCGCGCGGTCTGCCCGATGATCGCGACGCCGACGTCGCGCACCGTCCGGCGAAACGCGTCCGTGTCCGGCGTCACGTCGTAGCCGGGGATCGCGCCGAGCTTGTCGAGCGTGCCGCCGGTATGGCCGAGCCCGCGCCCCGAGATCATCGGCACATAACCGCCGCATGCGGCCACCATCGGCCCGAGCATCAGCGACACGACATCGCCGACACCGCCCGTCGAATGCTTGTCGATCACCGGTCCGCCGAGATCGAGCGCACGCCAGTCGAGCACGTCGCCCGAGTCGCGCTGCGCGATCGTCAGCGCGACGCGCTCGTCGATGCTCAGGTCGTTGAAGTACACGGCCATCGCGAACGCGGCCACCTGGCCCTCGGTCACGCTGCCGTCGGTCACGCCGCGCACGAACGCGGCGATCTCGTCGCGATCGAGCGGCTGCCGGTCGCGCTTCCGGCGTATGAATTCCTGCGGGAGAAACATCGTTGCGTCTCCTCGATCGCTCGGTAGCCGCTGCGCGGCTCAGTGCAGCGAAAAGAACAGGCCGGCAATCGCCGCGCTCGTCAGGTTCGACAGGGTCGCGGCCGTCAGCGCACACAAGCCGTGCCGCGCGACTTCCGAGCGTCGCTCGGGCGCGAATTGACCGCACGGACAGGATGCGAGGGCAGCGGCGGATCCAGTTGCGGACGATCGGTGGGACGGGCTGCCCGGGAAGGAGCCGGACGCGCGCGGGGCGCGCCGCACAAACGGGCGCGCCCGCAGGTCACGCGCGAGTCAGCCGGCGCGCTCGACCGGATGCGGCTCGCGCAGCCGGTTCGCGATGCGCGCGGCCTCGTAGTAGCCGGCTGCGGGCGGCCGCTTCAGATAACGGCCCGCGCCGCGCACCGCACGGAGCTCGCCGTCGGCCCATGCGAGCGCGCCGCGCGTGAACGTGTGGGTCGCGACGCCCTGCACCGTCATCCCTTCGAACACGTTGAAGTCGACCTGCTGGTGATGGGTCTTCACCGAGATCGTCTTCGTCGCGGCCGGATCCCATACGACCAGATCGGCATCGGCGCCGACCTGCACCGCCCCCTTGCGCGGATACAGGTTGAAGATCTGCGCGGCGTTCGTCGACGTGATCCGCACGAATTCGTTCGGCGTGATGCGGCCTTGATTCACGCCGTGATGCCACAGCACCGACATGCGGTCCTCGACGCCGCCGCAGCCGTTCGGGATCTTCGTGAAGTCCTCGCGGCCCATCGCCTTCTGCGACGCGCAGAACACGCAGTGATCGGTCGCCGTCGTATGCAGCTGCCCGGCCTGCAGCCCGCGCCACAGCGCTTCGCGATGCTCGGCCGAGCGGAACGGCGGGCTCATCACGTGCGCGGCGGCCCGTGTCCAGTCGGGGTCGCGATACACGGCCTCGTCGATCACCAGATGGCCCGGCAGCACCTCGCCGAACACGCGCAGCCCTTCGCTGCGCGCACGCGTGATCGCATCGACCGCGTCCTTCGACGACACGTGCACGATGTACACGGGCACGCCGAGCACCTGCGCGATGCGGATCGCACGGTTCGCGGCCTCGCCTTCCACCTCGGGCGGCCGCGACAGCGGATGCGCCTCCGGCCCCGTCATCCCGCGCGCGAGCAACGCCTTCTGCAACTGGAACACGAGCTCGCCGTTCTCCGCGTGCACGGTCGGCAACGCGCCGAGTTCGAGCGAACGCGAGAAGCTGTTCACGAGCACCTCGTCGTCGGCCATGATCGCGTTCTTGTACGCCATGAAGTGCTTGAAGCTCGACACGCCGTGTTCGCGCACGAGCGTGCCCATGTCGCGGTGCACGCTCTCGTCCCACCACGTCACGGCCACGTGGAAGCCGTAGTCGGCGGCCGCCTTCTCGGCCCAGCCGCGCCATGCATGGAACGCGTCCATCAGCGGCTGCTTCGGGCTCGGGATCACGAAGTCGATGATGCTCGTCGTGCCGCCCGACAGCCCGGCGGCCGTGCCCGAATAGAAATCGTCGCTCGCCGTCGTGCCCATGAACGGCAGTTCCATGTGCGTATGCGGATCGATGCCGCCCGGCATCACGTACTGGTCGTGCGCATCGACCACCGTCGCGCCGGCCGGCGCGTCGATCGTCTCCGCGATCTGCAGGATCGTGCCGCCGTCCTGCGGGTCCGCGCACAGTACGTCCGCGCGATAGGTGCGGTCCGCATCGATCACCGTGCCGCCGCGAATCAGGATTGCCATGTCGTTGCCTCCTCGTTGACTGTCGGGTGCCGCATGCGTTCGCGCATCACGCGTTCGCGATCTGCGCGCGCTGTCCGGCGCGCCACTTCATCCAGCCGCCGTACACGCCGGACGCCAGCACGAGGCCGACGAACCACGCATACGTGTAAAGCGTGTTGAAGAACGCCGGCACGTTCGGGAACGACGCCGGGAATGCGGTATGCAGGAAGCCGGGCAGGTTCGGCAGCACGCCGACCGCGAGCGCGGCCAGCGCGGCCGGATTCCAGCCGCGCGCGTAGCTGAAGTCGCCGCGCTCGTCGAACAGCGCGCGCGTATCGAGCCGCGTGCCGCGAATCAGGAAGTAGTCGACCATCAGGATGCCCGCGACCGGCCCGAGCAGCGCCGAATACCCGACGAGCCAGGTGAAGATATAACCGTCCGTCGTCGCGAGGATCTTCCACGGCATCATCACGATCGCGAGCGTCGCGGTGATCAACCCGCCCGTGCGGTACGAGATCGCC
Organism: Burkholderia sp. Bp8998; assembly: GCF_003854235.1. NCBI lineage: Bacteria > Pseudomonadati > Pseudomonadota > Betaproteobacteria > Burkholderiales > Burkholderiaceae > Burkholderia > Burkholderia sp. Bp8998. The sequence continues at coordinate 15,919 of NZ_QTQF01000060.1, forward strand.
TTCGGCCACAGGCTCGAGAAATCGTAAGCAGGACCGACCAGGTTCGCCGCGAGGTTGCAGCACATCGTGTCGAGCGTCAGGATCACGAGCGCGATGCCCACGCCGATGCCGGTCATCCGGCTCGTCAGGTCGATCGGATCCCAGATCGCGTTGCCGTAGATCACGACCGTGGCCGACGTCACCACGACCGACACCACCGACAGCAGCGCCATCGGCAGCGGCAGCCCGATCGACTGCCCGATCACCTGGTCGCGCTGCGAATGCGCGAAGCGCGTGAAGTCGGGAATGTTCAGCGCGAGCGTCGCCCAGAAGCCGACCATCGCGGTCAGGCCCGGCCAGAACGTCGCCCAGAAAAGTCCCGCCTTCTTGCCGCCCGCGACGAACTGCGACGGCGCCGACAGCATCGTGCCGAAGCCGCCCGCCTGCGACGTCGCCCACCACACGAGCGCGATGCACATCACGACCTTGATCGGCGCGGACCAGCTCTCGAGCCAGCGGATCGAATCGGTGCCGTGCAGGATGAAGTACAGCTGCAGCGTCCAGAACACCAGGAAACACGCGAGCTGCCCGAACGAGATGCCGACGAGCGGCAGCGCCGCGCCGTGCAGCGCATTGCCGGTCAGGATGTTCAGCAGCGTGTAGATCGCGCTGCCGCCGAGCCAGCTCTGGATGCCGTACCAGCCGCACGCGACGATCGCGCGCAACAACGCGGGCAGCTTCGCGCCCTGCGTGCCGAACGACGCGCGCACGAGCACCGCGTACGGAATCCCGTGCTTCGCGCCCGCATGGCCGATCAGCAGCATCGGCACCAGCACGATCAGGTTGCCGAGCAAGACCGTCAGCACCGCCTGCCACGGCGACATGCCTTCCTGGATCAGCCCGGCCGCGAGCATGTACGACGCGATGTTCATCACCATCCCGACCCACAGCGCCGCGAAGTGGTACCACCGCCACGTGCGTTGCGCCGCCGTCGTCGGCGCGAGATCGTCGTTGTACAGGCTGCCGGCCGGCGCCGCGGCGCTGTCGGGATCGGCGGGAATCGCTGCTGGTTTCATTGAACGCGCTCCACGTAAACGTCAGCGCCGGCATCGTGCGATGCCGGCCGAACAGGATAAAGGACGACGCGGCCCGTACCGCGCCGCCGGCCGCCGGTCAGGCTGCCTTCGCGTGCTTCGCGGGTTCCGCCGGGCTCGCACCCGCGTCGGCGCGCGCCGGGTTGTTCGGATGCGTGGTCCAGTTCGCGTAGTCGCCCGCGTCGACCCGCTCCATCGTGATGCATTGCTCGACCGGACACACATGCATGCAAAGATTGCACCCGACGCACTCCGCGTCCACCACCTCGAAATGCCGCACGCCGTCCTTCTCGGCGGTGATCGCCTGGTGCGACGTGTCCTCGCACGCGATATGGCACAGCCCGCACTGGATGCAGCGGTCCTGGTCGATGCGCGCCTTGATGTCGTACTTCAGGTTCAGGTATTTCCAGTCGGTCACGTTCGGCACCGCGCGGCCGCGGATGTCGTCGAGCGTCGCGTAGCCTTTCTCGTCCATCCAGTTCGACAGCCCGTCGACGAGATCCGACACGATCCGGAATCCGTAATGCATCGCGGCGGTGCACACCTGCACGCTGCCGGCGCCGAGCACCATGAACTCGGCCGCGTCGCGCCACGACGAAATCCCGCCGATGCCGGAAATCGGCAGGTTCGGCGTTTCCGGGTCGCGCGCGATCTCCGCGACCATGTTCAGCGCGATCGGCTTGACCGCCGGGCCGCAATAGCCGCCGTGCGTGCCCTTGCCGTCGACGGTAGGCATCGGCGCCATCTGGTCGAGGTCGACCGCGACGATCGAGTTGATCGTGTTGATCAGCGACACGCCGTCCGCGCCACCCTTGTAGGCGGCGCGCGATCCCATCCGGATGTCGCTGATGTTCGGCGTGAGCTTCACGAGGCACGGCAGCTTCGTGCCTTCCTTCACCCAGCGCGTGACCATCTCGACGTATTCCGGCACCTGCCCGACGGCCGCGCCCATCCCGCGCTCGCTCATCCCGTGCGGGCAGCCGAAGTTCAGCTCGACCGCATCGGCGCCCGTATCCTCGACGAGCGGCAGGATCCATTTCCAGTCGCGCTCGTTGCACGGCACCATCAGCGACACGATCAGCGCGCGGTCCGGCCAGTCGCGCTTCACCTGCGCGATCTCTCTCAGGTTCACGTCGAGCGGCCGGTCGGTGATCAGCTCGATGTTGTTCAGCCCGGCGATCCGCTGGCCGTTCCACTGCACCGCGCCGTAGCGGGAACTGACGTTGACGACGTGCGGATCGAGGCCGAGCGTCTTCCAGACGACACCGCCCCAGCCGGCCTCGAACGCGCGATTGACGTTGTACGCCTTGTCGGTCGGCGGTGCGGATGCGAGCCAGAAAGGATTCGGCGAAGTGATGCCTGCGATGGTGCAGCGAAGGTCGGCCATGGTCGGCTCCGTGAAGATGGGGCGTTTAACGTGATCCGCGTGGCGCGCTTGATACTCGCAATGCGCGCGATACCGTTGCGTATGCCGCGCTCACGCGGCCTTGGCGTCGCGCTGTGCGAGCGCCGCGTTGATCGCGGCGGCCGCGCGCTTGCCGTCCTGCACGGCCTGCACCGTCAGGTCGATGCCGTCCGTCGCCGCGCAATCGCCGCCGGCCCACACGTCGGGCAACGCGGTGCGTCCGTCCGCATCGACCGCGATGCGCGTCCCGTCCGCCGTCAGCAACGCGGCCGCGACGCCGTCCGGCACCAGCGTCTGGCCGATCGCCTTCAGCACCATGTCCGCATCGACGGTGAAGCGCTCGCCCGACGCCGCCTCGAATTCGACGCCCGTCACGTGACCGTCCGCGCCCGCGATGCGCACCGGCTTCGCGTGCGTGACGAGCGTGACGCCGCTCTTCTGCGCGAACTCGCGTTCGGCCCAGGTCGCGCTCATCGCATCCACGCCGCGCCGGTACACCATCGTCACGCGCTCCGCGCCGAGCTTGCGGCTTTGCACGGACGCGTCGATCGCCGTGTTGCCGCCGCCGATCACCACCACGCGCCGCCCGACCGGCACGTTCTCCAGCCCGTCGGCCTGCCGCACCTGCTCGATGAAGTCGACCGCGTTCATCACGCCGGTCAATTGCTCGCCGTCGACCGCGAGCGTGCGCACGCCGCCCAGGCCCATCGCCAGAAACACCGCGTCATGCCGCTCGCGCAGCGCGTCGAGCGTCACGTCGCGGCCGAGCGCGACGCCCGTCTCCAGCGTGATGCCGCCGACCGACAGCAGCCACTCGACTTCGCGCTGCGCGAAATCGTCGACGGTCTTGTACGCGGCGATCCCGTATTCGTTCAAGCCGCCCGCCTTCGGTCGCGCGTCGAACAGCGTGACGCGATGGCCGGCCAGCGCGAGCCGGTGCGCGCACGCGAGTCCGGCCGGCCCCGCGCCGACCACCGCGACATGCCGCCCCGTATCGGGCGCACGCGTGAAGCGCACCGCGCCGCTCGCCATCGCCCAGTCGGTCGCGTGCCGCTGCAGCGCGCCGATCGCGACCGGCTGCGCATCCTGGTGATTGCGCACGCACGCGCCTTCGCACAGGATCTCGGTCGGGCACACGCGCGCGCACATCCCGCCGAGCGGATTCGCGGACAGGATGTCGGTCGCCGCGCCCTTCAGGTTGCCGTTGCCGATCTTGCGGATGAAGCTCGGGATGTCGATCTGCGTCGGACAGGCCTGCACGCACGGTGCGTCGTAGCAGTAGTGGCAGCGGCTGGCGGCGGCCGCCGCGGCAGTCGGGTCGAGCAGCGGCGCGATATCGGCGAATTCGCACGAGAGTTGCGTGGACGACAGGCGATGCGCGGCGATATCGCCGGTTGGCTTGGTGGTCATACGCGCTCCTTCGACTGGGTGGAGACAAAGCCGTCCCGCCGGCTGCGAATGCACAGTCGGGGCGGTCCTGCGTGAGGAATGCCAAGGTCAGGCGATGATCAGCCTGCCGGCCGCGCTATATCCGATCCGTCATGAAGCCGGCTCGCATGCACGCGACAGCATCGCGTGCAGCAGCACGTTCGCGCCGGCCTCGATCCATGCAGGCGTCGCGTCCTCGATCTCGTTGTGGCTGATGCCGTCGACGCAGGGCACGAACACCATCGACGTCGGCGCGACCTGTGCCAGGTAGCACGCATCGTGCCCCGCACCCGACACGATGTCGCGATGCGAGTAGCCGAAGCGGTCGGCCGCGCCGCGCACGGCCGCCACGCAGGCCGGATCGAACGCGACGGGCTTGTAGTAGAAAATCTGCTCGAGCGCGGTGTCGAGCCCGATCTCGCCCGCGATGCGCGCGACGCCGTCGCGCAGTGCGGCGTCCATCTGCGCGAGCACGGCGTCGTCCGGATGACGGAAATCGACGGTGAAGAACACGCGGCCCGGAATCACGTTGCGCGAGTTCGGATGAACCTGCATCATCCCGACCGTCGCGCAGCCGAACGGCGCGTGATCGAGGCCGATCCGGTTCACGAGATCGACCACGCGCGATGCGCCGAGCAGCGCGTCGCGGCGGCGCGGCATCGGCGTCGGCCCTGCGTGCGCTTCCTGGCCGGTGAACGTGATCTCGTACCAGCGCTGCCCCTGCGCGTCCGTCACGACGCCAATCGTCTTGCACTCCGCCTCGAGAATCGGCCCCTGCTCGATATGCAGCTCGAACGCCGCGTGCAGCTTGCGGCCGCCGCACGGCACGTCGCCCGCATAGCCGATGCGCGCGAGTTCCTCGCCGATCGTCTTGCCGTCAATGTCCTTGCGCGACAGCCCGTACTCGAGCGGAAACACACCCGCGAACACGCCCGATGCGACCATCGCCGGCGCGAAGCGCGAGCCTTCCTCGTTGGTCCAGATCACGACCTCGACCGGATGCTCGGTCTCGATGCCGTGATCGTTGAGACTGCGAATCACCTCGAGGCCGCCGAGCACGCCGTAAATGCCATCGAAGCGGCCGCCCGTCGGCTGCGAGTCCGCGTGCGAGCCGGTGACGACCGGCGCCGCGTCGGCCACGCGGCCCGCGCGGCGCATGAACACATTGCCCATCGTATCGACCGTCACCGTGCAGCCGGCGGCTTTCGCCCAGCCGACGATCAGGTCGCGACCGGCCTTGTCGAGATCGGTCAACGCGAGGCGGCAGACGCCGCCCTTCGGCGTCGCACCGATCTTCGCGACCTCCATCAGGCTGTCCCACAACCGCCTTCCGTCGACCTTGATCGACGTGTCGAATGCTGCCCGCTTCACTGTTTCCGATACCGCGTCCATACGTATCGCTCCTGTGGGGTCGGTCATGTCGTCATCCCGGTCGATGCCGGTGCGCGCATTGCTGCCGTCGGGGCAAACCCGCACCTGCGAGGTGCAGATGCGCATCGTTCGCGCGATTCGTCCGATCGATCGGCGGACTGCCGGCACTGCATTCCGTCGCTCGCGAAAATCCTGTCCGATTGGACAGGTTTTAGACGATCAAAATGCCCAGCGCAATGTCTTTCTTGCGTGAATCGATCGAGCGAAAAACGTGCCACCCCATCGCAGCATCGCGCACGCCGATGTATGCGGGCACGTGCGTTCGATGCGAACCAGCGACTAGAATGAAGCCCAACGCGGCATATATGCCGCGCGAGGGCAACGATGAGACATGACGAAGCGGCCGCGGACGCCACCGGCCACGACGAAACGCGCGGGCCTTTGCGGCGACGCAAGGCGCACATCCGCGAGTCCAACGAAGCGCATCTGCTGGCCTGCGCGGAAGCCGTATTCGCGGAGCGCGGGCTCGACGGCGCGAGCACCGCGATGATCGCCGAGCGTGCGGGCCTGCCGAAGGCGAACCTGCATTACTACTTCCCGACGAAGCTTGCGCTATACCGGCGTGTGCTCGACGACCTGTTCGAAGACTGGCACCGTGCGGCCGGGTCGTTCGAGGCCGGCGACGATCCGGTCGAAGCGATCGGGAGCTACGTGCGCGCGAAGATGGATCTGTCGCGACGGCGCCCGCTCGGCTCGAAGGTATGGGCCAACGAGATCATCCACGGTGCCGCGCACATGCAGGACATCCTGTCGGAACGCGTGAAGCCCTGGTTCGACACGCGCGTGAAGGTGATCGAAGGCTGGATCGCGCGTGGGCTGCTCGCACCGATCGATGCGCATGCATTGATGTACCTGATCTGGGCGACCACGCAGCACTATGCGGATTTCGATGCGCAGATCCGCGCGCTGAGCGGCAAGCGTGCGTTCACGCAGAAGGCGTTCGCGGAGACGACCGAGCAGGTCGTGCAACTCGTGATCCGCGCGTGCGGGGCGGTGTCGCCGGAGGCGGCGCGCGATCCCTGACCTGTCGGCCGAACGTGCGCCGCCGTGCACCGCATTCAAGCGGCGACATTGCGTTTGGGCACGCCATTGCGCTGCCGCGCTTCCCAGTTCTCGACGAAGCCGACCGGCGCATCGGACGGCGCGAGCGTCTTGCGGCCGCGCACCAGGTCGGCGGCCCGTTCGGCCAGCATGATGGTCGGCGCGTTCAGGTTTCCGTTCGGCTCGGTCGGAAACACCGACGAATCGATGACGCGCAGGCCCTGAACGCCGCGCACGCGCAATTCGGAATCCACCACCGCCATCCCGTCCTCGCCCATCCGGCACGAGCCGCACGGATGCATCGTGCTTTCCATATTGGCGCGCACGAACGCATCGATCTCGTCGTCGGTCGTCACGTCCGGGCCGGGCGCCAGTTCCACGCCGCGGAAGCGGTCCATGGCCGGCTGCCCGACGATCTCGCGCGTGAGGCGCACGCAGCGACGGAACCCCTCGCGGTCTTCCTCGCGGTCCAGATAGTTGAACCGGATCTCGGGATGCTCGTACGGATCGGCGGAGCGCGCCCGAACGTGCCCGCGACTCTTGGGCTTGTTCGGCCCGGTGAGCACCATGAAGCCGTGGCCCTTGTACGGCTTGTCACCGTCGTAACGCATGGCCGCCGGCAGGAAGTGGAACTGGATGTCGGGCCAGCGAAGGCCCGCATCGGAACGAATGAACCCGCCTGCCTCGAAATGGTTGCTGGCGCCCAGCCCGTCCTTGAACAGCAGCCAGCGCAGGCCGATCATCGCCTTGCCGAACAGCCCCATCTTGCCGTTGAGCGACACCGGTAGCTTGCACCGGTACTGGATGTAGATTTCCGAGTGATCCTGCAGATTCTCGCCGACGCCCGGCAGATCGTGCACGACCTCGATCCCGGCCTTGCGCAACACGCCGGCCGGCCCGATACCCGAGCGCTGCAGCAGGTGCGGCGAGCCGATCGGCCCCGACGACACCAGCACTTCCCGCGTGCAGCGAACCGTGTGCTGGACACCGCCCTGCTCGTAGACCACGCCGACTGCGCGCTTGCCTTCCATCACGATCCGGCGCGTCATCGCATGCGTGACGACGGTCAGGTTGGGCCGCTGCATCGCCGGGCGCAGATACGCGTTCGCGGTCGACCAGCGAACGCCGTTCCTGACCGTCATGTGCATTGCGCCGAACCCTTCCTGCATGTAGCCGTTGCAATCGGCCGTCTTGATGTAGCCGGCCTCGGCCCCCGCTTCCACCCAAGCGCCGTACAGCGGGTTCTGCATGTTGTTGCCGTTGTTGGTGCTCAGCGGGCCGTCCGCGCCGCGATATTCGTCGCCGCCGAACTTGTAGCTCTCAGCCTTGCGGAAATACGGCAGGCAGTTGCGGTATCCCCAGTCGCGGGCGCCGAGCGATTCCCATTCGTCGAAATCGCACGCGTGGCCGCGAATGTAGACCAGGCCGTTGATCGACGACGAGCCGCCGAGCACCTTGCCGCGCGGGCAGTGCAGACGACGCCCGTCCAGATTCGGTTCCGGTGCCGTCTCGTAGTGCCAGTTGAACCGCTTCGTGTTCATCGGCATCGAGAACGCGCTCGGCATCTGGATGATCACGCTGCGGTCGCTGCCGCCATACTCCAGAACGAGCACGCTGACGTTCGCATCCTCGGTCAGCCGGTTCGCCAGCACGCATCCCGCCGACCCGGCGCCCACGATGATGTAGTCGTAGTATTTAGTCATCTTGATTATTCCGATCGATGATTGATCCCGGCATGCCGCGTCAACCGCGCTTTTTGTCGCCGGTGGTGTATTCCGGCTGGTTCGCTTCGATCTGCGCGATTTCCGCTTCCTCGCGCCGCAGGTCGAGCGAACGGCACAGCACGTAGTACGCGAGCGCCGAGACGATCAGCCCGACCAGCCAGGCCAGATCGACGCTGCCCATCGCCTTCGCGAGCGGGCCGACGTAGACCTCGCGATCGCCGTCGAAGATGCAGAAGAACGGCACCATCGACACGAATCCGATCAGGTACGAAAGCAGGCCGCGTCCACCCCAGTTTCCGTACAGGCTATCGCGCGGGCGAAAGAAATGCGGCACCGCGTAGCGCCCCTTGCGCACGAAGAAGTAGTCGGTCAGGTTGACTGCCGTCCACGGCACCAGGAAATACAGCATCACCACCAGATAGATATTGAGCACCGACAGGCCGGAACCCGACGCATAGATGCGCAACGCCACGCCGAGCTGCAGCAGCACGACGAAGAGGATCGCCGCGATCCGCGCCCTCGCGGTCGGCGCCACCTTCCGGAACGAGTCCACGCTGGTGATGGCTGTCAGCTTCGCGCTGTAGATGTTCATCGCGATCACCGGCAGGAACGCGACGAGGGTGACGGCCACGACCGCCGTGCCCAGTTGCGGCGCGATCCCGGCGCCCACGCCGTGGAGCGCGACGAGCACATCGGTCGCATGCAGGTGCGCGCCGAGCCATCCACCCACCGCGATCATCCACGCGCCGGACAGCGACGCCCCGACGAACACCGCGGCAATCAGCCTGCCGCTCGGCGTGTTCTTCGGCAAGTAGCGCGAATAGTCCGACACGTACGGCGCATAGGCGATGTTGTAGCTGGCCGCCGCCGCGAACTGCGCGATGAAGCCGGTCCAGTTGAAGCCCAGCCGCGCGACCGGCGCACCGGCCGCTGCCGGCGCGTCGTGGATCCAGCCGGCCAGCACCGCCAGCGTCACGAGGCCGTAGAGCGGCAGCGAAAGATACAGGGACCATTTGAACGTCCGGTGCATCCAGTCGTGACCGAGGATCGCGAGGATCGTCGCCGGCACCGTCACGGCCAGCGCGACCTGCATCGGTTCCCAGTGGAACAGCGTCTTGAGACCCTGCATCATCAGCACGAGGTTGACGATGTTGAAGCCCGCGAACACGAACAGCGTCGCCAGCAGTACGAGCACGACGCCGCGATAGCCGAACTGCGCGCGCGACTGGATCATCTGCGGCAGGCCGAGATGCGGCCCCTGCGAGCCGTGGAATGCCATGAATAACGTGCCGAACATGATGCCGAGCGTGCCGGAGACGGTGGTCCAGAGCGAATCGAGACCGACGCTCGGCCCGACGAAGCCGATCGTCATCGTGAAGAACGTGAAGTTCCCGACGAACCAGAACGGCCCCTGGCTGGCCAGCCGGTCGGTACGCTCGCTTTCCGGGACGAAGTCGATCGAATGCGCCTCGATGGCGCCGTGGTCGCCGTGCGGCGCCTTCAATACGTTTGTTTCTGCCTGCATGTTGTACCCCATGATCGCAAAGGGCGAAGCAGTACGAATTCCTCGGACCCGTCCGGACGAACGGGCCGACGATTTCGCTTCAGGACCATGCCGCCTCCGGCCAGCTGCAGGCTGTTACCTTGCCTGCCGGCGCCGGGCGGCACCTCACGCGCAACCGGTCAAGGAAGCGTGATGCAGACCGCCTTTGTCTCCATCAGATAATCGAGCTGTTCGGGTCCGAGGTCCTTGCCGAACCCGGACGTCTTGAACCCGCCGAACGGCAGCGCCGGATCAATGGTGCTGTGCGCGTTCACATAGACCGTGCCCGCCTGCAACCGCGGGATCAGGCCGTGCACGCGGCCCAGATCGTTCGAGTAGATCGCGGCGGCCAGGCCGAACGGCGAATCGTTCGCGAGCGCCACGGCCTCGTCGAGCGTATCGAACGGCGCGGTCACGAGCACCGGGCCGAAGATTTCCTCACGGACGATCCGCATGTCGGGACGGCAATGCGCGAAGATCGTCGGTTCGACGAAATAACCCGGGCCCGCGTGAGCGCGACCGCCGTAGCGGCATTCGGCGCCCTCCCGGATCCCGGATTCGATGTACGACAGCACCGTGTCCTTCTGCCTGGCCGACACGAGCGGGCTGATGAAACAGTCGCGATCCAGGCCGGGGGCGATCTTCAGCGTCGCCGTGTAGTCCGCCAGCGCCGCGAGGAACCGGTCGTGGATGTCGCGGTGGATATAGGCGCGGGTGCCCGCATCGCACACCTGGCCGGAGTTGAAGAACACGCCGTTGGCCACGGCCTGCGCGGCAGCCTCGATATCGGCATCGTCCAGCACGAGAACCGGGGACTTCCCGCCGAGTTCGAGCGTCACGCGCTTGATGTGCCGCACCGCGTTCTGCCCGACGTCGCGCCCGACCGGCGTCGAACCCGTGAAGGTCAGCTTGTCGATGCCCGGGTGGCTCGCCATCGCGGCGCCGATCACGCTGCCGCGGCCGGTCACGATGTTGACCACGCCGTCCGGAATGCCGGCTTCCTGCACCAGTTCGGCAAAGCGCAGCGTCGACAGCGACGTGAGCTCGGCCGGCTTCACGACGGTCGTGCAGCCGACGGCCAGCGCGGCCGCCAGCTTCCACGCCATGGTCTGCAACGGATAGTTCCACGGCACGATCGCGCCCACGACGCCGATCGGTTCCTTGCGCGTATAGGCCAGATAGTTGCCCGGCAGCGACGGCTCGACCGTGCGACCGTGCAGCTTGGACGCCCAGCCGGCGAAATAGCGGAACGTGTCGACCGTGCCCTGGATGTCGATCGCGCGGGCCTGCGCGACGGACTTGCCCATGTCGATCGACTCGATCTCCGCCAGTTCATCCGCATGCGCTTCGATCAGGTCGGCCAGCCGGTGCAGCAGCCGCTCGCGCTCGAGCGGCTTGAGGCGGCGCCATTCGCCGTGATCGAACTGGCGACGCGCGGCAGCGACGGCGCGGTCGAGATCGGCCGTCGTGGCGAACGGAATCTGCGTGATGACGCCCTCGGTCGACGGCTCGGTGACGGCGCTGAACTGGCCGTCGCTGCCGTCCACCCACGAGCCGCCGATGAACATCTTCATCGGCTTGGCGAGAAAGTTGCGAGTCGCCCGGGAAACGTCATGGCGATCGAGATATTGCGCGACTACGGCATCCATGTTGATCTTCCTTGATAGCCGGCCCGGAACCTGTCGACGAGGTTCGCCGGGCCGTGCGGTAGTGATTTCGGGACGTCCCGCGAGACATCGCTCCCGGTTGCGGATATGAACGTCTCAGCGTGCGCGGGCCAGGCTGCGCGCGTGGAAAATGAAGCCGATGCTGTTCATCAGCAATTGCGCGGCCAGGATCGACGTCGTTCCGGTCGGGTCGTAGGCCGGCGCCACTTCCACCAGGTCCATGCCGACGATGTTTCCGCGGCTGCGCTTCGCGAGCGCCTGGATGATCTCGATCACTTCGTAGTACTGGAAACCGCCGTGGCTCGGCGTACCGGTTCCCGGCGCAATCGACGGATCGAAGCCGTCGATGTCGATCGTGATGTAGTAGGCGCCGCACTGGGGAATCTGCTCGAGCACGCCCTCGGTGCCAAGGCGCCGGACATCGCGCACGGACAGGATGTTGGAGCCCGCGGCACGTGCCGCGTCGTAGTCGCTGCGGTTGGATGACGAAACGTTGCGGATGCCGAGCTGCGTCATGCCTCCGATATGGTCCATCTCGGAGGCCCGGCGCAGCGGGTTGCCGTGGCCGTATCGCACGCCGTGGCGTTCGTCGACGAAGTCGAGGTGGGCATCGAAATGCACGATGTGAATCGGCCCGCGGCCTTCGAATGCCTTGATCGCGGGCGCATGCACGGAATGATCGCCGCCGAGCACCACCGGCATCGCCCCGGAGGCGAGGATCTTGCGCACGGCCAGTTCGATGTTCGCATTACTCGAGGTCATGTCGGTGTGCACGATGTCCGCGTCGCCGACGTCCACCATGCGAACCTGGTCCTCGGTCAGGTAGAGCACGTCGTCTTCGTGATCGTAGGCACCCGCGTGCCCGAACGAAAACAGCGTCGACGCCTCGCGAATGCCGCGCGGGCCGAACCGCGCGCCCGAGCGCCACTGGGTGCCCATGTCGTTGGGCGCGCCCAGGATCGCCACATCCGCGTCGATGTTCTCCCAGTCGAGACACACCGGCGCCTTCGCAAAGGTGCAGTGACCGACGAACGGCAGGTTGAGCCTGCCCTTCTCATAGCTGTTGTTCTGCATTGTCTCCGTCTCCATCCGTATTTGGATTCGTCTTCGGGCGCACGGCCGTCCATGCGCTTGCCTTTGCAGTCACTATGGGCAAGAATTTTCACCGGAAAAATAGCAAGCATCAGATGTCCATATCGGATTTTCCGATGTGGCGGATGGAGGAGAACGGGACATGAAACAGCTGCAGGACGTCGACCTGAAACTGCTCAGGATTTTCATGACCATCGTGAAGTGCGGCGGGTTCTCCGCCGCGCAAGCCGCGCTAAACGTGAGCCAGTCGACCATCAGCGAGCAGATGACCAGCCTGGAAACGCGCCTCGGCGTCAAGCTGTGCGAACGCGGTCGCAGCGGCTTTCGTCTGACGGAACACGGTGTCGCGACCTACGAATCCGCGCAGCGCCTGTCGCTCGCGGTCGAGGCGTTCTGCATGGACACCCATGCGCTCAAGCAGCGCATCTCGGGCCGGCTCCATCTCGGCATCATCGACAACACGGTCACCGATACCGACAGCATCCTGCCGCCCGCGCTGCGCCGTTTCGTCTCGCGCGGTCATGACATCCAGCTCGACATCTATATCGGCACGCCGGCCGAGCTCGAGGAGCGCGTGCTGGACGGGCGGCTGCACCTCGCGATCGGCCACTTCCCGCTGAACGTCGCCGGTCTGTCGTACACGCAGCTGTACGAGGAACCCGACGGCCTCTACTGCAGCCGCTACCATCCGCTGTTCTCGAGCGACGCCACCGGCGACGCACTGATCGAGCGCGTCCGGCAGAGCCAGGTCGTCGCCCGCGCGTTCCTGCAGCAGCGCGACCTGCAGTTGCTCGAGAGCGGCAGCGCGGCCGCGACCGTCGACAATGTCGAAGCGCAGGCGATCCTGATCCTGACGGGCGCCTATATCGGCTTTCTGCCGCGACACTATGCAAGGCAGTGGGTCGATGCCGGCCAGATGCGCCAGCTCGCCGCGGAGCAGCTCACGTCGACGTGGCCGTTCTCGTCGATCACGCGCCGCGGCGCCGCGCAGCCGACCGTGCTGCGCGCGTTCCTCGACGACCTGATGGCGCATTCCGGCAGCCGCCCCCCGCCGGCGCAAAGATAGCCGATATCGGATATTCATTTCGGAATCCACCGAAGTATCGACCGTCCGCGATCGCGGCACGGCCTTGCTCCGCAACGCACCGCGCCGTTTTCGCCGCACCTGCGCCGCGCACCGGCATCCGCTTCGCCGCGCGTGCGGTTCGATCGGGGCGTTGACAGCGCCGCGTGCGGACGACTAGTGTCCTGTTCCGCTGATTCGCGAGCAAAGTCGATGCAGCTTTTCGAGGATGGAATCGGCTGATGCGGTCCAGA
>NZ_QTQF01000061.1:0-29231 GCF_003854235.1 Burkholderia sp. Bp8998
TGCCTGTCCTGCGGAACACACCTTCCGCATCGTGGGCCTTCTGGGCGAGGCTTGCAGGGTTCTGCGTATCGAGCCACGCCTTGACTCGCGAGTAAGGCTGGCGAACCTGATCGCCCGCCAGCATTTCGTCAAACGGTGCCATGGAATTTTTCTCTTTTATCGCGTACGGCGCTAACCTTCATGGGTCCGGATACCGTTGCGTGCCGTATCAGTTGTCACCCTTTTCGAGCACGTTCTGCGTGAGCGTGACCGACGGAATCGTCGGCTTGAGCAGCACACGACGTGCACGGCCGCTCACCCAGCGCCAGCCGATGACAAGCAGCAGTGCGACTACCGGAATCGACGCCACGGTGCAGGTTCCATTCGGATAGTCGAACGCCATCAGCACCAGCACGCCGAGCAGGAACAGCAAAGTGAGCCACGACGTGACCGGTGCGCCGGGCATCTTGAATGGCACGTCGTCCACGTCACCGCGTTTGACGGCCGCGCGGAACTTCATCTGGCAGACGATGATGAAACCCCATGTGCTGATGATGCCGAGCGACGCAACGTTGAGCACGATCTCGAACACGCTCGACGGCACGAGATAATTGAGCAGCACGCCAACCACGTAGATCGCGACCGTCACGAGAATGCCGACATAGGGCACCGACTGCGCGCTCATCCGCGACAGCGCCGCCGGCGCGGAGCCGCCCATCGCGAGCGAGCGCAGCACGCGCCCGGTCGAATACAGCCCGGAGTTGAGACTCGACAGCGCTGCCGTCAACACCACCAGGTTCATCACCGAACCGATGCCCGGCACGCCAAGCGCGCCGAAGAACGTGACGAACGGGCTCTGGCCCGCCTTATAGGCACTCCACGGCAACAGGCAGACGAGCAGCACCACCGATGCGACATAGAACAGCGCGATCCGCCAGATCACGCTGTTGATCGCCCGCGGCAGCACCTTGCGCGCATCCTTGCATTCGCCGGCAGCCGTGCCGACCAGCTCGACGCCAGCGAACGCGAATACGACGCCCTGTATCAGCACCAGTGCCGGCATCATGCCGTGCGGGAAAAACCCGCCGTTGTCGGTGATCAGGTGCATACCCGTGTCATGACCCGCGACGTGGCCACCGGTGCCGAGAATCGCGGTACCCACCACCAGAAACAGCAAGATCGCGGCGACCTTGATCAGCGCGAACCAGAACTCCATCTCCGCGAACCACTTCACCCCGATCAGGTTCATCGTCGCGACGATACACAGTGCAATCAGCGCGAAGATCCACTGCGGCACGCCGGCGAATGGCGTCCAGTAGTGCATGTAGACGGCAACGGCCGTGATGTCGACGATGCCGGTCATCGCCCAGTTCAGGAAGTACATCCAGCCTGCGACGAACGATGCCTTCTCGCCAAGGAATTCGCGGGCATACGAGACGAAGCTGCCGCTGCTGGGGCGATGCATCACGAGTTCGCCGAGCGCGCGCAGGATCAGGAACGAAAACGCCCCGCACACCAGATAGACGATCGCGAGCGACGGTCCGGCGGCCTGCAGCCGGGTGCCGGCGCCGAGAAACAACCCGGTGCCGATGGCCCCGCCGATCGCGATCATCTGCACCTGTCGATTGCCGAGGGTCTTGTGATAGCCGGCTTCGTGCGATTCGAGCCAGCTGCGTTTGTCGGTTTCACCCGTGGTCGACGGTTCGGGAATCGATGCCATGACTGTATCCTCCAGTAATCCAGGAAATTCAATTCTTAAAGGTGCCGGCCATTTTTCCTATCATCATAGGTAGACGCATGCAGCCGGATTTGCACCGTCATATCGTGATTGAGGCACGTGGACAGTCGCGAGCACGAACATCTGATCGAAGCCTATTCAGTCGAAATTCGCCCCACAATTCCTATGCAAAAAATGACTGAACTGCTTTGAAATCCGGCATAGCGAATATCCGGAAGGCGACCTGAAGGCAAGCGATCAACAGCGGTATGGCGGCCTGTTTGCCGCAACACGAAGCATCCGATCGAACGAAATGTCCGCCGTCGCATTCGATCCGGTAATGTAAAAAGCGAACTTCGCGCCTCTCCCGTCAACGCGAAATTTGCATATGGCGTTATACCGATCAATATGGAATCGATCGGACGACAAGATCTCGTCGAGGCTTGATCACATTGAAAGAAAAGACCGCCTCGAACCTGATCGAGAGGCCATGGAGCTTCACCCCGCCCCGGGAGCGCGACGAGGCGAAAGTGATGATGCATTCGCCTTTTATGAACGTGTCCAATTGGACACATCGTCACCGACGGCAAGTGCAGTCGCGTTGACGATTTGCCGGATCGTCGCCGCCGGTGTCAGGATGTGAACACGCCACCGCGCGCCGAGGACAACCTGGCCGGCCGAGATTCCCTGACCCGTTGAAATGCGCATCACATTGCGAATGACGTTGGCCATTTCGCCATCATGCATCACGAGCATGTTGGCACTTGCATCGACATTCAACTCGGAGAGTGTCTGATCGAAGGTTGCGCACGGGAACGCCGAGCCGCTTGGCTCCCCTGCGCCGCTCGCCACTCCTGACACGCGCTCATGGATCAGGGCCAGCGCTTCGCGCATCTTCCTTTCGCACGTCGCGTCCCCCGCGCTCGAACCCAGCCTCGGCACCAGCATGACCTGCGGCGAGATTCCCAAGCGGCGCACTTCATCGACCCCGAGCAACGCAATGTCGGCGATTTGCCCGGCACCGGGATTGCTGTTCAAAAGTGCATCGCAGATGAACAAGAGGCGCTCCGGGAACATGAGGGTCTCCATTACCGCGAGCGTGTCGACGCCTTTGCGACGTCCGATCACGTCTCGCACGGCAATCAGATGACCCGCTCGGCGTCCGGTCGTCCCGCACAGCATCGCGTCCGCGCGCCCGCTCCTGAGCAGCATCGCGGCAAGCAGCGTACGGCAGCTGCGCAGCTCGACCGCTGCAAGGACGGGCGAGATGCCGTCGCGCCGACGCAGCATGCAGTAGCGTGTCACGGCATCGTCGTGGATATCGGGATCAAGCGGGTCGACGATCTCGCAGTTCACCCCCGGATCGAGACCGAGCCGGCAACGATCGATCACGTCCGCGATCACAGCCGGCCTGCCAAGCAACACCGGCCTGGCGACGGACCCGTCGATCGCGCACTGGGCAGCACGCAACACGCGCTCGTCCTCGCCCTCCGCGAATATCACTGACTTCACGTTGGCGTGCCGACCGGCAATCGCCACCGGCGCCGTCGGACTCGAACTGCCCACGACCTGCGACAGACTTCGCCGATAGGCTTCCATATCCGCTATCCGTCGCCGTGCGACACCGCTTTCGGCAGACGCCTTCGCAACGGCAGGCGCGACCACCTCGATCAACCTTCGGTCGAAGGCTTTCGGGATCAGGTAGCGGGGCCCAAAGCGCAAGTCATGCGCATCCTCTATTGCGGCAACCTCCTTCGGTATCTCCGCCTGCGCGAGCGACGCGATCGCGTGGACCGCGGCCAGCTTCATCTCCTCGTTCACCGTCATCGCGCCGGTATCGAGCGCGCCCCGGGCAATGAACGGCACGCACATCGCGCCGCTGATCTGGTTCGGGTGGCGCGCGTGACGGGTCGCGAGGATTGCGTCCGTCCGTACCGCGAGCACGGCCTCGGGCGTGACCTCGGGCATCGCATCCGATATCGCGATGATGATCGGGTTGACTGCCATGACCTTGACCAGATCAGCCATCGCCACGTTCGCCGCCGACACCCCGACGAGGATGTCGGCGCCCGGCATCACGTCGGCTATCGCGCGCGCCCCGGTACCCCGTGCAAATCTCGCCAGTCCCGGATCCATTTCCCCCACCTGGCCGATGTACACGACGCCGGTCGGATCGCCGACAAAGATGTTTTCCCGCCGCAGCCCGAGGCTCACCACCAGATCGAGATAGGCGAGTGCACCTGGCCCCGTACCCGAGCAGACGAGCCTCGCTTCACTCATGCGCTTGCCGATGTATTCAAGCGCGTTCAGCGTCGCCGCCGCAGCAACGATCGCGACACCCTGTTGCTCGTCGTCAAAAACAGCCATCCTGACCGGATCTCGACGCGCCTGACCGATGTAGACGCCATCCGGCGCATGGATGCGCGCCACGTTGCTGCCTTCCAGCATTGCCACCTCTTCCCCTGTCAGGCATCGTCCATGCCAGTTGAGACGTGCTCGACCGATTGGGACCTTGTCCCAACCGATACGCGCGATGCCCGTTACGGACAATCGATCATCGAACTTCGGTGATGGCGAGGGCCGTCGGCCTGCCCTTTTCCGGTCAAGGCTGCCCGGCGGGCACCTTGGTCGGTCTGGTCAACATCTCGGGGCGCAGAAGCTCATCGAGCTGCTCCTTCGACAACAGCCCGCGCGCCAGCACGATCGCCGCGACGCTGCCGCCCGTTGCGTGTGCCTCCTGGGCGACCGATGTCGCATTGGCGTAGCCGATATAAGGATTGAGCGCGGTGACGATCCCGATGGAATTCTCGACCGTGGCGCGCAAATGCTCACGATTTGCGGTAATCCCCGTCACGCAGCGGTCCGCCAGCGTCAGGCATGCATTCTTCAGGTGCGTGACGCTCTTGAACAGACTGTGCGCAATGATCGGTTCGAAAGCGTTCAGTTGAAGCTGCCCGGCCTCGGCCGCAAAGCTGACAGTCAGATCGTTGCCAATGACTTCGAATGCCACCTGGTTCACGACCTCCGGGATGACCGGATTGACCTTGCCAGGCATGATGCTCGATCCGGCCTGGACCGGCGGCAGGTTGATCTCGCCCAGGCCCGCTCGCGGGCCGCTCGACAGGAGCCGGAGGTCGTTGCAGATCTTCGAGAGCTTGACCGCCACGCGTTTCAGCACCCCCGAGAGTTGAACGAATGCACCACAGTCTTGTGTCGCCTCGATCAGATTCGGCGCAGTGGCGAGCGGAATGCCGGTCAGCTCGACGAGCCGGGCGAGCACGAGCGGCGCATAGTCGGGATGTGCGGTGATGCCGGTGCCGATGGCCGTCGCCCCCATGTTGATCTCGCAGATCAGCATGACCGCCTCGGCGAGCCGCTCCTGATCCTCGCCCAGCATCACGGCATAGGTGCCGAACTCCTGGCCGAGCGTCATCGGTACTGCGTCCTGCAACTGCGTGCGCCCCATCTTGAGCACATCGGCAAACTCTTCCGCCTTTTCCTCGAACGCTTCGCGCAGCACACGCATCGCGTCGATCAGTCCCTGGATGCCGAGATAGGCAGCGATTCGCAAGGCCGAAGGATAGACGTCGTTCGTGCTCTGCCCGATATTCACATGATCGTTCGGATGCAGGTGCTGGTATTCGCCACGCGCGTATCCAAGCCGCTCGAGCGCCCGGTTCGCGATGACCTCGTTCGCGTTCATGTTCGTCGACGTGCCGGCACCGCCCTGGATCACATCGACCACGAACTGGTCGTGCAGCGCGCCAGTTCGCACGTCCCGACACGCATCGACGATTGCACCGCAGCGTGCATCGTCAAGGAGTTCCAGTTGATGATTCGCCAGCGCTGCCGCTTCCTTGATGAAGGCGAGCGCGTTGATCAGGTCGGGATAGATCGAAATCGGCGTGGATGTAATCGGAAAATTCCTGACCGCCCTGAAAGTATGCACACCGTAATAAGCACTGGACGGAACTTCGCAGTCGCCCAGCAGATCATGCTCCATTCTCGTTGGTAAGTCCGACATTGTTCTCCTCCGCTTTTGACGATCACTGGTTTCCGCAGACTAACCAGCCGAATTTCGATCGAGCGAGAACTATGCGCAATCGGAATAAGGACACAGCAAATCGTGCAAGGGCGATCGATTCGTTCGACCGCGTGACCTGACCGCGGGAGCATTGCGTCTCGACGCAGATCCAGCCATCCGGTGCCAGTCGAATGCGCCGACGTGAAGCGGCGCCCGCATCGGCATGCGAACCCGTCGGCATGAATCTCCGGTCACGCCGAGACCCATCCTCATCGAATGTCAACGCGGAACCACAAACCCGTCGATCGCCTTGTCGTCAATCCAACGCATGGCACTGCGTTCGAGTGACAACGTCCATGCTATTTTCGACTGACCCATAACCGATCCTTGCATAAGACCATCGGTGAATCGGCGGAGATTGCAACCGTACAGCGGCACGTGATCGGCTCCGGGAGGAGCTGTGCACCGCCCTCGCCCTCGGCATCCGATCGCCCGCACGACACGGGCACCCGCCGCAAACGTCCACGCCACAAGCCTCTGAGCGATTTCCGTCGCCGCGCACGCGTTCCCGACTCCCATGAGTGGGCGCCAAAAAGACATCACTTCGATGCCCGCTGTGCGCTGTCAAATGCAAAACCTTTCATCGTCTTCCTAAGGATGCGCATTCACGACTAGAGCTTTCCCTAGACTTGAAGTCCCACTCCATTCGCGATTAAATAAATCATCATGATTTAATTAATCGAAAGCACGCGGCCTTTGCGCCGGACGCTACCGATCACGACAACATCAGAAAAACGGAGCGAGACAAGTCATGTCCCAATCGGTATCCAGGCCCGCATTGCTGGAAATGCGCGGCATCAGCAAGACCTTTCCCGGGGTCCGCGCCCTCGACAACGTGGCCCTGTCGGTCAGGGCCGGCGAGATCCACTCGCTGATGGGGGAAAACGGCGCCGGCAAGTCGACGTTGATGAAGATTCTGTCCGGCGCGTACCAGGCCGATCCGGGCGGCGAAATTCTCGTCGATGGCATCCCGTCGGTCGTCGACGGCCCGCTCGCCGCGCGCGCGCTCGGAATCGCGGTGATCTATCAGGAACTCAGCCTTGCGCCGAACCTGACGGTCGCGGAAAACATCTACGTCGGCCGCGAGTTGCGGCAACCCGGCCGCGGCTTCCGGACCATCGACCGCGCCGCGATGGAACAGGGCTGCGAAGCCGTGCTGACACGCCTGGGCGCCTCGTTTGGCCCGCAGGCGGTAGTGGGCACGCTGTCGATCGCCGAACAGCAACTCGTCGAGATTGCACGCGCCATTCATGCGCGTGCCCGCATCCTCGTGATGGACGAGCCAACGACGCCGTTGTCGTCGCGCGAAACCGACCGGCTGTTCGAACTGATCCGGCAACTGCGCGCGGAAGGTCTCGCGATCATCTACATCAGCCACCGGATGGCCGAGATATATGAGCTCTCCGATCGTGTGTCGGTGCTGCGCGACGGCACCTACGTCGGCACGCTGGAGCGCGATGCGCTCTCGGCCGACAGTCTCGTCCAGATGATGGTCGGACGCGACCTGTCCGGCTTCTACAAGAAAGAACACATCGCATACGACCCGGGCAACGTCGTGCTGTCCGTGCGCGACATCGCCGACGAGAAGCGCGTGCGTGGCTGCAGCTTCGACCTGCACGCCGGCGAAGTCCTGGGCATCGCCGGGCTGGTCGGGGCCGGACGCACCGAGCTCGCCCGCTTGATCTTTGGCGCCGAACCGCGCACGCGCGGCGAGGTTGCGATTGCAGGGGAATCGCTGGCGATGCGTACGCCGCGGGAAGCCATCGATGCGGGCCTCGTCTACCTGACCGAGGACCGCAAGCGTCTCGGCCTGTTTCTCGACATGAGCGTCCACAACAATATCAACGTGTCGGTCTGCAATCGCGATGCTCGCCGCGGCGGCGTGCTCGATCTCGCCGAAGGTGCGCGACGTGCGCGTGACGCCATCGCGTCGCTGTCGATCCGCGTGCCGCACGCAAAAGTCAATGCGGGTGCGCTGTCGGGCGGCAATCAGCAGAAGGTGCTGCTGTCGCGCCTGCTCGAGACGAAGCCACGCGTGCTGATCCTCGACGAGCCGACCCGCGGCGTCGACATCGGCGCGAAATCCGAGATCTACCGAATCATCAACGAGCTGGCGCGTTCCGGCGTCGGCGTGATCGTCATTTCGAGCGAATTGCCCGAAGTGATCGGGGTAGCCGACCGCGTACTCGTCATGCGCGAAGGCGAATTCGTCGGCGAACTCGGCGGACATACCGGCAAGGCCATCACCCAGGAAGGCGTGATCGGATTCGCTACCGGATCGCGCGCGGCAGCGAGCGACGCCGCACAACCGGCGGCATGACGAGATTCCACACTAAACGGAGGAGAAAATGAGCAACACCAGCAAAGGGCCGATCGCGTCGGCCCCGCAAACGTCGAAGCAGCCTGGGCAACGCACGCCTGCCGCGCGCCAGCAACGCATGCAGAGCCTCGTGCGCACGGCCGGCATGCTGCCGGTGCTGCTGCTCCTGTGCATCGGCTTCGGGCTCCTGACCGACGGCTTCTTCACGCTGCAGAACCTGTCGATCGTCACGCAGCAGGCATCGATCAACATCGTGCTCGCCGCCGGCATGACCTTCGTGATCCTGACGGGCGGCATCGACCTGTCGGTCGGCTCGGTGCTCGCCGCCGCCGCGGTCACCGCGCTGCTCGCGTCGAACCTGCCGAACTGGGGCTGGCTCGGCGTGCCGGCCGCACTCGCCGTCGGCCTCGCGTTCGGAGTGGTCAACGGCGGCCTGATCGCGCTGCTGCGCCTGCCGCCGTTCATCGTCACGCTCGGCGCACTGACTGCCGTGCGCGGCATCGCCCGCCTGATCGGCAACGACACGACGATCTTCAATCCGCAACTGCCGTTCGCGTTCATCGGCAACGGTTCGATCCTCGGCGTGCCGTGGCTCGTCGTGATCGCTGGCGCGGTGATCGTCGCCTCGTGGTTCATCCTGCGCCGCACCGTGCTCGGCATGCGGATCTACGCGGTGGGCGGCAACCCGGAAGCGGCGCGCCTGTCAGGCATCAACGTGCGCTTGATCCAGCTCTTCGTCTACGCCGCGTCGGGCCTGCTCGCCGGCCTCGGTGCCGTGATGTCGGCCGCGCGGCTCTATGCGGCCAACGGCCTGCAGCTCGGCCAGTCGTATGAACTCGACGCGATCGCCGCGGTGATCCTCGGCGGCACCAGCTTCGTCGGCGGCGTCGGCTCGATCGTCGGCACGCTGATCGGCGCGCTGATCATCGCCGTGCTGACCAACGGGCTCGTGCTGCTTGGCGTGTCCGACATCTGGCAATACATCATCAAGGGGCTCGTGATCATCGGCGCGGTGGCGCTCGACCGCTACCGCCAGCGCGACTCGGCCCGTACCTGAACAACGTCCGATACCAATCGGGGGGCGGCGGATCGCGCCGCGCCCCATGTCATCACACCATTCACGGGAACAACGCCATGTTCAACCCTAAAGCCGTCCTGACCGGCATCGCCTGCGCCGTCGCCCTCTCGGCCGCCACCGCGCACGCGGCCGACAAGCCCCTGAAGTCGATCGGCATCACCGTCGGCTCGCTCGGCAACCCGTACTTCGTCACGATCGCGAAAGGCGCCGAGGCGCGCGCGAAGCAGATCAATCCGAACGCGAAAGTCACGGCGGTATCGGCCGACTACGACCTGAACAAGCAGTTCACGCAGATCGACAACTTCATCTCCGCCCATGTCGACCTGATCCTGCTCAACGCCGCCGATCCGAAGGCGGTCGAGCCCGCCGTGCGGAAGGCACAGGCAGCCGGCATCACGGTCGTCGCGGTCGATGTCGCCGCGGCCGGCGCGAATGCGACCGTGCAGACCAACAACGTGAAGGCCGGCGAGCTCGCGTGCGACTTCCTCGCGAAGAAGCTGAACGGCAAGGGCAACGTGATCATCGAGAACGGCCCGCAGGTGTCGGCCGTGATCGATCGCGTGAACGGCTGCAAGAGCGTGCTCGCGAAGAATCCGGGCCTCAAGCTGCTGTCGAGCGACCAGGACGGCAAGGGCTCGCGCGAAGGCGGCATGAACGTGATGCAGGGCTACCTGACGCGCTTCCCGAAGCTCGACGGCGTGTTCACGATCAACGATCCACAGGCCGTCGGCAGCGATCTCGCGGCAAAGCAGCTCAACCGCACGGGCATCGTGATCACGTCGGTCGACGGCGCGCCTGACATCGAGACCGCGCTCACGAGCAACACGCTCGTGCAGGCATCGTCGAGCCAGGATCCGTGGGCGATGGCGCAGCAGGCCGTCAACGTCGGCTACGGGATCATGAACGGCCAGAAGCCGGCCAACCCGATGATCCTGATCGAGCCGGCACTGATCACACGCGACAACGCGAAGAGCTACAAGGGCTGGACCTCGCCACGCTGAGCGAGAACACACGCGCATCAAGATCCGGTCCGATGCCCGCCCGTCCGCTCACCCGCACCGCCCGATCGCGGGCGACGCAGGCGAGCGCGCGCCGGGCCGCGCGGACCTGATCCGGTGTACCCACACGGAATCGACATGACGAACAACCTCCCCCGCCTCGTCGTCTTCGGCGAAGCGCTGACCGATTTCATCCTTGAAAGCGACGGACGCTGGCGCGCCGCCGCGGGCGGCTCCTGCTGGAACGTGTCCCGCGTTGCGGCTCGTCTGGGTGTGCCGACCGGCTTTGCCGGCACCGTCAGCCGCGACGTGTTCGGCGACACCCTCGCCGCGTCGAGCCGGGAGGCCGGGCTCGACATGCGCTTCATGCGCCAGGTCGAACGCTCGCCGCTCCTCGCCATGGTGACGTCGAAATCGCCGCCGGCGTACTTTTTCGTCGGCGACAACAGTGCCGATCTCGCGTTCGACGCCCAAATGCTGCCGGCAGGCTGGATGGAAGCGGCACAGATCGTCCACTTCGGGTCGCTCGGTCTCGTTCGGCAACCGCTCGCGGCGCGTCTGCTGGAGGTCGCCGCCGCCGCCGATGCCGCAGGCAAATGCATTTCGTTCGACCCGAACTATCGCGACGTGATGGAGGGGCCCGCCTATCGGGCCACGCTGCGTGAAATGGCGGGGCTCGCGCGCTACATCAAGGTCTCCGACGAGGACTTGCGCGGACTGTTTCCAGCGCTGGACGAAGCCGACGCGCTCGCGCAACTCCGTGCGTGGGCACCCGAGGCCGCCATTCTCGTCACGCGTGGTAGCGACGGCATGCAGTTGCTCGAGCCGGACAGCACCCTGTTTCAGCCGGTGTTCGCGACTGCCGTGGCCGATACCGTGGGGTGTGGCGACGCATGCATGGGCGGCTGGATCGCGAGCCTGCTGACACGACCGGATGCGCCGGCGCTGGAGCATCTGCGGTTCGCCGCCGCGTGCGCGTCGCTGACCTGTGCACGGCACGGTGCGTATGCACCCACGCCCGACGAAGTCGACGCGACACTGCGCGCTTGACGCAACCACAAGGAGAATCGCATATGTCCAATCAATGGTGGCGCGGCGGGGTCATCTATCAGGTGTATCCGCGCAGCTTTGCCGACAGCAACGGGGATGGCCTGGGCGATTTGCCGGGCCTGGTCGGCAAACTCGACTATATCCACGCGCTCGGCGTGGATGCGATCTGGATTTCGCCGTTCTTTCGCTCGCCGATGAAGGATTTCGGCTATGACGTGTCGGACTACTGCGATGTCGATCCCATCTTCGGCACCCTCGACGATTTCGACCGTCTGATCGAGAAAGCGCATGCGCTCGGCCTGAAGGTCATGATCGACCAGGTGCTGAGCCACTCGTCGGATCAGCACCCCTGGTTCGTCGCGAGCCGCGGCAGCCGGGACAACCCACATGCCGACTGGTATGTGTGGGCCGATCCGCGCCCGGACGGCACGCCGCCGAACAACTGGCAATCCGTGTTCGGCGGCTCGGCGTGGCAGTGGGAGCCGCGCCGCCGGCAGTACTACCTGCACAACTTTCTCGCGAGCCAGCCGGATCTCGATTTCCACTGTGCCGCGGTCCAGGACCAGGTCCTCGACAACGTCCGCTTCTGGCTCGAACGCGGCGTCGACGGTTTTCGCTTCGATGCGTGCAACTTCCATTTCCACGACCGGCAACTGCGGGACAACCCGCCCGCGGCCGCGCAAGGCACGTTCATCGTGCCGCCGGAGAATCCCTACGGCATGCAGCAGCATCGCTACGACAAGACGCAGCCGGAAAATCTCGCGTTCCTGAAGCGGCTGCGCAGCCTGCTGGACGAATACGGCGCCGCGAGCGTCGGTGAAGTCGGCGACGATGACGCGCTCACGACCATGGCGCACTACACGGCTGGCGGCGACAAACTGCACATGGCCTACAGCTTCAACCTGCTGACGCCGGAATTCACCGCCACGCACGTGCGGAGCACGGTCGAGCGCATGGAGACCCAGCTCGCCGGGCACGGTGGCCTCGGCTGGGCCTGCTGGTCGGCCGGCAATCACGATGTGCCGCGTGTCATGACCCGCTGGGGCAACGGCGACGCGTCGCCGCAACTCGCGAGGATGGTGCTTGCGATGCTGACGACGCTGCGCGGCAGCGTCTGCGTCTACCAGGGCGAAGAGCTCGCACTGACGGAAGCCGACATCCCGTTCGAACGCCTGCAGGACCCTTACGGCATCACGTTCTGGCCGGAATACAAGGGGCGCGACGGCTGCCGCACGCCGATGCCGTGGCAGGCCGGCGCGCCGTTCGGGGGCTTCTCGCCGGTCGAGCCGTGGCTGCCGCTGCCGCCGGAACACCTGGCCGCCGCGGTGGACCGCCAGGACCGTGACGCGACCTCGGTCCTGACGTTCTTTCGCGCGTTCCTGGCGTGGCGCAAGCGGCATCCGGCACTGCGCGACGGCGGCATCCGCTTCATCGCGGCGCCGGAACCGCTTCTCGTGTTCGAACGCACGCTCGGCGACGCCCGCTACCTGCTTGCCTTCAATCTCGGCACGACGCACCAGAGCTGGACCTTGCCTGACGGCACACGCGCCGAAGCCGTCGCAGGACACGGGCTGTCAGGTGCCGAGCTGACCGGCAATTGTCTGGAACTGATGCCGCACGCCGGATGGATCGGCGCACGCGTACCGTGAGCCGCGCGCCCGGCCGGCGGCGGCCGCTCACCGCACTCGAAGGCACCGCCGTTGCCCGCGCAACGGAAGGCGCCCGGATGAAGGAAGTCATGCAGGAACACATGGGGGATGGAATGCTGGAAAGGGAAACTGTCGCGAAACTGATCGCTGGCGACCACGACGATCCGTTCGCATTGCTCGGGATGCACCTGGTCGATGGTCGGGTAACCGTGCGCGCCTTTTTGCCGGACGCGGTTGCGGTCAGCGTGGTCGACCGCGCAAGCGATCGCAATCTGGCGAGACTCGAGCGTGTCGACGGCACGGCGCTGTTCGCCGGCGTGGTGCCGCGCCGGCGGCGGCCATTCGCGTATCGGCTGCGCGTCGACTGGGGCCCGCACGAGCAGGATATCGAGGACAGCTATCGCTTTGCGCCGCTGGTCGGCGAGCTGGACGCGTGGCTGCTGGCGGAAGGCACCCACCATCGGCCGTACGAGACGCTCGGCGCGCATCCGGCCGAAATCGACGACGTGGCCGGCGTGCGTTTCGCGGTCTGGGCGCCGAACGCGCGCCGCGTATCGGTGGTCGGCAATTTCAACAACTGGGATGGCCGTCGCCACATGATGCGGCTGCGCCGCGAATGCGGCGTGTGGGAAATCTTCGTGCCGCATGTGGCCGTCGGCGACCTGTACAAATTCGAAATCCGGACCCGCGACGGCGAGCTGCTGCTCAAGGCCGACCCGTTCGCGTTTCGCGCCGAGATGCGTCCCGGCACCGCATCGGTCGTCCAGGGCCTGCCGCCTGCCCGCCCGGGCGATCCCGCGCGGCAGCGTGCCAATGCGCTGGCCGCGCCGATGAGCATCTACGAGGTCCATCTCGGATCGTGGCGCCGGGTGCCCGAACAGCACGATCGCTGGCTCGGCTATCGGGAGCTGGCCGAGCAGCTGATTCCGTATGTCAAGGAGATGGGCTTCACCCACATCGAACTGATGCCGGTAAACGAGCATCCGTTCGACGGTTCGTGGGGCTATCAACCGACCGGCCTCTATGCGCCCACCTCGCGCTTCGGCACGCCCGACGATTTCCGGCATCTCGTCGACACGGCGCACGCACATGGCATTGGCGTGCTCGTGGACTGGGTGCCGGGCCATTTCCCGACCGATTCGCACGGTCTCGCCCGATTCGACGGCACGTGCCTGTACGAGCATGCCGATCCGCGCGAAGGCTATCACCACGACTGGCACACGCTGATCTACAACTACGGCCGCCGCGAAGTGGCGAACTATCTCATCGGCAACGCCCTGTTCTGGATCGAACGCTTCGGCGTGGACGGACTGCGGGTCGATGCGGTGGCATCGATGCTCTATCGCGACTACAGCCGTCCGCAGGACCAATGGATTCCCAATCATCTCGGCGGGCGGGAAAACCTCGAAGCCATCGACTTCCTGCGCAGGATGAACGCGATCGTGTGTGCCGAGCGCCCCGAGGCCGTGACGATGGCGGAGGAGTCGACCAGCTTCCCGAACGTGTCGCGCCCGCTCGACATGGGCGGCCTCGGCTTCCATTACAAGTGGAACATGGGCTGGATGAACGACACGCTGCGATACCTGCGTGAGGATCCGGTGCATCGCAAGCACCACCACGACAAGCTCACGTTCGGCCTGTTGTACGCATTCAGCGAGAACTTCGTGCTGCCGCTGTCGCACGACGAAGTCGTGCACGGCAAGGGCTCGCTCCTGTCGAGGATGCCCGGCGACGAATGGCAGCGCTTCGCGAACCTGCGCGCGTACTACGGTTTCATGTGGGGTCATCCGGGCGCCAAGCTGCTGTTCATGGGCGGCGAGTTCGCGCAGTCGTCCGAGTGGAACGCGAACGCGAGCCTCGATTGGCACTTGCTCCAGTATCCGTTGCATCGCGGCGTGCAGCAGTTCGTGCGCGACCTGAACGCGGTGCTGCGGCGCGAGCCGGCGCTGCACGAGGTCGATTTCGACGCGCACGGCTTCGAATGGATTGCCGCCGACGATCGCGACAGCTCCGTGTTCTCGTTCGTGCGGAAGGCAGCCGACGGCGAATGCGTGCTGGTGATCTGCAACTTCACGCCGGTGCCGAGGCATGGCTACCGAATCGGTGTGCCGCAGCCGGGACGCTATCGCGAGATCGTCAACAGCGACGCCATCTGCTACGGCGGCAGCGGCGTCGGCAACGGCGCGTCCCATACCGAGGCGATCGCGTCGCATGGACGGGACTGCTCGCTCAGCCTCGTCGTTCCGCCGCTCGCCACGATCATGCTGAAGCTCGAAGGGTGACGCCATGCAAGTCGCTGATATTCTGACGCCCGGCGTGCCCTATCCGCTTGGCGCGCACTGGGACGGCTGCGGGGTCAACTTCGCGCTGGTCGCCCCGCATGCCGAAGCGGTCGAGCTGTGCCTGTTCGATCCGGAAGGTTGCCGGGAACACATGCGCGTGGCGCTGCCGGGTCGCACGCACGATGTCTGGCACGGCTACCTCGAGACGGCCGAGCCGGGGCTCGTCTATGGCTATCGTGTCGCCGGGCCCCATGCGCCGGATGCCGGCCATCGTTTCAATCCGGCCAAGGTGCTGCTCGACCCGTATGCACGCAGCGTCGTCGGTCGCTATCGCGGCGAGCCTGCGTTCCGCGGCGCGTGCGCCACCGACGCGAGCCGGGCCGATCCGCTCGACAATGGCGCCATCGCACTCAAGGCCCGGGTCGTGCACGAGCCCTACAGCTGGGGAAGCGACGCGCCGCCGCGCGTACCGCTCGCCGAAACGGTGCTGTACGAGATGCACGTCAAGGGGTTCACGCAACTGCACCCGGACGTACCCAAGCGCATGCGCGGCAGCTACGCCGGCGTCGCGAGCGCTGCCTCGCTCGACTACCTGCAGTCGCTCGGCATCACGACCGTCAGCCTGCTTCCCGTGCATCACCGCGCGGACGAAGCGCGGCTCCAGCATGCCGGGCTTTCCAACTATTGGGGTTATTCGAGCATTGCATTCCTTGCGCCGGAATCGCGCTACTGGTCCGGCCGGGCCGGCACCACGCCGATCAGCGAGTTCCGCGACATGGTCAAGGCGCTCCATGCACGCGGCATCGAGGTCGTACTCGACGTCGTGTACAACCACACCGCCGAAACCGACGAGCACGGGCCGACGCTGAGCTTGCGCGGCATCGACAACGCGCTTTACTACCGGCTCCGGGCCGACAATCCGGCGCTTTACGAAAACTGGACCGGTTGCGGCAACAGCCTCGACCTGTCCGAGCCCCGCGTGCTTCAACTCGTCATGGATTCGCTGCGCTACTGGGTGACGGAGATGCACGTCGACGGCTTCCGGTTCGACCTCGCGCCGCTGCTGGGCCGCGGCGCGCGCGACTTCTCGACGCACGCCACGCTGTTCGCCGCGATCCGGCAGGATCCCGTGCTCGCGCGCGTCAAGCTCATTGCCGAACCGTGGGATCTCGGGCCCGACGGCTATCAGCTCGGCCACTTTCCTGACGAATGGCTCGAATGGAACGACTGCTATCGCGATGCGATGCGCGATTTCTGGCTGCGCGGCAACACGTCGCTCGGCGAATTCGCGACGCGCTTCGCGGGCTCCAGCGACCTGTTTCGATATGGCACGCGCGGGCCGGGCGCGAGCGTGAACTTCATCACGGCGCACGACGGGTTCACGCTTCAGGATCTGGTCAGCTATGACCTCAAGCATAACGAAGCCAACGGCGAAGGCAACCGCGACGGCCATACGCACAATTTCAGCTGGAATTGCGGCGTGGAAGGCCCGACCGACGACCCCACCGTCCGCACGCTGCGCACGCGCCTGAAACGCGCGCTGCTGGCCACGCTGGTGTTTTCGCAAGGCACGCCGATGCTGCTCGCGGGCGACGAGATCGGTCACACGCAGCACGGCAACAACAATGGCTATTGCCAGGACAACGCGACGAGCTGGCTCGACTGGGCGCATGGAGACCACGCACTCGCCGAATATGTCGGCACGCTGCTCGCACTGCGAAAGCGCTTCGGTGCGTTGCGTCACCCGACCTGGTACGACGGCGCGCCACGCGCCGATGGCGTATCCGATCTCGCGTGGCTCAAGCCCGACGGCACCTCGATGACCACGCCCGACTGGGCCGACCACACGCGCCGTAGTGTCGGGATCAGGCTGGCCGGCGCGGACGACGGCGACCCATGCCTGCTGCTCGTCAATGCCGCGGCCGAGCCGGTCGAGTTCTGGTTGCCGCCCGGCACCTGGCGTGCACTGCTGGACAGCGCCGAGCCCGCGGCCGCGCCGCGCACGTTATACGGGCGCGTCGTCGTGCCGGCGCACGCGGTCCTGCTGACCGCACCGGTGCACTGAAAGCGGACCGCAATTTCCCGATGCGACGTTCCGAAACCGCTTCGGAGCCGCTTCAACCGTAAAGGAGGAGAAACAATGGCAATCCTGACGTTGACGACGCAGCCGTTTCCAGGCCAGCGTCCCGGCACATCGGGCCTGCGCAAGCGAGTGGCCGTATTCAGCCAGCCGGGCTATCTCGAAAATTTCGTGCAGTCGATCTTCGACTCGCTCGATGGATCCCGCGGCCAGATCCTGGTACTCGGCGGCGATGGTCGATTTCACAACCGCATCGCGATCCAGACCATCGTCAAGATGGCCGCCGCGCACGGCTTCCGCAAGGTGCTGGTCGGACGCGGCGGCCTGTTCTCCACCCCGGCGATCAGCGTCGCGATACGCCGGCATCGCGCTTACGGCGGCATCGTGCTGTCGGCGAGCCACAACCCGGGCGGCGCGGACGGCGATTTCGGCATCAAGTACAACATCGGCAACGGTGGCCCCGCCCCCGAGGGCGTGACCGACGCGATCTACGCGAGGACGACGGTGATCGACACGTACCGGATCAGCGACGCGCCCGACATCGACCTCGACGTGCTCGGCGAATCGCGGATGGAAGACACGTCGGTGGAAGTCATCGACCCGGTCGCCGACCATGCCGAACTGATGCGCGACCTGTTCGATTTCGACGCGATCCGCGCGCTGTTCGCACGCGGCTTCACGATGCGCTTCGATGCCATGAACGCGATCGCCGGCCCATATGCGAAGGCGATTCTCGAGGACAGGCTCGGCGCGCCGGCCGGCACGGTGGTCAACGGCGAACCGCGCGAGGATTTCGGCGGCCTGCATCCCGATCCCAACCCGGTGAACGCCGCGGACCTGATCGCCTGCATGAGCGGCGAAGCCGCACCCGATTTCGGCGCGGCCTCGGACGGCGATGCCGATCGCAACATGATCGTCGGGCGCGGGTTCCCGGTCACGCCGTCGGACAGCCTCGCCCTCCT
The DNA here is from genome assembly GCF_003854235.1 of Burkholderia sp. Bp8998. Classification (NCBI taxonomy): domain Bacteria; kingdom Pseudomonadati; phylum Pseudomonadota; class Betaproteobacteria; order Burkholderiales; family Burkholderiaceae; genus Burkholderia; species Burkholderia sp. Bp8998. Next base: position 18,200 of record NZ_QTQF01000061.1, read on the forward strand.
TGCCGCTCATGCGACGCTCGCGCCCGGCTATCGTCAGGGGCTCAAGGGCATCGCACGGTCGATGCCGACTTCGACGGCGGTCGACCGCGTCGCGGCCAAACTGGGCGTGCGTTGCCACGAAACGCCGACCGGCTGGAAATTCTTCGGCAACCTGCTCGACGCCGGCGTGGCGACCTTGTGCGGCGAAGAGAGCTACGGCACCGGCTCGAACCACATCCGCGAGAAGGATGGCGTGTGGGCCGTGCTGTTCTGGCTGAACATCCTGGCCGTCACGGGAAAGTCCGTCGAGACGCTGGTGCGCGAACACTGGGCGCGCTTCGGCCGCAATTTCTACTCGCGGCACGACTACGAGGCGCTCGATAGCAACGCCGCCGGCGACCTGATGGAGAACCTGCGCGGCAAGCTGGCCGGCTTGCCGGGCCGAGTCCTCGGCGGCTATACGGTCTCGACGGCCGACGACTTTGCGTATACGGACCCTGTCGACGGCTCGGTTTCGCGCCGACAAGGCATCCGCATCGTGTTCACCGACGGCTCGCGCGTGGTCTTCCGCCTGTCGGGAACCGGAACCGACGGCGCCACACTGCGGATCTACCTCGAGAAATTCGAGCCTGATTGCGCGAACCACGACGTTCCCACCCAGGAGGCGCTGGCCGGCCTGATCGAGATCGCCAATGGCATCGCCGAAATCATGACGCGCACCGGAAGGAGCACCCCGACAGTCGTGACCTGAACCCGTCGTCATACAGCACATTCCCTCAATAACTATCCCGAGACAAGGATTAGGAGAGCTAAAAATGAACGAGACCATCGACAGCACCATCAGCGCCCGGCAACTCGGTAACCGTACCGTCGCACTCGTGCTCGCTGGCGGGCGCGGCTCGCGCCTGCATCAACTGACCGACCAGCGCGTGAAACCCGCCGTCTACTTCGGCGGAAAATTCCGCATCGTCGATTTCGTGCTGTCGAACTGCGTGAACTCCGGCCTGCGCCGCATCGCCGTGGTGACGCAGTACAAGTCGCATTCGCTGCTGCGTCACCTGCAGCGCGGCTGGAGCTTCCTGCGCGGCGAGATGAACGAATTCGTCGACCTGCTGCCGGCCCAGCAGCGCGTGGGCGAGGAACACTGGTATCGCGGCACCGCGGACGCCGTCTTTCAGAATCTCGACATCATCCGCTCGTATGCACCCGAGTACGTGCTGGTGCTGGCCGGCGACCACATCTACAAGATGGACTACTCGCAGATGCTGCTCGATCACGTCGAATCCGGCGCCGGCTGCACGGTCGGCTGTATCGAGGTGCCACGGGCAGAGGCGACCGCGTTCGGCGTGATGGCCGTCAACGAAACGCGCAAGATCGACGCGTTCGTCGAAAAGCCGGCCGATCCGCCCGCAATGCCCGGCAAGCCCGACGTGGCGCTCGCGAGCATGGGCATCTACGTGTTCAATGCACAGTACCTGTACCGGCTCCTCGAGGAAGACCTGGCGAATGCCGAGTCGAGCCACGACTTCGGCAAGGACATCATTCCGCGCGTCGTCGCCGACGGCGGCGCCGTCGCCCATCCGCTCAATCTGTCGTGCGTCCCTGCGGCCAGCCGCGAGGCGCCCTACTGGCGCGACGTCGGCACGGTCGATGCGTTCTGGGCCGCGAACCTCGATCTCGCGTCGACCACGCCGGAACTCAATATCTATGACAGCGACTGGCCGATCTGGACACACCAGGAACAGCTTCCGCCAGCGAAGTTCGTGCACGACCAGGATGGCCAGTCGGGCGTGGCCTTCAACACGCTGGTGTCGGGCGGGTGCATCGTGTCCGGCTCCCACGTCTCCAACTCGGTGCTGTTTTCGAAGGTCCGTATCCATTCGTTCTGCACGATCGACCAGGCAGTCATCCTCCCCGGCGTCGATATCGGCGCGAGCTGCCGGCTGAGCAAGGTCGTCATCGATCGCGGCTGCCAGATTCCCGAAGGCACCGTGATCGGTGAAGACGCCGAACTCGACGCCGGGCGCTTTCACCGCACCGACGACGGTGTGGTGCTGGTGACGAAAAACATGCTGAAGGGCCTGTGATGCGCGATCGCGCACCACGATGTGCCGGGCAAACCCATCCAGAAGGAACCATCATGCGCGTGCTACACGTTTGCACGGAAGTCTACCCACTGCTGAAAACCGGCGGTCTCGCCGACGTGACCGGGGCGCTGCCAGCCGCACAGGCCGCGGCAGGCTGCGATGCGCGCCTGCTGGTGCCCGGCTTCCCGGCGTTTCGCGACGGCATCCGGAACCGCCAGCTCGTCGCCGAACTGCCGTCGTGGGCCGGGAGCGGCGACATTCGCCTGTATCACGGCCTGCTGCCCGATAGCGACGTCGCGATCTATATGGTCGACGCACCCGGGCTGTACGATCGTCCCGGCGGCCCTTATGTCGACGCCGACAAGCATCCGTACGGCGACAATCACCGCCGGTTCGCGCTGCTCGGCTGGGTGGCCGCGCGCGTCGCGCACGGGCTCGATGCGTTCTGGCGCCCGAACGTCGTGCACTGCCACGACTGGCACGCCGGCCTCGCACCGGCCTATCTGCGGGCGGCTGAACTGGCCACGGGACACCGCGCCGCAACGAGCGTGCTCACCGTCCACAACCTCGCGTACCAGGGCGTGTTTCCCGCCCATACGTTCGGCGAGCTTGACCTGCCAGGCGCATTCTTCGACGTCAACGGGCTGGAGTTCCACGGCCAGGTGTCGTTCCTGAAGGCCGGCCTGTACTACGCCGACCGGATCACAACCGTCAGCCCGACCTACGCGAGCGAAATCCAGTCGGTCGAGCAGGGCTGTGGACTGCACGGCTTGCTCCTGCAACGCGCCGGCAACCTGTCCGGCATCCTGAACGGTGTAGACGCATCGGTCTGGAACCCGGCCACCGACCCGCTCATCGCCGCGACCTACTCGCCGGCAGCGTCCGCCGCGCTGCCCGGCAAGCTCAAGTGCAAGGCCGCGCTGCAGCAGGAAGTCGGGCTTGCCGTCCAGACCACCGCGCCGCTGTTCGGCATCGTGAGCCGCCTGACCGAGCAGAAAGGCCTGCCGCTGATGCTTGCCGCGTTGCCCGAACTGGTGCGTCGCGGCGGGCAGCTCGTGCTGCTCGGCAGCGGCGACGCCGAACTCGAGCGGGCCTTCCGCGAAGCGGCGGCGGCGCATCCCGGCTCCGTGGCCGTCGTGATCGGCTATGACGAAGCCATGTCGCACCGCATCGTCGCCGGCAGCGACGTGATCGTCGTGCCGTCGCGGTTCGAGCCCTGCGGCCTGACGCAACTCTACGGCCTGAAATACGGCACGCTGCCGCTCGTGCGGCGAGTCGGCGGCCTCGCGGATACGGTGGTGGACTGTTCGCTCGAGAACATCGCGGACGCAACGGCGACCGGCTTCGTGTTCGACCGGTTCGACGCAGCGGATCTCGACGCCGCGATCCGCCGCGCGTTTGCGCTGTTCGGCCGCAAGGCCGACTGGAAACAGGTGCAGAAGGCCGCGATGCGCCAGGACTTCGGCTGGGATCGCACTGCCGCGCAATTCCTGTCGATCTATCGAAACCTCGCCTGACCGCGCGATCCGCGCATCTGGCACGCAGGCGGCCGCGACCCGCGACACGGCCCCGCCGCATCAATCACATGAGCACGCCATGAACCTCAACGAATTCAAGTACGACAAGCTGTCGAGCGATGTCACCGCGCTCAAGCACTCGATCTCCAACAAGCTGATCTATGCGGTCGGCAAGGACCCTGTCACCGCCCGCCCGCAAGACTGGCTGCAGGCCACCGCGCTCGCGGTACGCGACCGCCTGGTCGAACGCTGGATGCGGACCACGCGCGCCCAGTACGCGCAGGACGTGAAGCGCGTGTATTACCTGTCGATGGAATTCCTGATTGGCCGCAGCTTTACCAATGCGCTGCTCGCCCTCGACATCCATGCCAATGTGAAACAGGCGCTGGCCGAACTCGACGTCGACTTCGGCCGGATCACGGACCTCGAACACGACGCCGCACTGGGCAATGGCGGCCTCGGCCGGCTTGCCGCATGCTTCCTGGATTCGATGGCCACGCTCGGCGTGCCGGGCTTCGGCTACGGGATCCGCTACGACTACGGGATGTTCCGGCAGCAGATCGTCGATGGCCGACAGGTCGAAAGCCCCGACTACTGGCTGGTCGACGGCAACCCGTGGGAGTTCCCGCGCCCGGAGGTGCAATACCAGGTTCGGTTCGGCGGCCGCGTCGAGCAGGAAGGCGACCGCACACGCTGGCTTGACACCCAGGATGTGCTCGCCATGGCCTACGACGCGATCGTGCCCGGTTACGCGACCGAAGCGACCAATACGCTGCGCCTCTGGTCCGCGAGGGCAAGCGACGAGATCAATCTGGCCGCCTTCAATCGCGGCAATTACTTCGACGCGGTCGAAAACAAGAATCACTCGGAAAACGTGTCGCGCGTGCTCTATCCGGACGATTCCACGTCCGCCGGGCGTGAACTTCGGCTCAGGCAGGAGTATTTCTTCGTCTCGGCGAGCCTGCAGGATCTGGTCCGCCGCTACCTGTCGAACCACGTCGATTTCGACAAGCTGCCCGAGCGCGTCGCGATCCACCTGAACGACACGCATCCGGTGCTGGCGATTCCGGAGCTGATGCGAATCCTCATCGACGAACACGAGGTGCCGTGGCGCCGCGCATGGGCGTTGACGCAGCGCGTGTTCTCGTACACGAACCACACCCTGATGCATGAAGCACTGGAGACCTGGCCCGTGGACATGCTCGGCCGCGTGCTGCCGCGCCACCTGAAGATCATCTTCGAAATCAACGCCGATATGCTGGCGCAGGTCACGGCGCGATTCGGTACCGATGTCGACCTGATGCGCCGCCTGTCGCTCATCGACGAACACGGCGAGCGGCGCGTGCGCATGGCCTATCTGGCGGTCGTCGCGAGCCACAAGGTCAACGGCGTGTCGCAACTGCATTCCGAACTGATGAAACAGTCGATCTTCGCCGATTTCGCCCGCGTGTTTCCGGAGCGCTTCAACAACAAGACCAACGGCATCACGCCGCGGCGCTGGCTGTCGCAGGCCAACCCGTCGCTGTCGGCGCTGATCGACAGCCGGATCGGGCGCGACTGGCGGCGCCGGCTCGACCGGTTGAAGGCCATCGAGGACCTTGCCGACGATACCGCGTTCGCGGCCGCGTTCCGCGCCGCCAAGCTCGACAACAAGCGCCGCCTGGTGGACTGGGTCGGCAAGCACCTGGGGCTGGCGATCGACCCTGCGTCGCTGTTCGACGTCCAGGTCAAGCGCATCCACGAATACAAGCGCCAGTTGCTGAACCTGCTGCACGTCATCACCCGCTACAACCGGATCCTTGCGGAGCCGGATGCGAACTGGGTACCGCGCACCGTCATCTTCGCGGGGAAGGCCGCGTCCGCGTACCACATGGCCAAGCAGATCATTCACCTCATCAACGCTGTCGCCGACAAGGTGAACAACGACCCGCGCATCGGCGACCGGCTCAAGGTGGTGTTCATCCCGAACTACAGCGTGAGCCTCGCGGAGCTGATCATTCCCGCCGCCGACCTGTCCGAACAGATCTCCACCGCCGGCACGGAGGCGTCCGGCACCGGCAACATGAAGTTCGCGCTGAACGGTGCGCTGACGATCGGCACGCTGGACGGCGCCAATGTCGAAATTCGCGAGAAAGTCGGTGCGAACAACATCTTCATCTTCGGCCATACCGCGGCCGAGATCGACGCGATCCGTGCGCATGGTTATCACCCGCTCGGCTACTGCGATCGAAATGCCGAACTGAAGCGTGCGCTCGAACAGATCCGGGACGGTCATTTCTCACCCGACGACCCGACGCGCTTCCATGCGATCTTCGATGCGCTCGTCAACTGGGGAGACCATTACCTGTTGCTGGCCGATTACGAAAGCTATGTCGCGGCTCAGGATGCCGTCGATTCCGCGTACCGCGATGCCGGCGAGTGGACGGCGAAGGCCATCGCCAATGTCGCGAACATGGGTGCGTTTTCGTCCGACCGGACCATTGCGGAGTATGCCCGCGATATCTGGCATACCCACCTCGCGGACGATCCGCTCCGCTGAGATCGCATCGCCGACGCCCGGCGAGCGCGAGTGCGGCGCGTGGAACGCGCCCCACCGGTGATCCGTGCTCAGTCGCTCGGCAACGGCCCTTCCTGCCGCGCGGCGATCGCCGTCTCGCCGGCGATCTTCCCCGGCCACGCATAGGTCTGGTTGTGCTGCGCGGCCGTGCAAGCCGCCTGGCATCACTGCGTGATACCGGTATAACGTCCCGGGCGGTGCCATGCCACGATCATTCCGCTCACGGCCACGGCACTGAGCGCCGACCAACCAACGCGGCCGGCCGGTATCGTCAACATGGACACCAGCAGAATGGTGGCATCGATGCACATCTGCGTAATGCCCGCGTTGATGCCGCGCTCGCGTTGCAGCCACAGGGTCACGATACCTGTCCCGCCGACACCGACACCGTGCCGCGCAAGCGCGAGAATGCCCATGCCGCACAACGTACCGCCGGTAAATGCCGCAAAAAGCGGACTGACGTACGCAATGGTCAGGGTTCCAGGCATCGCCATCAACGCAAGGGTGATGCCGCAACTCGCGACCGTCGATTTGATCGCAAAGCGCGCCCCCATCACGAAGTAGGCAAAGATGAAGAACGGGATATTCACGAGCGTGAATATCAGGCCGACCGGCAGCGGAAAGATATACGCCGCAAGCAGCGCAATGCCCGCAATTCCGCCGGTGACAAGCCCGGCGGCCTTCAGCAGCACCAGGCCGGTGACGACGAATGCCATGCCGACGATCATCGCGTAGAGATCCTCGAACAAGGAGTGAGGCGTGCCGGTTCTTTCCTGGGGTGTGGCAAAGCCCATTGCCGAGGCAGATTCAGATTTCACGATGTCAAACGTTCACGTCTGATGGCGATTCGATCCCTCCCGGTTCGAACGCGCCGCTTGCTTCAAGTGCGTGCCGCTGTCTCGGATCGGCTCGCCGCGAATTTCCGACCGAGGATACGTCCGCAAAATAATCCGGGCAACGGCTCACGCACCGTTGCCAGGCCGTCGTCTCGCGGTCAAGGTCGCGTGGCCCGAGACGTTTGCTGCCGCCAACCTGCATGGTTGCCGAGTGCCCGCTCGAGCGCCAACCCCCGGCCCTATTCCGGGATTTCCCTAGGCTGACATTTCGCGCCGCTCGGGTTTAAATAAATCACCATGATTTAATTAATAGTACGGCTAGCAAGCCCCCGTACAGGAGACATCGTCATGAGGAGTCTGCACATCGGCCAGGGCAGCAATTCGGTCAACGTGCGCCGCTACAACGAGCGCCTGCTGCTCAAGGCGCTGCGGCGCGCCGGCGACGCGTCGAAGGCAGACCTCGCCCGGCTCGCGAATCTGACCGGCACCGCGGTCGGCAGCATCATCGCTTCGCTCACCGACGCCAAGCTGATCGAGTTCACCGGCCGCCGCGTCGAAGGCCAGCGCGGTCAGCCGGCATCGCTCATCCGGCTCGCCCCGAGCGGCGCGTTCGGCATCGGCGTGCGGCTCGACCGGATGCGTATCGAAACCGCGCTCGTGAACTTCGCGGGCGACGTGATCGGCCGCCGTTCGCACGACACCCTGCTTCCACCGCCCGCGACCGTACTCGAGATCGTGCGCCGCGATATCGACGCGATGCAGGAACTCCTGCCCACGCGCGACCGCGAGCGACTGACCGGCGTCGGCGTCGCGCAGCCGTTCAACCTCGGCAGTTGGCTGCGCGAACTCGGCCTGCCGGCCGACGCGTTCCGCGCCTGGGCCGAAGTCGATTTCGCCGCCGAGCTCGGCCGCGCGATCTCGCTGCCGGTGTTCAGCGAGAACGACGGCAATGCGGCCGCGATCGCCGAGCTGTTCTACGGCTGCGGCCGCCAGCGCGACGATTTCATCTATCTGTTCCTCGGGCCCGTGATCGGCGGCGGGATCGCGGTCGACGGCGACTGCCTGCGCGGCAGCACCGGCAATGCCGGCGACTTCGCGGTGATGCCGGTGCCACCGAGCCGTCTGCCGTCGGCACCGGCGCCGCGCGGCGCATGGGACATCCTGCTCACGCGCGCGTCGCTGAGCGCGCTGATCCGCCATCTGCGCCATAGCGGCGAGGCCGTCGAATCGCGTGCGGATCTCGAGGCGTGCATCGCGCGCGGCGTACCGGCCGTCGGCGAATGGGTCGACGACTGCGTCGACGCGCTCGCGCCCGCCTTGCGTGCCGTGCTGTCGGTAACCGATTCGCCGGTCGTCGTCCTCGACTCGGACACCGACGCCGGCCTGCTCGACGCACTGATGAAACGCCTGGGCGCGGCGCTCGCTGACATCACGCCGGAAGCGCGCGGGATGCCGGTGTTCATCCGCGGCTCGTTCGGGCCGGATGCCGGCGCGATCGGCGCGGCGACGCTGCCGATGTTCTTCAACTTCTCCCCGCGCGCCGGCATCCTGAAAGGCGAAAGCGTGGATACCCAGGAGGCGACCTATGTCTCGTACTGAGGCGTCCCGTCCGCTGCTCGAAATGCGCGGGATCAGCAAGACGTTCCCGGCCGTGCGTGCGCTCGACAACGTGAGCCTCACCGTCTACGCCGGCGAGGTGCACTCGCTGATGGGCGAAAACGGCGCGGGCAAGTCCACGCTGATGAAGATCCTGTCGGGCGCTTACCAGGCCGACGCGGGCGGCCAGATCCTGATCGACGGCGAGCCGATCGTCATCGGCGGCCCGCTCGCCGCGCGCGACGCCGGCGTCGCGGTGATCTATCAGGAGCTGTGCCTCGCGCCGAACCTGACCGTCGCGGAAAACATCTATGTCGGCCGCGAGCTGCGCCGAGGCGGCAAGCGCTTCGGCACGATCGACCGCGCGGCGATGGCCCGCGGCTGCGAGGACGTGCTGAAGCGCCTCGGCGCGAGCTTCGGCCCGAACACGCTGGTCGGTGCGCTGTCGATCGCCGAGCAGCAGCTCGTCGAGATCGCGCGCGCCGTGCACACGAAGGCGCGCATTCTCGTGATGGACGAACCGACCACGCCGCTGTCGTCGCGCGAAACCGACCAGCTGTTCGCGCTGATCCGCCAGCTGCGCGAGGAAGGCCTCGCGATCATCTACATCAGCCACCGGATGGCGGAGATCTACGAATTGTCCGATCGTGTGTCGGTGCTGCGCGACGGCACGTATGCCGGCACGCTCGATCGCGAATCGCTGTCTGCCGAGCGGCTCGTGGCCATGATGGTCGGCCGCGATATTTCGGGTTTCTACAAGAAGGAACACGCGCCGTACGATCCGGGCCACCTGATGCTGTCGGTGCGCGACGTCGCCGACGACGGCCGCGTGCGCGGCTGCAGCTTCGATCTGCACTCGGGCGAAGTGCTTGGCATCGCAGGGCTCGTCGGCGCGGGCCGCACCGAGCTCGCGCGGCTGATCTTTGGCGCGGAGCCGCGCACGGGCGGCAGCGTGACAATCGGCGACAAGACATTCGGCTCGCATTCGCCGCGCGAATCGATCGATGCGGGCCTCGTGTATCTGACCGAGGACCGCAAGCGCCAGGGCCTGTTCCTCGACATGAGCGTGCGCGACAACATCAACATCGCGGTCGCGAACCGCGACGCACGCACGGGCGGCGTGCTCGACCTCGCGCGTGGCGCCACGCGCGCGCGCGACGCGATCGCCGCGCTGTCGATCCGCGTGCCCCATGCGAACGTGAACGTCGGCGCACTGTCCGGCGGCAATCAGCAGAAAGTGCTGCTGTCGCGACTGCTTGAAACGAAGCCGCGCGTCCTGATCCTCGACGAACCGACACGCGGCGTCGACATCGGCGCGAAATCGGAGATCTACCGGATCATCAACGCGCTCGCGAACGAAGGCGTCGGCGTGATCGTGATCTCGAGCGAGCTGCCCGAGATCATCGGCGTCGCAGACCGCGTGCTCGTGATGCGCGAAGGCAGGATCGCCGGCGAACTCGGCGGACACGGCGAGCCCATCACGCAGGAAGCCATCATCGCCCTCGCCACCGGTTCGCAAACCGAACAGGAACATGCGCACTAAGTCGCGCTGCCCGAACACGTTACCTGAATACGAGATACCGACATGAACCAGCCCCATTTGCCCGCTTCCCCGGTCGGAGACCGCGCGCCGCAAGCTCGCCGTGATCGCCGCGCCCGCATCCAGTCGCTGATGCGCACGGCCGGCATGCTGCCCGTGCTCGTCCTGCTGTGCATCGGCTTCGCCTTCATGACCGACGGCTTCGCCAGCTGGCAGAACCTGTCGATCGTCGCACAGCAGGCGTCGATCAACATCGTGCTCGCCGCCGGCATGACGTTCGTGATTCTCACCGGCGGCATCGACCTGTCCGTCGGCTCCGTGCTCGCCGCCGCCGCGGTCGGCGCGCTGATCGCGTCGAACATCCCCGGTCTCGGCTGGCTCGGCGTCCCGGTCGCGCTCGCGATTGGCCTCGCGTTCGGCATCATCAACGGGGCGTTGATCTCGTTCCTCCGGCTGCCGCCGTTCATCGTCACGCTCGGCGCGCTGACCGCCGTGCGCGGCATCGCCCGCCTGATCGGCAACGACACGACGATCTTCAACCCGCAACTGCCGTTTGCCGCCATCGGCAACGGCTCGATCCTCGGCGTGCCGTGGCTCGTCGTGATCGCGCTCGTCGTCGTCGCCGCGTCGTGGTTCATCCTGCGCCGCACGGTACTCGGCATGCGCATCTACTCCGTCGGCGGCAACCGGGAAGCGGCGCGCCTGTCCGGCATCAACGTGCGCGCGATCGAACTGTTCGTGTACGCGGCGTCCGGCCTGCTCGCCGGCCTCGGTGCGCTGATGTCCGCCGCGCGGCTCTATGCGGCCAACGGCCTGCAGCTCGGCCAGTCGTACGAACTCGACGCGATCGCCGCGGTGATCCTCGGCGGCACCAGCTTCGTCGGCGGCGTCGGCTCGATCGTCGGCACGCTGATCGGCGC
>NZ_QTQF01000062.1:0-28404 GCF_003854235.1 Burkholderia sp. Bp8998
TCTTTTCTTCTTCATCGGCATATCCATGACTTTTACACCTCATGATATGCCTCGCCCACGAAATCACGGATAGGTCCCGATCACCCGCCTCACACCTGCGTCCGCCCCCTCGCCTCCGCGTCAACCTCACGCAGCGACTTCCCACGCGTCTCCTTCGCAAGCCCCACGCACACGATCGAGATCACCGCCGCGGCGACCAGATAAAACGCGATCGGCGTCGACGAGTGATAGCGCTCGAGCAGCGACAGCCCGATCAGCGGCGCGAGCGACCCCGCCATCAGCGGCGCGACCTGGTAGCACAGCGACAGCGCGGTATAGCGCACGTTGGTCGGGAACATCTCGGTCATCAGCGCCGAATACGGCGAGTACGTCATCGATTCGATGAACAGGCCGAGTACGATCGCGGCCATGATGATCCAGTCGTTGCCGGTGTCCATCATCGGGAACGCGACGAAGCCCCATCCGGCGGTCAGCACCGCACCCGTCAGATACACGGGCTTGCGGCCGACGATATCCGACATCAGCCCCATCAGCGGGATGAAGAAGAAATGGATCGCGTTGGCCGCGAACATCAGCTTCAGGATCCGCGTGGTGTCGAAGCCGACGACCAGCTTCAGGTAGGTCAACGAAAACGTGACGACCATGTAATACAGGATGTTCTCGGCAAACCGCGCGCCAATGCCGATCAGCACCTGCCGCCAGTGATACTTCAGCACGTGGCCCACGCCGAGCTGCTTCTCCTGCTTCTGCGCGCGGCGCGCCTGCGCTTCCTTGAAGATCGGCGCATCGTCGACCTTGCGGCGAATCCAGAAGCCGATCAGCACCACCACCGCCGAGAACCAGAACGCCGCGCGCCAGCCCCATGCCAGGAAGTCGGCTTCGGACAGCGAACTCGACAGCACCAGCAGGATGATCGTCGCGACGAGGTTGCCGGCCGGCACGCCGGCCTGCGGCCAGCTGGCCCAGTAGCCGCGGCGGTTGTCCGGGCTGTGTTCGCTGACCAGCAGGATCGCGCCGCCCCACTCGCCGCCGAACGCGAAGCCCTGGATCAGGCGCAGCGACACCAGCAGCACCGGCGCCCAGTAGCCGATCGCATCGAAGGTCGGCAGGCAGCCCATCAGGAACGTCGTGATGCCGACCACGATCAGGCTGACCTGCAGCAGATACTTGCGGCCGAACTTGTCGCCGTAGTAGCCGAACACCAGCCCGCCGATCGGGCGCGCGGCGAACCCCACCGCATACAGTGCGAACGCGGCGAGCAGCCCGTCGATCGGGTTGCCCGTCTTCTTGAAGAAGTGCGTGCCGAACACCAGCGCCGATGCCGTTCCATACAGGAAGAACTCGTACCACTCCGCCACCGACCCGACCATCGACGCGGCGACGACCCGCTTCAATTCCCGTTTCGATGCCGTGTCCTGCACGGCTGCCGCACCACCAGGCGAGACTGCCTCGCCGACCTGACTTGTCATCTCCGAATCTCCTCTCGTTGTCTTCCATTTCCCTTGACGGGCCGGTTCGCGAGTAAGCGCGCCGAACGATTTTATACAATATTCAATACACGATCCACGCAATCTCAAAAATACCTTCGGCAGAAATGCGACGCCCCGTAACGACGCCCTTCGTCATGCCCTTTTTATTTTATATTGTATAAAATATGCGAACTGGCTAGAATGCACTCGTCGATGGCTGACTCTCGGGCGAAACCGGAGGCAACGTTTCGGCACCGAGGCAAACAAGAGGTGGCCAGCCGCCGTCCGGATCACGAGCAGCACCGACGAGACGGCGAGCGCGCGTACCGCCCACGTTGCCAGCAATGGCAGTTGACCCTATCTGAATGTGAGGAAACGAGATGAGCGACAACATTTTTACCGGCACCATTCCGGCCCTGATGACGCCGTGCACGGCTGACCGTCAGCCGGATTTCGACGCGCTGGTGAAGAAGGGCAAGGAACTGGTGGCACTCGGCATGCGCGCGGTGGTGTATTGCGGCTCGATGGGCGACTGGCCGCTGCTGACCGAAGCGCAGCGCCAGGAAGGCGTCGCGCGCCTGGTCGAAGCCGGCGTCCCGACGATCGTCGGCACCGGCGCAGTGAATTCGAAGGAAGCCGTGTCGCACGCCGCGCATGCCGCGAAGGTCGGCGCGCACGGCCTGATGGTGATTCCGCGCGTGCTGTCGCGCGGCGCATCGCCGGCCGCCCAGAAGGCGCACTTCGCCGCGATCCTGAACGCCGCGCCGAACCTGCCGGCCGTGATCTACAACAGCCCTTACTACGGCTTCGCGACCCGCGCCGACCTGTTCTTCGAACTGCGTCGCCAGCACCCGAACCTGATCGGCTTCAAGGAATTCGGCGGCGCGGCCGACATGCGCTACGCGGCCGAGAACATCACATCGCAGGACGACAGCGTGACGCTGATGGCCGGCGTCGACACGCAAGTCTTCCACGGCTTCGTGAACTGCGGTGCCGCAGGCGCGATCACCGGCATCGGCAACGCGCTGCCGCGCGAAGTGCTGCAACTGGTCGACCTGTGCAAGAAGGCCGCGCAAGGCGATGCGGTGGCGCGCGTGCGTGCGAAGGAACTGGAAGCGGCGCTGGCCGTGCTGTCGTCGTTCGACGAAGGCTGCGACCTGGTCCTGTTCTACAAGCACCTGATGGTGCTGAACGGCGACAAGGAATACACGCTGCACTTCAACGAGACCGATGCACTGAGCGACGCGCAACGCAACTACGCGGAAGCGCAGTACACGCTGTTCCGCAACTGGTATGCGAACTGGTCGAAGAGCATCGTGTAAGCGCGCTCGCACGATCCCGTGCGATCCCGTGCAATCCCGTACGATAAGCGGCCGTGACACGGTCGCGTGATGGAACAGAAAAGCCACGGAGCGATCCGTGGCTTTTTTCTTGTCCGCGCCCTGCCTTTCGATCGCGCATTCGCGCGCGCCCGGCGGGCACCCGCCGCATCAGTGGTGCTGCACGACCGCCCCGCTCGCCCGCTCCTGTTCCGTGACTTCGGTGCGGCAATGACCGATCGCGTACAACGCACCGGCCGCGGCGAGCGCCGGCACCGCAAGCAGGCTGAACACATCGCCGAAGCGCCAGCCGAGGCCCATCAGCATCGCGCCGGCGAAGGCCCCGGCCACGCCGCCGATCCGTCCGATGCCGAGCATCCACGCCACGCCCGTCGCGCGGCACCGCGTCGGATACAGGCTCGCCGCATACGCCGACATCGACGTCACCGCACTCGTCACCACGGTGCCGCACAGGAAGATCAGCGTGCCGAGCCACGCGGCATGCCCGATCGTGCGGCTCGCCACGAGCACCAGCAGCGCGGCCACGACATACGCGCAGACGATCGTCCGGTTCGGATTGAAGCGATCCATCAGCCATCCGACACCGAGATTGCCGAGCACGCCGCCCAGCGGGAACAGCGATGTCATCAGCGCGCCGCCTTCGGCGCTGAAGCCCGCGTCGCGAAGCAGCGTCGGCATCCAGTTGGTCAGCAGGTAATAGATCAGCAGCCCCATGAAGTAGGCCGCCCACAGCATCAGCGTGCGCGAACGAAACTGCGCGGACAGCACCTGCGCGAGCGCGGACGCCCCGCCGGCCCGCGGGCGCGCGCCGGCTGCCGCGAACGTGCAGTCGTCGAAGCGCGCGTTCGGCGCGATCCGCGCGAGAATCCGCGCGATGCGCGCATGCGTGCCCGGGCGCGCCGCAAGATACTGCGCGGACTCGGGCAACAGCATCACGAGCGCGACAGCCAGCGCGATCGGCCCGATGCCGCCCGCGGTCAGCACGCTTTGCCAGCCGAAATGCGGAATCAGCCATGCCGACGTGATGCCGCCCACCGCGAGCCCGCACGAGAAGCCGCAGAACATCGCGTTGACGGCCACGCCGCGGATACGGGACGGTGCATATTCAGACATCAGCGTGACGGCGTTCGGCATCGCCGCGCCGAGGCCCAACCCGGTCAGGAAGCGAAAGGCGGTCAGCGCTTCGATCGACTGCGCGTGCGCGGACACCATGCTCCATGCGCCGAAGCAGGCCACCGACAGCACGAGCACGGTCTTGCGGCCGAGGCGGTCGGCGCAGGGCCCGGCCGCGAGTGCGCCGATGCCGAGCCCGGCCAGCGCCGCGCTCATCACCGGGCCGAGCGCGCTGCGCGCGATGCCCCAGTCATGCGTCAGCGCGGGCGCGATGAAGCCGATCGCGGCCGTGTCGTAACCGTCGGCGGCCACGACCAGAAAGCACAGGATCAAAATCAGCCATTGACAGGGGGAAAAGCGTTCGGCGTCGATGAACGACTGCACGTCGAGCGTACGCGTTGGGGTTCTCATCATGTGTCTCCTTTGGAATCAGCGCGTCAGGTACGCGAGGCTCGGGAATTCGACGCGGCGGATGATGCGGCTCTCCTGCGCGACGATCAGATGACCGGACGCCTGCAGATACGCGGGCCAGTCCGGGTCGGCATCGCGCGCGGTGCGCCGTGCGTCGTAGTCGGCGATGCTGTCGTAGCCCCACAGATGGACGACCTGGTTCAATGCGCCGATATCGCTCATGTAGAAGCCGACGGGCGCACCGAGATACTTCACCTGGATCGGCATCGCGAGCCGGTCGAAGATCTCGATGAACTCCGCCATGCCGCGTGGGCGGATCGTGTAGATGCGATGGTCGACGAATGCTTTCGCGGTAGTCATGGTCTGCTCCGGATTCAGGCGGTCGCGCGCGTGTCGGCGGGATGCGCCGCGGGTGCAGGCTGCATCGGTTCGGTGAGGTCGGTCAGGTCGGTGAGCCCCGCGATATGGCGCGCGCTCAGGTAGCCGAACGTCATGATCGGGCCGAGCGTGATGCCCGCGCCCGGATAGTTGCCGCCCATGATGCTGGCGCGATCGTTGCCGACCGCGTACAGGCCGGCGATCGGCCGGTCGGCGGCGGCGAGCACCTGGCCGACCGCATTGGTCCGGATGCCGTCGAAGGTGCCGAGATCGCCCATCACGACCTTCAGCGCGTAGTACGGCCCGTCGCCGAGCGGCGCCACGCACGGATTCGGACGATGGTCGGCGTCGCCCAGATAGCGGTTGAACGATGTCGTGCCGCGACCGAATTCGGGATCCTCGCCGCGCACGGCGTCGTGGTTGTAGCGCCGCACGGTCGCCTCCAGATTCGCCGCATCGATGCCGGCCCGCCGGGCGAGTTCCGCCAGCGTGCGGCCCTGCACGATATAACCGTTGCGCAGCAGCGGCCCCAGCGGCACCGGTGCGGGTTTCGCGAAACCGAGCCCGTATTGGCGGATCGTCGTGCGATCGCACACCAGCCACATCGCCGTCTCGGTTTCGTCGCGGCATGCGGCGATCATCGCCGCGCCGACGTCGTGGTACGAATTCGATTCGTTGGTGAAACGCGTGCCACGGCGGGTCACGCCGATCACGCCCGGCTTGTAGCGATCGAGCAGATGCGGAAACACCCCGAAGCGGCCGTCGCCGAGCGGCACGCGCGACACGGGCATCCATGCGGCCGGCTGCGGATAGCGAATCTCCACGCGGCCGCCGGCCCGCTCGGCGAGCGTCGCGCCGTCGCCGGTGTTGCCGGTCGGCACGGGCGACACATGCTCGCCGCCGCGCGCAACGTGCGGGTAAGCACGCGCGATTCGCGCGACGTCGTGCGAGAAGCCGCCGCTCGCGAGCACAACCGCGCGGCGCGCGGTGATGCGATACGTCGCGCCGTCCGCCCCGACCACCGCGCCGACGACGCGGCCACCGTCCATCACGAGTTCGCGGGCCGGCGTGTTCGTCAGGATCGGGATCCCGAGGTCCAGCGCGGACTTCGCGAGTCGCGCCGCGAGCGCGTTACCGCTCGTGATCTGCACGCCGCGCCGGTACAGCGCGAGATCCTTCAGATGCGAGGCAAGCCGCTTCGTCACGTACCACGCGGACTTGAGCGAGCGCGTCGCGTTGAAGAAGTGCTTCAGGTCCGCATTCGACGAATTGAACATCATCCCGATGAACGTGATCGTCTTCAATGGCGGACGCAGGCGTTCGAGATCGCGCCCGAGCCGCCGCGCATCGTACGGCGCGGCAACCACCGAGCGGCCGATGTCGACGCCGCCGGGCACGTTCGGGTGATAGTCGGGATACAGCGTCGGGACGAATTTCACGTCCGTTTCGCGCTCGAAGAATTCGAGCATGCGCGGGCCGTGCTCGAGAAAGGCCTCGATCGCCACATCGTCGTGGAACGCGCCCGTCTCGCCGCGCAAATACGTGCGCGCCGCGTCGCGCGTATCGCGCACGCCGTTGGCGCTCGCGTGGTGATTGCCGGGAATCCACAGCACACCGCCGGAAAACGCGGTCGTGCCGCCGAAGCACGCTTCCTTCTCGACGACGATCACGTCGAGGCCGGCCTTTCGTGCGGTAATGGCAGCGGACAAGCCGCCGGCCCCCGATCCGATCACGAGCAGATCGCACGTGACGTGCGTCGAACGCTGCTGATCGTTCATCATGTCTTCCTCCGTCTCTGTCATAGCCCTGCCGCCGCTTCGCCGAGTTCGGGCTTCGAGCCGCCCGTCCGGCACGGCAAGGTCGTTGAATCAGCGTGCGCCGGCCTCGTAGCCGGGCCGCGGCACGAGATCCATCAGCATCGCGTCGAGGCCGCCGTCGACCACCAGTTCCGCGCCATTCACATACGCGGCACGCGGACTGGCGAGAAACGCGACGACGTTCGCGATGTCGTCCGGCCGGCCGATGCGCCGGCTCGCGGTCATCGCGCTGCGGCGCGCCTCGATGTCGCCGCTCGCGTAGAACGACTCGGACAGCGGCGTGCGGATCATCCCGGGGCACACGGTGTTGCTGCGGATGCCGCGCGGCCCCCACTCCGCCGCGAGTTGCCGCGCCAGCATCGCGACCGCCGCCTTGCTCGCGCTGTACGCGCCGCTATGCGTCTGCGGGTAGCGGGCCGCGATCGACGCGACATGCACCAGCGCGCCCGAGCCGCGCGCCAGCATCGCGCGCCCGAACGCCTGCGAGCACAGCATGTAGCCGGTGAGATTGACCTGCAGCATCGCGTTCCACGCGTCGAGGCCGATGGTCTCGATGCCGCCGGCACGCAACAGGCCGGCGTTGTTCACGAGCACGTCCGCGGGACCGAGATCGCGCTCCACGCGTTCGGCGGCCTGGGTCACGCTGGCGGCATCGCCGATATCGCAGCCGATTGCGACGACGTCGCCGCCTGTCGCGCGCAGCCGATCGGCGAGCGCGATGGTCCCGTCCGCATCGCGGTCGAGCAGTGCGACCCGCGCGCCGGCCGACACGAACGCTTCCACGATCGACGTACCGATGCCCCCCGCCGCCCCGGTCACGACACACACCTGCCCGTCGAGACGAAGCCAGTCCCGCGGTCGATTGTCTGCTTGCGATATCATTAGGTATCCTTTTTAAATAGGCTGGAAATGTCCGGCTCGATCCGGTACACGCTGCCCGAACGTCGCGCGATGGGTCCACTGCAAGCGCGACGTCGATGAGAAAAGTATAGAAGCGCGCATCGCGCGGAAATTGGACAAACGCCGCAAGCAACAGGACAATTTGTACACAGGAGGCCGCGCGGCATGAGGAGAATCCCTAACTACGATCTGTATGGCGAATCGGCTCGTCCGCCTTGGTACGACGCGTTCAACTTCGAATGGATACCGGAGCGCAGCCGGCCGAACGACTGGCATATCGCCGCGCACCGTCACGATGCGCTATTGCAGATTTTGTACATCCGCGGCGGGCACGGGCATGTCGTGATCGAGAGCGTGAAGCACACGTTCACGCCGCCGTGCCTCGTGCTGCTGCCCGCGCAGACGGTCCATGCATTCGAGTTCTCGCCGCAGATCGACGGGCTCGTGATCACGGTCGTGCAGCGCGCGCTGGAAACGCTGGTCAAGACGGCCGCGCCGGGCGCGTTGTCGATCCTGCAACGGGCGGCGGTGATCCCGGTCAAGGGGGCGGACGCAAGCGTGTCGATGCTGATGCCGCTGTTCGCCTTGCTCGAACAGGAATTCCGCAGCACGTCACGCGGGCGCGGCGCGGCCGGGATGGCATTGCTGGTCGCGCTCGTCGTTCATGTCGCGCGCCTGGGCGATCTCGCGGCAGCGCCGTCGCATGCCGGCACCGACCGGCGCGGAACCTTGCTGCGGCGTTTTCGCGAGCTGATCGACACGCATTTTCGCGAGCATCGCCCGGTGGAATTCTATGCGGACCGGCTCGGCGTGACGGCCGCGCAGCTTGCGCGCGTCTGCCGGGACGAATTGGGAATCTCGACGACGGCGGTCGTCAACGCGCACGTGATTCGTGAAGCGCAGCGCGATCTGGTTTATTCGAATTTGAGCGTGAAGCAGATCGCGCACGAGATGGGTTTTGCGGACAGCGCGTACTTCAGCCGCTATTTCCGCAAGCAGACCGGCGTGACGCCGGGCGAGTTCAGGGAGTCGGCTCTTCGCGACCTGATGCCGGGCCGGTCGTGAGTCGGTCCGTTTCGCACGTTGGGGCCGGTCGCGGCTCGTGGTTGCCGCGACCGGAATTGCCGACTCCGTGCCCGCGCGTCAGACCGCAACCGCGCCGACGTAGTTTTCGGCCATCGCCATCGCCGCCGGGCGCGATGTCGTCACATGCTCGAGCTCCGCGACCTGCAAACGCTGCTCGAACGGCGACGCGTCGTCGAGGCGATGCATCATGCGCGTCATCCAGTACGAGAAGTGTTCCGCGCGCCAGATGCGGCGCAGCGCGGTTTCGCTGTACGCGTCGAGCAGGTCGGTGCGGTCTTCGTCGTAGAACGCCTGCAGCGCGGACGTCAGGATGCGCACGTCCGACACGGCGAGGTTGAGGCCCTTCGCGCCGGTCGGCGGCACGATATGCGCGGCGTCGCCGGCCAGGAACAGGCGGCCGTGCTGCATCGTGGTCGACACGAAGCTGCGCATGCCGACGATGTTCTTCTGGAAGATCCGGCCTTCCACGACCTGCTGGCCGTCGGCGGAGTCGACGCGCGCATGCATCTCGGCCCAGATGCGATCGTCGGACCAGTTGTCGACCGAATCCTTCGGGTCGCACTGGAAATACATGCGCTGCACGTTCGGCGAACGCGTGCTGACGAGCGCGAAGCCGCGTTCGTGGCGCGCGTAGATCAGTTCGTCCGACGACGGCGGTGCCTCGACGAGAATGCCGAACCAGCCGAACGGAAAGACCCGTTCGTAGTCCTGCCGCAGCGCGGCGGGGATCATCGTGCGCGACACGCCCTGCGAGCCGTCGCAGCCGATCACGAAGTCGCAGTCGAGCGTCTGCTCGACGCCGTCGTGCACGAAGCGGATCGACGGCGCATCGGTGTCGATGCCGGAAATCGTCGTCCCGGACACGTTGAAGTACGGCGCCCCGCCGGCCGCGACGCGCGCGGCCACGAGATCCTTCAGCACCTCGTGCTGCGCATAGACGGTAATCGCCTTGCCGGTCAGCTCGGTGAGATCGATGCGGCGGCGCTTGCCTTCGAATGCCAGCTCGAAGCCGTGATGCAGCGCACCTTCCGCTTTCATCCGTTCGCCGACGCCCGATTCGGCCAGCACGTCCATCGTGCCCTGTTCGAGCACGCCGGCGCGGATGGTGGACTCGATCTGTTCGCGGCTGCGCGACTCGAGCACGACCGACTCGATGCCGCGCAGATGAAGAAGATGAGAAAGCAGCAGGCCCGCGGGCCCTGCGCCGATGATGCCGACTTGCGTACGCATGAATGTCTCCGGGTGGAATTGATTTTGCGCAAGTTTGGCGGCGGCGCAGGCTATCCCGCAACGCGATATCCGGAATATGGACTATCTCGATAGTAGATAAAGGCGGGGCGCGCTTCACGACGTGCGCGTGTGCACCCGCCCGGTCAGGGTTTCATCGTCGCCAGCCGCGACTCCATCCCGTCGATCTTCGCGAGCAGCGCATTGCCGGGTTTCGTCACATGACGCGGCATGCCGGGGATCGCCGGCAGCGCTTCGATCCGCCCGCGCCAGTAACTCGGACGACTCACGCGCATCGCGCACGGCATCACCGCATCGCCGGTACCGGCATCGCTTTCCAGCAGCGCGACCATTCTCTCGATATGAGAGAGCTCGCGCTCCACACATAGTCTGTCGTCAGCATGGAGGGTGACTCCCGCAATCCGGCACCTGGCCTGTCGTCATCGGCGCGCCGCCGCGTGGTCTTTTCGCGGAACCCGCCGGTTTCGCTTCCCGTCACGGTACGTACGTCCCGTGTCGGAACACCGCCGCCCCGTATGTGGCGTGTCGTCGCTCGACCGAAGGTCGCAAACGCATGACGACCGCGGGCACGGCCGTGTCCGGCGGCTGAAACCGCGCTCAGCCGCGCCGGCTACGCGCGCCCTTGCGCGCGCCCGCATCCGCCGGCGGCTCGCCCGCGCTCAGCCGGTCCAGCTGCCGGACGATCTCCGCACGCAGCTCGGCCGAAATCTCCACGCTGTCGAGCAGCTCCGAGATCCACAGCCCGTCGGCCGCGAGCCGGCAGATCATCAGCGTCGCCGCCTGTGCGAGCGGCACCGGGTCCGGCCGCGTCCACTCGCGCATCGGCACCGACCAGCGCGCGCGCGTCTCCTGCTCGGTGATCATCGATGCGACCAGCACGCGCAGCACGTCGGTGCTCGCGGCCGGCTGCGCGGTGTCGAGCACCGCATGCAGATATGCGCGCGCCGCCGCGCCATCACCGTGCGAATCGGCCGCCCGGCGCGCGGCCATCTGCGTCGCGAAGCGCTCGGTCGCCTGCCCGAACAGCGCATCGAGCAAGCCCTGCTTGTTCGCGAAGTGATACTGCAGCGCGCCTTTCGTCACGCCCGCGCGCTCGGCAACCGCGTCGAGCGTCAACGCGGCCACGCCGTGACGGGTTGCGATTTCCGACGCGGCTTCCAGCAGCTGCGCGCGCACCAGTTCCGGCGCCTTTTTTCGCCGCACGCCGGCGACGGGCGCGGGCGTGGGCGCGGGCGTGGGCGCTGCCGGTGTTTCGGCGCCCCGCGCGTCGGCCGGTTCTGCCGGTTCAGCCGTGTCGACGGGTGCGGAGCGGTCGCGCGGAGCAGGTTCGAGGCGTTTTTTCATGGGGGCGATGGTAGCACCCGCAGTCTCGATATAAACATTCCGGCCGGATGGTATGATCCGCCCCATGAACAAACCCGCCCCCTCCTCCTGGTCCGCGCTCGACACCGCGATCGCCCGTGGACGCGACGCGCTGATGCGTCTTCAGCAGCCCGACGGCAGCTGGTGTTTCGAACTCGAATCCGACGCGACGATCACCGCGGAATACATCCTGATGATGCATTTCATGGACAAGATCGACGACGCGCGCCAGGAGAAGATGGCGCGCTACCTGCGCGCGATCCAGCGTCTCGACACGCACGGCGGGTGGGACCTGTACGTCGACGGCGACCCGGACGTGTCATGCAGCGTGAAGGCCTACTTCGCGCTGAAGGCCGCCGGCGACAGCGAGCATGCGCCGCACATGGTCCGCGCGCGCGATGCGATCCTGAAGCTCGGCGGCGCGGCGCGCGCGAACGTGTTCACGCGCATCCTGCTCGCGACGTTCGGCCAGGTGCCGTGGCGCGCGGCGCCGTTCATGCCGATCGAATTCGTGCTGTTCCCGAAGTGGGTGCCGATCTCGATGTACAAGGTCGCGTACTGGGCGCGCACGACGATGGTGCCGCTGCTCGTGCTGTGCTCGCTGAAGGCGCGTGCGCGCAACCCGCGCAACATCGCGATCCCCGAACTGTTCGTCACACCCCCTGACCAGGAGCGCCAGTACTTCCCGCCCGCGCGCGGGATGCGCCGCGCGTTCCTCGCGCTCGATCGCGTGGTGCGCCACGTGGAGCCGCTGCTGCCGAAACGGCTGCGGCAACGCGCGATCCGGCATGCGGAAGCGTGGTGCGCGGCGCGCATGAACGGCGAGGACGGCCTCGGCGGGATCTTTCCGCCGATCGTGTACAGCTACCAGATGATGGACGTGCTCGGCTACCCGGACGATCATCCGCTGCGCCGCGACTGCGAGAACGCGCTGGAGAAGCTGCTGGTCACGCGCCCCGACGGCAGCGTGTACTGCCAGCCGTGCCTGTCGCCGGTATGGGATACCGCGTGGAGCACGATGGCGCTCGAACAGGCGCGCGGCGTGGCCGCGCCGGAAGCCGGCGCGCCCGCGAGTGAGCAGAATGAACTCGACGCACGCATCGCGCGCGCATACGACTGGCTGGCGGAGCGCCAGGTGAACGACCTGCGCGGCGACTGGATCGAGAACGCGCCCGCCGACACGCAACCGGGCGGCTGGGCGTTCCAGTATGCGAACCCGTACTACCCCGACATCGACGACACCGCGGTCGTCACCGCGATGCTCGACCGCCGCGGCCGCACGCATCGCAACGCGGACGGCTCGCATCCGTATGCGGCCCGCGTCGCACGTGCGCTCGACTGGATGCGCGGGCTGCAATCGCGCAACGGCGGCTTCGCGGCCTTCGACGCCGACTGCGACCGCATGTACCTGAACGCGATCCCGTTCGCCGATCACGGCGCGCTGCTCGACCCGCCGACCGAGGACGTGTCGGGCCGCGTGCTGCTGTGCTTCGGCGTCACGAAGCGCGCGGACGACCGCGCGTCGCTCGCGCGCGCGATCGACTACGTGAAGCGCACGCAGCAGCCCGACGGCAGCTGGTGGGGCCGCTGGGGCACGAACTACATCTACGGCACGTGGAGCGTGCTGGCCGGGCTCGCGCTCGCGGACGAAGACCCGTCGCAGCCGTACATCGCCCGCGCGCTCGCGTGGCTGCGTGCGCGACAGCACGCGGACGGCGGCTGGGGCGAGACCAACGACAGCTACATCGACCCGGCGCTCGCCGGCACCAATGCGGGCGAAAGCACGTCGAACTTCACCGCGTGGGCACTGCTCGCGCAGATGGCGTTCGGCGACTGCGAATCCGATTCGGTGAAACGCGGCATCGCGTATCTGCAATCGGTGCAGCAGGACGACGGCTTCTGGTGGCACCGGTCGCACAATGCGCCAGGCTTTCCGCGCATCTTCTACCTGAAGTATCACGGCTATACCGCGTACTTCCCGCTGTGGGCGCTCGCGCGCTATCGGCGCCTGGCCGGCGCGCGCGCCGTGCCTGCGGCCACGGCCACGGACGCCGCGCTCGCCTGAACGACGGCGCGGCGGTCGCGCGTTACGGCTTGCCGTCCAGCGACTCGACGATCCGGTACGCGGTCTTCACGCGATCCTCGATCGGAAAGCTGCGGTTCGCGAGCATCACGATCGCGATCCGCTTCGCGGGGACGAACGCGACATAGGTGCTGAAGCCGCTCGTCGAGCCGGTCTTGTTGATCCACGTGTCCGGGCGCGGCGCGAGCGGCGGCTCGAGTTCGGTCGCGGGCGTCGCGTCGTGAAGCATCGGCGGCGCATTCCCTTCGAGCAGCGTCGATAGCGAGACCGGATACGGATACTGTTCCCAGATCAGGTCCTGCGTGAACGGCCCCGCACGGAAATAGCCGGTGTGCGTGCGCTCGAGCGCACGCCGCAGCCGCGGCGCCGTTTCGACGAGCCCCATGTTCGCCTGCACGAAGCGCAACAGGTCGGCCGCCGTCGTCCGGACGCCGTACGCCGGCTGCCACAGCATGCCGCCCGTCATCCGGATCGGCTTGCCGTCCTGCGTATAGCCCTGCGCATAGTCGGCCTGGCGCGCGGCGGGCACGTTGATGTACGTCTGCGTCATCCCGAGCGCGGGGAACAGCCGCTGCTCCATCAGCGCCGCGAAGTCGCGGTTCATCGCCTTCGCGGTGAGCTGGCCGAACATCCCGATCGCGACGTTCGAGTACGTGCGACGCGTGCCCGGCGCGTACGCGGGCCGCCACGCGTCGAGGTAGCGCATCAGGCCCGCGTCGTCGCGGATGCTGTCGGGCACCTGCAGCGGCATCCCGCCCGGCGTGTGCGTGCCGAGCTCGAGCAGCGTCACGCCGCCGAACGGCGTGCCCTGCAGCGCGGGCAGGTACTTGGCCGCGGGATCCGACAGCGACAGCTCGCCGCCCTCCTGCGCATCGGACGCGAGCGTCGCGGTCAGCGTCTTGCTGACGGAGCCGATCTCGAACAGGGTGTCGCCGGTCACCGGCTTGCCGGTTTGCGTCGACATCACGCCGTAGTCGAACACGTAGGGCTTGCCGTCGGCGACGATGCCGATCGCCATGCCCGGAATGGCGAACTGCTTCATCAGCGGCGCGATGTTGCGGGTCACGGTGTCGTGAATCTCGTCGGGCGTGGCGGCGGCCGCGCGGCCGGCCGTGACGGCCGCGCACGCGGCGACGAACAGGGTCGCGGCGATGCGGATCGCGTTGAATCGCATGGTGGCGGTTCCTTCGATTTTCTGATGGTTGTGTGAACAACAGGTCCGGCCGCGCCGCGCGGTGGCCCTCGGCGGCCGGCCTGGCGAAGCACGACTATCCGCTGCCGGCCGCCCGTCAACAATCGATGAAATTTTGCGCGAGCCTAAAGAAAATCTTATGCGGCGCGTGAACCGACCATGCGGACGTCAGTCCCGTCGCGACGAAGCGCGAGCGCTCGATGCGCGGCGCGGCGCCGTATCGTCAGGCCTGCGTCGACACCAGCCCGCCGGACGTCGAGCCGCCCGACTTCTGGATCGCCTGCGCAAGCTGCGCGATCGCCGTCGACAGCGCGGCCGAGATCGTGCTGGCTTCCGCGCTCAGCGTCTGCTGCTCGATCGCCGCGGCCGGATCGTTCTTCGCACGTTGCGCGGCGGCCGACATGTGCTGCTGCAGCTGCGCGAGCTGCTTCTGCAGGCGCTCGATGAGTTGCTTCAGCTGCTTGACCGCGGGATCCTCGACCGAGGATCCCGACGCGCCCGGCGTTTCGCCGGCGGCGCCGGACGGCGCGGCACCGCTTGCCGGCGCCTTCGTTGCGCCGCCCGTCGGCGACGACGCAGCCGCCGTGGCCGTCGACGCGACACCGACGACGGACGGGCTGGCGGTCGCATTGCCGGCGGCGCGCGCGGTCTGCGTGGCGGAAGAGAGATCGATCTGCATCGTGTCGGTCCGTAATGAGTGTGCGACTCGGGTCGGTTGATCAGGGCATACCTTGCAACCGGTTTACGGTATTCGTCGGATAAAACTTGAGCCCCGCCTTCCGCGCGGCGCCGACGCGGCCGCGCAGCCGTTGCCGCGCGCCTTGTCGTGGCGCGGCACGCGGATTGTCGCGAAGGGGCCAGAATGACCGGCCGTCCACGCTGGTAAAATCGCGAGTTGGCCTGCTGCCGCAGCCCCCCGGCTGCTTCCGGCAAGGCCTCGCGGGCTCTCCCCGCACCGGCACCCGCCCGGTCGGGTGCGACACGCGATGCCGCCCGGCGCCGTCGCGGCGCGAGCCCCGCGCCCGCAGCGACACGGCGACGCGACGCCTTCGGCGCGCACACCCTTCATCACGCATTTCGAGGAATTCACGATGGCCCGCATCGGCGCCTTCTGCCTGACCACGTGGCTCGCGGCCGCGATTCTGTATTTCGGCCAGCATTCGGTCGCGATGATTGCGCTCAGCGGCGTGGTCGTATTCGGCGGATTCGACCTGCTGCGTCCGTAACGACGGCGGACGTGCGGCAGGCGCGGCACGCCACCGCGCTGAAAAACGCCGACCGGCGGCCCGCGGCGCGGCGTAAGATGCTGATCGGAATCGTCATCCTCGCGCAGCACGAACACCGCAGCCACTCACGCAAGGCCATCCGATCATGAAACAAGGCATTTTCGTCGCGACTCCCGCCTACGGTGGCATGTGCTACCTGCCTTACGTGAACGGGCTGCTGGATCTTCAGCGCGCGTGCCTGGACGCCGGCATCGAGTTCGAATACTTCTACCTCAGCGGCACCGCGTTGTTGCATCAGCAACGAAATGTCGCGGTCGAACGCTTCCTGCACAGCGACCTGTCGCACATGATGTTCATCGATGCAGACGTCGGTTTTCGCGGCTGCGACGTGATCCGGATGTTCGAACAGCAGCACGACGTGATGCTCGGGCTGTATCCGTCCAAGAGCATCAACTGGGCGGCGGTCGCCGAGGCCGCACGCTCGGATCCGTCGGCGCCACCCGAGCGGCTCGCGTTGTACAGCGCCGATTACAGCCAGACCGCGTATGCGATGAACGGCGCACAGACGCGGATCCAGCTCGATTCGGTGTCCGAAATCCACGCAGGCGGCGCCGGCCTGATGATGATCGCGCGCGGCGTATTCGAAAAGATGGCGCAGGCCTACCCCGAGACGCAGGTTCAGTTTCCACCGAGCTATCAGAGCCTGTCGCCGAATTCGACCTCCATGTACGAACATTTCGAATTCCTGCGCGAACCGGACGGGCGGTCGCTGTCGGAGGACCTGTCGTTCTGCAGGAAATGGCGGATGTGCGGCGGCAAGCTCCATGCGTGTTCGTGGTTCAAGACCGTCCACGCCGGCGTCTACCTCTACGAAGGCAACCTGCCGGCATTGCTCGGGCCATGAGCCGGTAGCGCGCGGGCTCGATTACGACGCGCTGCGGCCGTTCGACTGGCAGCGCATGCTCGACCGGCCCGATGACCGGTCACCGTCGGAACCTGCCCCCGGCGACCGACGCGCACCCGCGAAACGACCCTATCCCCGCACCGGCGCCCCATCCGGCAGCGCCGCCGCGAACGCGGCGTCGATGAACCGGATCACGTCATCGAGCGACGACGTGCACGTCGCGCCCGCGGCGAGCTCGCGAAACGCGCCGTCCGGCCCGAGGCAGATGAGCGGCTTGCGCCAGCGCCGCGCAAGCGCGATCTCCTCGGCCGTCCCGTGCCCGCCGGGCAGCGCGACGATCAGGTCGCTGCTCAGCACGTTCACGTAGTTCCGGTTGATCGTGTGCGGATCGGCGCCCGGTTCGCGGCGCGGCAGCGGCGTGAGGATCGGAATCTCGACGAACGGATGCGGGTAGCCGTCGAGCGGCACGAAGCCCGTGTGCGGATCAGCCTGCGTCGGCAGGATGCCGATCGATCGGCCGGCCCGCCCCGGCACGGCGGCAAACGCGCGCGCGACCGCCAGCATCACGCCCTGGCCACCGCCCGTCAGCAGGTTGAAGCCGGCCTGCGCGAGCCATGCGCCGAGCGGTTCGGAAAACGCGAGCCACGGTTCCTTGCCCGAGCCCATCACGCCGATCGTGTGGTTGTTGCATTGCATCGTGACTTCCCGTGTTGAATCGTTGAATGGCATGGCGGCGTGGCGCCAGGCCGCGACATCCGGCCACGCACCGCGCATCGTCATTCGAGTTCGACGCCCTTGAGCTCGGGGATCAGGAACAGCGTCGCGACCATGTCGAGCACGTAGAGGCCGGCAAGCAGCGCGATCGCCGTCTGGAACGAGTAGTGCGCGGCCAGCGCGCCGACCGCCACCGGCCCGAAGCCGCCGACCGCCCGGCCGATATTCCACAGCACGTTCTGCGCGGTCGCGCGTGCGGCGGTCGGATAGCCTTCGGACATCAGCGTGCCGTAGCCGCCGACCATCCCGTTGACGAACATCCCCATCAGCGCGCCGGCCCACAGCATCGCCGTCGGGTCCGACAGCCGCGCATACGCGATGACCGTCACGACCGAGCCGAACTGGTACAGCAGGAACGTCGGCTTGCGGCCGATGCGATCGGCGAGTTGCCCGAACGTCCAGACGCCGATCATCATCCCGACGACGGTCGCCGCCGTCCACAGCCCCGACTTCGTCAGCGAGAAGCCCATCTGTTTCGACAGGAAGGTCGGCAGCCAGATCATGATCCCGTAGTAGCCGAAGTTCTGGACCGAGCACAGGATCACGATGCCGAGACTCGTGCGCGCGGTGCGGGCGTCGGCCACGAGCATCCGGAACGCGTTGGCCCGCGGCTGCGTCGCGCGCTGCACGAAGACTTCCGGCTCGTGCAGCCGATTGCGCAGCAGCCACGCGAGCAGCGCGGGCAGCACGCCGACCACGAACATCCCGCGCCAGCCGATATGGAGCAGCAGCAGCGGTGTCAGCAGCGCGGCCAGCAGCACGCCGGCCTGCCAGCCGAGCGCGACATAGCACGACACGCGCGCCCGCTTGCTCGCCGGCCACGCTTCGGCCGCGAGCGCCATGCCGATCCCGAACTCGCCGCCGAGGCCGATGCCCGCGATGGTCCGATACACCAGCAGATCGCGGAAGCCCTGCGCGAACGCGCACAGGCCGGTGAAGACCGCGAACAGCATGATCGTCCAGGTGAGCACGCGCACGCGGCCGTAGCGGTCGCTCAGGGCACCGAACAGCATGCCGCCCGCGACGGCGCCGATCAGCGTCCACGTGACGAGCGCGCCGCCCTGCCCGGGTGTCAGTTGCAAAGCCGCGGTGATCGCCGGCAACATGAAGCCGAGGATCAGCAGGTCGAAGCCGTCCATCGCATAGCCGATCGCCGAGCCGGCCAGCGCCTTCCACGCGTACGCCCCGACCGGCTCCGCGTGCGGCGCCGCCGGATCGCCGAGCGCCGAAGATTTCATGTCTGCTGCCATGGTGTCCTGCCGGAAATGTCCGGGCGACATTCTAAGGCCTGTTCCCGCGCATGACGGGCCGGCGCACGGGCGCACGCGGAAAGCGCCGCGCTGCCCGCTTCCGGGAACGGCAGCAGGCAGCAGCGGTAATGAATTTGAAAGATATTGAAGCCGGCGATCCCGCAATCAGGCGGGACACCGAAAGAACGGAATGAAGCGGGTGTTGCGTGGCCGGCGTGGCCGGCGTATCGGACGGCACCGGCGCGATGCCGGTGCGGTGCTGCCTCAGCCCTGATCGTCGCCGGGCCACCAGGTTTTGGCCTCGCGGTCGACGAGCATCGTATCGAGATCCTTGCCTTCGAGCCATTTGGGTCTCGGGCCGCGGCCCGACCACGAGCGGCCGGTCGTCGAATCGTAATACTTGGCAGGCGCCTTGCGTTTTCGCTGGACGATGTAGCCGAGGGCGCTCAGCACTTCCTGCTGCGAGATGCCCAACAGCGCGACCTGCTCCTTGAATGCCGCGAGTGCGGCTTGCTTCTCCTTCTGCTTGGCTTCCGACAGCTTGATGTTCAGGTCCCGAAGTTGTGCTTCGAGTTCCTGCAGGGCCTGGGTCATGTATTCATCCTCTTTGGGCATGTTTTATTCAAAAAACCTCCGATGGCTGAACCTATCACGAAGTTCCGCCAATCTGTGTTGCGATATGTGAATCGTTTGCCTGGATCGGCAAGACTTTCGACGTGTGCCGAACGCAACGCGATCGTCGAAAGCCGCACGGCATCGGCACGCAACACGCGGCGCACCGCATCGGGACGCGCGGCGAGCCGTCGGTGGCGACCGCCTCGCCACCGGGCGTCGCCCCCTGTCACAGGCGCGGCATGGCGCGAATGATAGCAGTGCGCATCCCTCGTGTTCGAGGACTTTTGCGGTCCTGCGCACACTCGGCTTCCTTGGCCCGCCAGCGTCGGCGCCGGCGCGGCGGTTTACGTGCCGAAGCTGCACCCGTCCCACGCGATCCGCGCGAACAGCGCATGCAGCTTCGCGCCGCGCGCGGCGTTCAGCGCGCTTGCATGGGCGACGCGCCCGGCCAGGTAGCCGCGGAAATCCGGGTGCGCGGCGCGATTCTGCGACGCCGGTCCGTGGCGGATGCAGTTGGTCATGATGGCCTTCAGGAGGTC
Organism: Burkholderia sp. Bp8998; assembly: GCF_003854235.1. NCBI lineage: Bacteria > Pseudomonadati > Pseudomonadota > Betaproteobacteria > Burkholderiales > Burkholderiaceae > Burkholderia > Burkholderia sp. Bp8998. The sequence continues at coordinate 19,708 of NZ_QTQF01000062.1, forward strand.
GAATTCGTCGCGCGCCAGGTTCGGATGACGATTGACGACCACGCCGGCCAGTTGCTGCCGCTCGCCGCGCCGCATCACGCGCGTCTTGCGCAACTGCAGCGCGAAGCCTTCCTCGAGGGCGATCGCGGCGACCCTCGCCTGCAGCCGCTCGGCCTCGCGTGCAAACGCGCCGCCGCCCGAGAACGCGAGATCGTCCGCATAGCGCGTGTAGGTCGCGTCGAGCGAACGCGCGAGTGCGGCGAGCCGCATGTCGAGGCGGAACGCGCACAGGTTCGCGAGCGCCGGCGAGGTCGGTGCGCCCTGCGGCAAGTGGCGGTTGCGGTAGCGCTGGCGGGCGGTCCAGTCGAACCGGTCGCGCAGGTCGGGCGCGAGCAGCCGCGCCGACGGCACGCGGTTGGTGCACAGCGCGGTCAGCGTCCGCGCGACTTCCGACGGATACCCGAGCGTCGTGAACAGCGCATGGACCCGCGCCGCGCGGACCGACACGAAGAAGTCCGCGAGATCGAAACGGACGACGACGTCGCGATCCGCATGCGGCGCGGCAAACGACACGATCCCGCGCCCCTTGCGAAAGCCGTGCGCCGCGTCGTGCGGCGGAATCCGGTCGAGCAGCCCGTGCAGGAGACGGCGCTGCGCTTCGCGCAGCCGGCCCTTCGGGATCTCGATCAGTCGGCAGCCGCCGCGACGCTTGTCGTAGCCCGCGTACGTGTAGTGATGCAGCGGCGAGTCGCTGCCGCGCGCATCGACGCGCCAGCGGTCGGACAGCCAGTCGAGCCCGGGCGCACTCACGCCGAGCCAGGTCGCGAGGTCGCCGCACGTCGGCCATTGCGGTACCGCGCCGCCGGCTAACCGCGGCGGCAATGGCCGCTGGACCGGCGGCCGGCGCACGATGCGCGACGCGACCGGCCTCTTGTTCTCGCGATGTGTCCGAACGCGTCAGGGTATCGTCGCACCGGACGCACAGCCCCGTGCCCCGACGCTTCCCGGCAAGCGGGAATGTTGCGCAGCGTGGCGTGATGCGATGCACGGACGATGACCGCCGTGGCGCGTTGCGGCGGCGCGGCGCGCGCCGCGCTTACGGCAGCGGCGGCGCATCACGCAACACGGCTTGCAGCCCCGCCGCGAACGGCGTCGCATGCTCGATCCCGAGTGCGCGCACGCGCGATGCATCCAGATGGCAATCGTACGGACGCGGCGTCGCATCGGCCGGCGTGTCGATCCGCGCGAGCGCCGCGTCGATGCCGAGCGCGGCCGCGATCCGTTGCGCGATGTCGTACTTCGTCATCGGTTCCTCGCCCGACCAATGACGGATGCCCGTGACGGGCGAACCCGCAAGCTGGCGCAGCGTCAGGTCGCGGATCACTTCCGCTACGTCCGGTGTGTAAGTCGGATAGCGGATCGCCCAGGCATCCATGCCGACCGCGTCGGCGCCCGGTCGCGCGGACGCGACGATCGCCGGCACGAGGCTCGTGACGGCCGACTCGCGCCAGTCGACGATCGGGCCGTAGAGCAACGGCAGGCGCAGCACGCAGGCCAGCGGCGACGCGGCGAGCAACGCGGCCTCGCCTTCCCGCTTGGTGCGGCCATAGATGTTCAGCGGGTTCGGCACGGCCTCCTCGCGGTACGGCGCGGCCTTGCCGTCGAACACGTAGTCGGTGGAGATGCCGAGCGTCCACGCGCCGTAGCGCGCGGCGAGCGCGCCGATGCGGGCCGGCGCGTCGACGTTGATCGCGCGCGCGGCCGCGGGGTCGCGTTCGCAGACGTCCGGGCGACGTTCGGCGGCGCAGATGATCACGGCGGCCGGGCGGCAGGTGTCAAAGAGACGTTCGAGCGCCGGCTGATCGAGCACGTCGAGTCGGGCGATGTTTTCCGGCGGCAAGGCGAGGCGCCGTGCGCCCGCGGTGTCCGGGTTCCGGATGGTCGCGACCAGTGTCAGCGACGATTCGCGGGACAGCGACGCGGCAACCGCCCGGCCGAGCAGGCCGGACGCGCCGATGAGAAGGATGGTCGGATGCGACACGGTAGCCAACGATGAAAGGGGATGAGGGGCCCCAATCTATACGAGAACCGGCAACCGATGTCGATTTCGGTCGCACGTCGACGGCGTGCGGATGACGAAACAAGGCCCGGTGCGCTTCCGCGCACCGGGCCCGTCGTGCGGCACGAAATCTCGCGCCCGCTTACTTCCGGTCGAACGAATACCGGCCCGGCCCGCTCACCGCGAGCAACAGCAGCCCGCCGATAATGCTGATGTTCTTGTAGAAGTTGATCATCGCAAGGTACTGATCCATGCCCTGCAGCGCCCAGTAACGATGCCCGATCAACGCGGTCGCGAGCGTGTAGACCGCGAACACCAGCGCGAGCGGACGCGTATAGAACCCGACCGCGATCAGCGCGCCGCCGACCAGCTCGACCGCCACCGCGATCACCGCCGACAGCTCGGGCGACGGCGCCCCCGTCGACGCCATGTACGCGACCGTGCCCGAGAAGCCGTTCAGCTTCTGCCAGCCGAACAGCACGAACAGGATCATCATCAGCACGCGAGCCGCCAGCAGCAGCTCGTCCTTCTTCGACTCCAGCGAAACGTAACGCATAGCAATCACCTTGAATTGACGGTTTGACGCATTCGGTGCCGACGTCCGCCGAACGGCGAACCCACGAATCGACAGCGAACCCGCCTCGCACGATCGAACCGCGGGCCGGTCGGCCCGCCGCCGAAGAATCCGTCCCGGTCGCGCCGTCCTGGCACGCTGCGGAGCGGTTCTGGCGAAGCACGGGTGCAGTCTACTGTCTCATGGGAAATCATCAATCCCTCAAAACAAGATTGGCCGTCTCAATTTAGTGGACAATTGTCACGTAACAAACGTGTCATGTGCGGCCGACGCGCCTATCGGCGCACCGGCCACCGAATCACATCACATCGATCGGATAGGTCTTGTCGAGATTGTCGTGCCACGCGCGAATGGTCTTCGGCACGGCCTTTTTCCACGCCGGCACGTTCGAGTAATAGCGCATGCGCACCTTGTCATGCGCATCGAACACGAGCAACCCGATCCAGAGCTCGCCGCCCCGGCGCATCACGATCGCGGCGTTCGTCGTCGCGATGCCGCGCACCCAGTACGACGTCACGGCAGCGTTCAGGCCATCGAGATCCTTCTCGTCCGCGCTGTCGTTGATGGTGTCGACAAGCGTCTGATAGTCGGCGCCGAGCAGCGTGTGCGCGATCGCGTTCTGCCGCGCATCGGTCAGCACCTTCAGCGTCACGAGGTCGGCCGGTGCGCTCGCCTGCGCCTTCGACGCCGTCACGTAGTCACCCGAATACACGACACCCGCGCCGGCACCGCAATCGCCACCCTGTTGCGCGACCTGTACGCGCCCGCCCTTGCGGCTGAAATCGAGCCGGCAATGATCCTGGCGAAACGTGCCGCGGTCGCCGTGCAGTTCGATATCGCCGCTGAGTCCGCCGGTATTTGCGCCGTTGGTGCCGCTCAGTTCGAAGTGAAGGCGCGGCGGAGCGCCGGTGAACGTCAGCACGCCGCCGAACGACGGGTTGTCGCTGTCGCGATACCACGTCTGCTGCCAGCGGTCGGCCGCAAGCGGTGCGCCGCTCAGGCTCGCGAGCCGCTCGCGATAGCGATCGCCGACGCACGACGCGTCGGTGCCGCAGCGGTCGCGCTGCTTGAGCCATCTCAACTGCGCAGCCTTCAGCGCGGCCGTATCGCCGCCTTTCGCGAGCGCCTTCTTCCACGCCGCCGCCAACTGGCCGTCGAGAGACGACAGCCCGGCGTCCGCGCAGATCACCTTCTCGGTCGGCGAAGCGGCCTTCGCGCAGTCGAAGCCGGCCGCCTGGGCAACCATCGGCGAGATAGTCAGTACTGCCAATAGCACGGCGAATTGCAGGTTCGCGCGCCGCACATGCCGGCCGCGACGCGCGGCTTGCCCTCGCTCGCCGGCGCGAGCATTCGATCGGTTCTTGATTGTCATGGACTGGACTCGTCGTGGATCGCGGTGAGTAGAAGCTACGTGCCCGATACGATTCGAGGTAAAAACACCCGGCCCGACATGCGTTGCGGGCCGTCGCCCCCGCCGAAGCCTAACGCGAATGCGCACGGCCGATCAATCGGCGCCCGACGATGCGCGCGAACGGATCGGCCGCCATGCGGGATCGACATGTCCGCGCCGAGCCCGCCCGCTACGCCCGCCCGCCCAGCCGCTCCGCCAGGAACCCGATGAACGTCCGCAGCGTGACGAACCCTTCCCGATGCTGCGGAAACACCGCGTTCAGCGTGATCGGCGACGGCGCATACGCGTCGAGCACCGGCACGAGCGCACCGCTGTCGAGCGCGGCGCCGACGATGAAATTCGGCAGCAGCGCGATGCCGAGCCCCGCGATCGCCGCGTCGCGCACGACTTCGCCGTTGTTCGCGACGAGCGGGCCCTGCACATCGAACGTGCGCGCCGCGCCGTCGATCCGGAATTCCCAGCCGACGCGCCGCTCGCGTCCATATAGCAGGCACGTATGCGCGGCGAGGTCGGCCGGCGTCGCGGGCGTGCCCTGCCGTTTCAGGTAAGCGGGGCTCGCGCACGCGATCATCTGCCACGCACCGAGCGGGCGCGCGATCAGCGTCGAATCCTCGAGCGCGCCGATCCGCAGCACGAGGTCGAAGCCCTCGCCGATCAGGTCGACGCGCCGGTCGGTCAGGTCGAGGTTCAGCCGCACGGCCGGATGCGCGGACAGGAATTCGGCGATCAACGGCGACACGTGCGTGATCCCGAACGACAGCGGCGCACTGATCTTCAGCGAGCCGTGCAGCTCGGTGCTGCGCACCGACATCGCCTGCTCGGCGTCGGCGATCTCGGCGAGGATCCGCTGCGCGCGCGCATAGAACTCCTGCCCCGATTCCGTGACCGCGAGATTGCGGGTGTTGCGCAGCAGCAAGCGCACGCCGAGCGACGCCTCGAGCGCCATCGTGCGCCGGCTCACGAACTGCTTGGACAGCATCAGCTGGTCGGCCGCCGCCGTGAAGCTGCCCGCGTCGACGGTCGCGACGAAGATCCTCAGGTCGTTGAATTCCATATTGTCCACTCCGAAGTGACAGTCATTATCTCATCAGCCATTTATTTGTCAAATCGATTGACCTAAGATTCATCTCAACGAACGGCCGGGCCCACTTCCGAGGTCCGGCGGACATCCAGGAAAAATCATGATCGAGACTCGTGCAGCAAACCAACGTGGCCGTGCCGAGCATGGCTGGCTCAGCTCCCGTCACACGTTTTCTTTCGCGAATTACTACGATCCGAAGCAAGTCGGCTTCTCCGACCTGCTGGTGATCAACGACGACCGCGTCGCACCGGGCCGCGGCTTCGGTACGCACCCGCACCGCGACATGGAAATCCTGTCGTACGTGCTCGACGGTGCACTGGAGCACAAGGATTCGATGGGCACCGGGTCGGTGATCGTGCCGGGCGACGTCCAGTTGATGAGCGCGGGTACCGGCGTGCGTCACAGCGAGTTCAACCACTCGCACGAAACGCCCGTCCACTTCCTGCAGATCTGGGTCGGGCCGTCCGAGAAGGGTGCCGAGCCGCGCTATCAGCAGACCAATGTCGCGGCAGCCGACAAGCGCGGCAAGCTCACGCCGATCGTGTCGCCCGACGGTAACGGCGGCTCGCTGAAGATCCGCCAGGACACGCGGATCTTCGCGGGCCTGTTCGACGGCGACGAGCGCGCCACGCTCGAACTGGCACCGGACCGCTTCGCCTACGTGCATGTCGCACGCGGCAGCGTGACGGTCAACGGCGTGACGCTCGGCGAAGGCGACGGCGCGCGCATCCGCGGCGAACATGCGCTGACGTTCGCCGACGGCAAGGACGCCGAGGTGCTGGTATTCGACCTGCGCCCGGTCGAAGTGACGGCCGAGTGGGCATGACGCCCGTTCGGAACATCGGGCCCCGCTGACCGCGGGGCCTTCTCAATCGGAGATTCGCAACATGGCCAAGGTACTCGTTCTTTACTACTCGTCCTACGGGCACGTCGAAACGATGGCGCAGCACGTCGCGGAAGGCGCGACATCGGTGCCCGGCGTCGAGGTCACGCTCAAGCGCGTGCCGGAAACCATTCCCGTCGACCAGGCGAAGGCGATCGGCGTCAAGGTCGACCAGGCCGCACCTGTCGCCACCGTGGACGAACTCGCGGACTACGACGCAATCATCTTCGGCACGCCGACCCGCTTCGGCAACATGGCCGGCCAGATGCGCACGTTCCTCGACCAGACCGGCGGCCTGTGGATGAAGGGCGCGCTCGTCGGCAAGATCGGCAGCGTGTTCGCGTCGACCGGCACGCAGCACGGCGGCCAGGAAACGACCATCACGTCGTTCCATTCAACGCTGCTGCACCACGGGATGGTGATCGTCGGCGTGCCCTATGCGTGCAGCGGGCTCGTCAACATGAACGAGATCACGGGCGGCACGCCGTACGGCGCGACCACGCTCGCGGGCGCGGACGGCAGCCGTCAGCCGAGCGCGAACGAACTCGACATCGCGCGCTACCAGGGCAAGCACGTCGCGGAACTCGCCGCGAAGCTCGCGTCGTAACGCGGGTGGGTGGATTGCCGTGCGTCCCGGAGCGCCCGGGACCGCGGCGCGTGCCGCCCGCGCGGGACGCACAAGGACAAACGGCGCCGGTCGACCCGGCGCCGTTTGTCATCGCGCGAAGGCGGGCCGTTACTGGCCCTTACTGGCCCGATGCCGGCGCGGCAGGCGCGGCGGGAGCCGGCGCGGGCGCCGCCTTCGTCGCGGGCGCCTTTTCCACCGCGTTCTGCGGATAGTTGCTCTGGTCGTTGGTCAGCCGGTAGCCGCTGCCCGTGCCGATCGCCTTCAGGTCCTTCGCGTGGCGCGCGCGGGCCGCCTTGCGGGCGGCCTTCTTCTGCGCCTTGTCGAGCTGCTGCTGCGTCGGTGCGGACGCCGGATCCTGCGCGTATGCCGCCGGCGCGGCGGTCAACAGCAGACCGAACGACGCCGTTACTGCCACTGCCACCGAAACCACGCGAGACTTCGTCATGGCCGGAACTCCTTGTCGATTGTTGGTTGTGGGTCGAACGCCGGCACGCACGCAACGGACGTCGGCGTGCGACGACGGCGCCGATGCAACGTTAGCCGATCGCTGCACGAATGTCCGTGCCGGTTCCTGAATTCTCCAGATAACGGCAACGATACATGCGCGGCAGACGCCCGGCCGGCCGGCGCGGCGCACGCGGCCATCAGGGAAACCGATAGCATCGCGCGCCGCCGATGCCCGGTGCCCGGTGCCGCTCAGATCCAGCGCGACAGCACCGGCAGCAGGATCGGCACGACGAATGCGGTCAGCACGCCGTTCAGCCCCATCCCGAGGCCCGCGAACGCGCCGGCCTCCTCGCTGACCTGGAACGCGCGCGCGGTGCCGATCCCGTGCGACGCGACGCCGAGCGCGAAACCGCGCACGGCCGGCTCCTCGATGCGCAGCACGTTCAGGATCGCGCGGGCGCACACGGCACCGAAGATCCCGGTCGAAATCACCAGCACTGCCGTCAGCGACGGAATCCCGCCGATCGCCTGCGCGACCGCCATCGCGATCGGCGTGGTCGCGGATTTCGGCGCGAGCGACGCGATCGTCTGGTGCGACGCGCCGAACAGCGCGGCAATGCCGACCGCCGACACGATCGCGGTCAGCGAGCCCGCCAGCAGCCCGACGAGCAACGGCACCGCGGCGCGCCGCAGCTTCGACCACTGGCGGTACAGCGGCAGCGCCAGCGCGACGGTCGCCGGGCCGAGCAGGAAGTGAACGAACTGCGCACCCTCGAAATACGTCGGATACGGCGTGTGCGTGATCGTCAGCAGCACGACGATCAGCGCGACCGCGATCAGCACCGGGTTCGCGAGCGGGTTGAAGCGCGCGCGTGCATAGATGGCCTGTGCGATCAGGTACGCGATCAGCGTGATCGTCAGGCCGAGCAGCGGGGTCGCGGCGAGATAGACCCAGATCGCGCCGAGTTTCGGGAACGCCGTCATTGCGTGCCCTCCGCCGTGCCGCCCGCACGCCGCTGGCGCCGCAGCAACGCGCGGGTGACGAGTGCCGTCACGGCGATCGCGAGCGACGTGCTCACCGCCAGCGCGACGACGACCGCGAGCACATCGCCGCGCACGCGGTCGGCCGACACCATGATGCCGACGCCGGCCGGCACGAACAGCAGCGACAGATGGCGCAGCAGCTCGAGCGCGGTCGGCTCGATCGCGTCGGCCACCTGCGGGCGCAGCATCACGAAGCCGAACAGCAGCAGCATGCCGATCACCGGGCCCGGCACCGGCAGGCCGGACAGGTAGGACACCCCTTCCCCGAGACACTGGAAGGTCAGCAAGACCGCGAACGCCTGCAGCATGAACCGCTTCTCCCGAACGTGGCCGCGCTATCGTGCAGTCGCGCGGCCGATGGGCCGGCGGCATGCGACGCCGGCGTGGACGATACGCGGGATCGTACCAACAATGGGCGCGGCAGGCACCGCCGGCCATCACGCGATCGGGATCGGGATCGGGCCGCTGCGATCCGGCCGCCGGTGTCGCGTTTCGACGCACCTGTCGCCCCGCTCCCCATGCGCAAGCGGCGGACCCAAGCCCGCCGCTTCGCCGTTCGCATTCGAACCCGTTCGAATGCCGCCCGCAGCC